>CAZJGZ010000042.1:0-9718 GCA_964545695.1 uncultured Ectothiorhodospiraceae bacterium | reverse complement strand
CGCGCCATCAGCCCGAAGCCGCAGGCGTCGCGTTCGAATTCGGCCTGCCAGAGACCGCCGATTGGCGGACGGGGAGACAGTTTCTGTTGCATTGGCATTCTCTTCGCCGACAGCGCGTGCACGGATTTTCACGCACCTGTCGTCAAGCGAGTCACCGGCCGCCCGACGGGCGCTCCCGCCGGGCGATTCGGTTGGGCAGCCGGTCCGCCGAGCGGAGCGGTTGCCGCGACGGCGTCAGTGGCTCTCGGGCTCTTCTTCCGAGAACTGCGCCTCCTCCGTGGAGCCCGCGAGTGCACCCAGCGAGCTCAGGCCGCCCGTGACCACGGTGGCGATGTCATCGAAATAACCGGCACCGACCTCGCGCTGGTGGCGCGTCGCCGTGTAGCCGGTGGACTCGGCCGCGAACTCCTTCTCCTGCAGCTCGACGTAGGCTTCCATCTGCCGATCGCGGTAGCCGGTGGCCAGCTCGAACATGCTGTAGTTGAGGGCGTGGAACCCGGCCAGCGTGATGAACTGGAACTTGTAGCCCATCGCGCCCAGTTCCCGCTGGAACTTGGCGATCGTGGCTGCATCGAGGTGCTTGCTCCAGTTGAACGACGGCGAGCAGTTGTAGGCCAGCATCTTGCCGGGATACTCGGCGTGGACCGCTTCCGCGAACTGCCGCGCGAAGTCGAGATCGGGCAGCTTGGTCTCGCACCAGATCAGGTCGGCGTAGGGCGCATAGGCCTTGGCCCGCTGGATGCAGGGCTCGATGCCGTTGTGCACACGATAGTAGCCTTCCGACGAGCGCTCGCCGGTCAGGAACCGCTCGTCGGCGGGATCGATGTCGCTGGTCATCAGCGTCGCATCCTCGGCATCGGTGCGCGCGACGAGCAGCGTCGGCACACCCATGACATCGGCCGCGAGGCGCGCGGCGACCAGCTTCTGGACCTGCTCCTGCGTCGGCACGAGCACCTTGCCGCCCATGTGGCCGCACTTCTTCGCCGATGCGAGCTGGTCCTCGAAGTGCACACCCGAGGCACCGGCCTCGATCATGGCCTTCATCAGTTCGAAGGCATTGAGCACGCCGCCGAAGCCCGCCTCGGCATCGGCAACGATCGGCGCATACCAGTCAATGCTGTCATCGCCCTCGGCGTGGCGCAGCTCGTCGGCCCGCCGGAGCGTGTTGTTGATGCGCTGGACCACGGCCGGCACGGAGTTCGCCGGGTAGAGCGACTGGTCCGGATACATGGCACCGGCCAGGTTGGCGTCGCCGGCCACCTGCCAGCCCGAGAGATAGATCGCCTTGAGGCCGGCCTTGACCTGCTGCATGGCCTGATTGCCGGTCAGCGCGCCCAGCGCGTTGACGAAAGGTTCCTCATTCAGCAACCGCCACAACTTCTCCGCGCCATCGCGCGCCAGCGTGTGTTCGATGTGCTTGCTGCCGCTCAGTCGCAGCACGTCCTCGCCACTGTAGGGGCGCTTGATGCCCTGCCAGCGGGGATCGGTCTGCCAGTGCTGCTCCAGTTCCTGGGCTGTCTTCATGGTCGTCATGATGCGCTTACTCCCTGATTCGATACGATCACGGCAGGCGTTCGTAGGCCGGGATCGTGAGAAAATCTGCCAGTTGTCTTGCGGTTACCAGCTCCTCGAGCAGGCGCGCCGCCTCGTTCCAGTGACCACCCGCGTAGGCATCGTCGCCGATGTCCGCGCGCAGGCGGTCGCATTCCGCGGCCAGCGAGTCGCGTACAAAGCGCGGCGTCAAGCGCCGCCCATCCTCCAGTACCGCCGTGTCGTGGTGGAGCCACTGCCAGATCTGCACCCGTGCGATCTCGGCCGTGGCGGCGTCTTCCATCAGATGATTGATCGGCACGCAGCCGCGCCCGCCGAGCCAGTCGCCCAGATAGCGCAGGGCCACGCCCAGATTGCCGCGCACGCCCTGCTCGGTGACCGTGCCATCAGGCACCTTGAGCAGATCCTTCTGGCCCACCGCGGGCAGATCATCTTCACGATCGATCTGATTGGCCTGCGGCATGTGGTGGTCGAAAATTTCCCGGGCCACGTCAATGAGCGCGGGATGCGCGACCCAGGTGCCATCGTGACCGTCACGGGCCTCGCGCTCCTTGTCCGCACGGACCTTGTCCAGCGCCGCTTCCGTGGCCGCCTCGTCCCCGCGCACCGGGATCTGTGCAGCCATGCCGCCCATGGCATGCGCACCACGCCGATGGCAGGTGCGAATGAGCAGCCGCGAGTAGGAATGCAGGAAATGCCGATTCATGCCGACCTGATCGCGGTTCGGCAGCACACAGTCCGGGCGGGCGCGGAAGGTCTTGATGAAACTGAAGATATAGTCCCAGCGCCCGCAATTGAGGCCGCAGATCCAGTCGCGGAGTTCGTAGAGGATTTCATCCATCTCGAACACGGCCGGCAGCGTCTCGATCAGCACGGTCACGCGGATGGTGCCACGCGGCAATTCGAGATAGTCCTCGGTAAAGGCGATCACCCCGGCCCAGACGCGCGCCTCGCGGTGGTTCTCGAGCTTCGGGATGTAGAGATAGGGGCCAGTATCCCGCGCCAGGAGCTCGCGCGCATTGTGATAAACGTAAAGGCCGAAATCGACCAGCGCCCCGGCCATCGGCTTGCCGGCAAAGCGGATGTGCTTCTCCGGCAGATGCAGCCCGCGCACGCGAGCGACGAGAACGGCCGGGTCATCGCTCAGGCGGTATTCCTTGCCGGCGTCATTGGTAAAATCGATCCGGCGGCGAATGGCGTCCGCGACATTGATCTGACCCGCCACCACGTTCGCCCAGCTCGGGGCCAGCGAGTCCTCGAAGTCGGCCATGAACACGTTGGCGTTGCTGTTGAGCGCGTTGACGACCATCGAGCGCTCGGGTGGACCGGTAATCTCCACCCGGCGATCCTGCAGATCCGCCGGCGGCGGTCGGATGCGCCAGTCGTCTTCGCGGATCGAACGGGTTTCCTCGAGGAAGTGGGGATCCATGCCGTCGTCGAAGCGCTTCTGACGCAAGCGCCGCTCGGCAAGTCGCTCGTCGATGTCGGCACCGAAACGGTGGTGCAACTCGGCAAGAAACTGCTGCGCTTCCGGCGTGAACAGCCAGTCGGCGCCATCGGGCCAGGCGGTGATCTCGGGCGTATCGTCGCGACTCTGCTGCGTCGTCATCGGGGCCTCCCGCGGGGACCGGGCGAGCCGATCCGATTCATACACCGCGAATATGCCCGCGCAAGGAGTATTAAACTAGACAATTTAATAAATATTAACTATTGTTTTCCCAAATACATCCGCAGGACCAGCGTATGCAGGCCAATCGCTTGCGCCAATTACGGGCATTTTGCGCCACTGCCCAGACGGGCAGCATGTCGCGCGCCGCCGAACGGCTGCATCTGAGTCAGCCCACCGTGTCTCAGCTCGTGAAATCGCTGGAGACGGAACTGGGCATCGCCCTGTTCAACCGGCGCGGGCCCAGCATCGAGCTCAATGCCGCTGGCAGTGCCCTGCTGGAAACAGCCCTGCCCCTCGTCGAAGGCATGGACCGACTGCCCGAGACACTGCGCGCGCGGCTGGGCGAGACCGCGGGCGGACGGCTGGATATCGCGGCGGGCGAGTCGACCATCCTCTACCTGCTGCCGGAGTACGTGAAGCGCTTCACGGACGTCTACCCCGACGTCGATCTCCATCTGCACAATGTCACCGGCCGCGACGGCATGAAGATGCTGCGGGCTGGCGAGGTCGACTTTGCCGTCGGCTCGATGATCGACGTGCCGCACGACGTGCACTACGTGCCAATGTTCAGCTACGAGCCGATGCTGATCACGGCCCTGCACCACCCGCTCACGCGCCAGGACGACATCACGCTCGCCGATATCAGCCGCTGCGGCCTGATCCTGCCCCCGCGCCATCTGAGCACGTGGCGCACGGTCGATATCGTCTTTCATCAGCACGGGCTGGACTACAGCGTCGTGCTGGAAGCGGGCGGCTGGGAGGTCATCAAGCGTTTTGTCGAGCTTGATCTCGGTGTGTCGATCGTCACCAGCATCTGCCTCAAGCGCAACGAGTCGATCGCTGCCATGCCGGTCGGGCGCTGGTTCCCCAAGCGCAGCTACGGGGCCGTACTCCGCCGCGGCCGCGTGCTCTCGCCCCAGGCACGAGCCTTCCTGCAGATCCTCGACCCGGAATTCACCCGCCATGCCGAGGAAGCCGCGGCCGCCCCGGTGCGGGCCGGTCGCGCACCCGGCACCGCCGATCCCGATTTCACCGGCCACGACCGATCCCTGGCATGACCTCCGACCCCCATCGCGCAAAACGCGCGCTATGGGCAAAAGCCGACGGTGCCGTTACAATGCGCGTCTTGTCGGGGCCGTAGCTCAGCTGGGAGAGCGTCGCGTTCGCATCGCGAAGGTCAGGGGTTCGAGTCCCCTCGGCTCCACCATATCCCCCGTTTCATCCTCGCAGTCCGCAACTGTCAGCCTTGCCGATCCTCCGGGAATCTACCCGCAGCCGGTACGTGCCCGTAGTCCACTGGCCGACTGTATGCGGGGTCATCGTGCAATGCCCAATAATCGGCGCGCAGTGCGCATGTCACCCCACCCGGCGTGCCATCACCGACGGCCGCGTCGTCCACCCGTGTGATCGGCATGACACCGCCGGCGGTACTGGTAATGAAGACCTCGTCCGCCGCACGCACGTCCGCCGCCGGCAACGCCGTCTGTTCCACGCAATACCCACGCGCGGTCGCCAGTTCGCACACCGTTCGACGGGTAATCCCCTCCAGCACGCCGCGGGCGGGCGTGATCAGGCGCTCGCCCTGCACGGCGAACAGGTTGAACCCCGGGCCTTCGACCACGTTACCGGCGGCATCGACGGTGGCCGCGGTCTCGCCACCCCGGTCGTAGGCTTCGTACAGCGCCTGGACCATGTCCAGCCAGTGATAGTTCTTGATCCGGGGATCGATGGACGCAGGCGGAATGCGCTGCTGCGCACTGATCGTGAGGTGCAGACCGGTCTCCTGTTGCGCCGGATCCGCGATCCAGATGAATGGCACGGCGAAGGCGTAGAAGCGATTGGTGCAGGTGCGCGGATCGCGCGAGCCGGGCGCCGGCTGGCCGCGGGTGCAGATCATCTCGACATAGGCGTCGCGCAGCCCGCTGGTGGCAACGAGCTCGGCAAGGATGTCCGCGATCGCCGCCCGGTCCTGCGGGATCGACAGGTGCAGCGCGCCCATGCCGGCCAGGAAGCGTTCGATGTGATCGTCGAGACGGAAGAAACGCCCCTGCCAGACGTGCGCCACGTCGTAGGTCGCGTCGGAGTGGAGAAACCCCCAGTCGAGCAACGGCAAACGCGCCTCGGCGATCGGCACCCGATCGCCATCGATCCAGGCGATACCATCGGCGTACGCATCAGTACTCATCGGGTAGTCCCCACAGCCATGCCATCGTCGAGCTTACGGCACGCGCCGCCGGGCCGTCACGACCGTCATGTCCGGCAAGGTGACGCTGGCAGGCATCTGGCCTATGCTTGCCACGGTATTGCGCACGGGGGGCGCAGGATGAGCAAGCCGACGCCGCGATCACCGGACACGTCGACCATGGACTATACGCGCCTGTTCCGCGAGCTCGGGGAGCCGGCCTTCGTGCTCGACCCGGATACCGGCGAGATCCTTGATGTCAGCGATGCCGCGGCGCGCATGCTCCAGTATTCGCGGGTCGAACTGCTGGACCTGACGGTCGCCGACCTGCACCCCTTCGAGCTGGAACGCTTCACCGAATTGGTCCGCCAGGTCCGCGAACACGGCCACGCCCGTGCCCGTGGCCTTACCTGTCGCTGCCGCGAGGGGGTATTCATCCCCGCCGAAATCACGGCCAGCAGCATCGAGATCGACGGCCGCTCGTGTGTGCTGGCGATCGCCCGTGATCTTCGTGCCGAGCCGGCACTGGAGATCGGCGATCCGGTGAATGTCACGGAATTCCGCACCATCCAGGATCGCCTCGCGCGCATCGAGTATCTGCTCGATCATGCGCCCGAAATGGTGCTGTGGATCGATCCCGACGGCAGCATCATCTACGCGAATCAGACCGCAGCGGAGACGCTCGGCATGCAGCGTTCCAAGTTGCAGCAGATGGCCATCTGGGATGTCGATGTCGATCTCCGGGCCGATGAGTTCCCGAATCACGTCGAGGCCATGCGCAGTCAGGGGCATGTGCGCATGGATCGGCGCATGCGCACGGCTGCTGGCGAAACGTTCCCCGTGACGGTAACCGGACAGTACATTCGCCAGCGCGACCAAGACGTGATCATCAGTTTCTCGCGCGATATCTCGGAGGAAGTCCGCGCTCGCGGCGAGGCACGACGCTACCTCAGCGAACTCGCCCGGGTCTCACGGCAAGCCTCGATCAGCGAGCTGGCGTCGGCCATCTCGCACGAGATCAACCAGCCCCTGACCGCCCTGCTGACCCGCTGCCAGTCGAGCCTGCGCGTGCTGGACCAGGGGAACCCCGACCCTGAAACGGTTCGCGAGCAGATTCACAAGGCGTGCCAAAGCGCGGAACACATTCGCGAGATCGTCGCGCGTCTGCGCGATTACATGAAGAACGGCGAGAGCCAGCGCGAAGCAATGCCCGCCGCCGCAATCATTCAGCGCAGCGCCACCCTGCTCCATGCCGAGGCCCGCCACACCGGCGTGGACCTGGCGTTCTCGCAGGGCGATGCACTGCCCACGGTGCGGGCGGACTCCGTCCTGGTGCAGCAGGTGATACTCAATCTCGTGCGCAATGCACTGGAGGCCGTGCGTACGGCGGAGGGCCCGATACAACAGGTCCGGGTGCACGCCGATACGACGGCCACGGGCGCCCTGCAGGTCGAGGTAACGGATACCGGCCCCGGCATTGATGCGGGTGCGCGCGATCAGGTGTTCGAGCCGTTCTTCAGTACCAAGGGCGAGGGCCTCGGCATCGGCCTGTCGCTGTGCCGATCGATCATCGAGAGCCACGACGGGGAACTGGCGCTGATCGAGAGCTCGGGGCGGGGCTCCACATTCCGCTTCACCCTGCCGCCGGCAGCGCGCGCCGTCAGCGCGGAGTAATGCCGGCCCCAAGCGCGCGCTCGCGAGCAAAATGCGGGCCGGCGACGATGCGATCGGCGTAGTTCAGCGCGGCCGCCGAACCCGCCGGCCAGAGGCGTTCGAAACGCTCGCGCCAGGCAGCGACATCGAAGGCCAGCGGCACCGCCTCGACCACCACGCCATCGAGTTCGGTGCCATGGAGCGCCGCGGCTGAGGCTTCGGGCGCGATCCGGGTTACCAGCCCCCGGGGATCGCCACGGAAGTTGCCCATGCCGGCGGCGCCGTTATTGATCACCACACGCGCCCGACCATCGACGACCAGCCGGTGGGCATGCGGCAGGCAGGTATGGGCACAGGCAATGACATCGACCTCGCTGCGCCGGAACCAGTCCGCCACGCGCTCGGCGAACCCTGCCGGGTCGCCCTCGGCGGCCTCCACGGCCAGCTCCCAGCCGGCGAGGGATTCCGGGTCGCCGTGGATCACGGCCACGCGCAGGTCTCCCACATCGATGCGCAGATCCAGCGGCAGGTTTGCCAGCGCCGCGCGCTCGCCTGCTCCGGCGGCCTGCTGCAACGCAAGCATGATGTGGTTCGAACGCTCGACGAAAGCTGCCGGCACGGTCTCCGGGTAGGCGCAGCCGCAACCCGCGTCACTCGGTTGGGCCAGCTCATATTCGACGTTGCCGGCGGTACGCACATGGCGCGAGGCCTCGGCCTCGACCCGGGCAAACCAGTCGCTTGCCGCGTCGAACCAGTGATAGTCCCCGTTGAGACAGAGCGTCGCCGCCTCTTCGCCAGCCAGAGCGGCGAGCGTCTCCAGGGCCTCGAGATTGCCGTACACGCCACCGGCCACATACAACCGGTCGACCACCAGATCGGGCGCCCGCGCCAGCGCTTCCGGCTGGCGACGGTAGTAAAGCGGGCAAGTGCGGCCTGGAATCACGCGTGTATCCTCGGGTTGCCAACCGGTAGCGGTCGTCCGGTTGCGATTGTGACAGGACCGGCGCCACTCCGGGCGACACCAGACATTGTGGAAACTACGACTGCAGGCCGACCCGGCCGGCTCGCTATGCTTGCACCACCCGCGATCGGCCCGAGACGGGCACAATCGCGTGCACAACCACCGGACACCGGTCCAGTAACGGGAGTTGCCCCACCACCATGAGTGAGATACCGACTGCATTGATGGTGGCCGTCATCGCCGCCCTGGCGCTGCTGAGCTTTGCGGTGGCGCCACGCGTGCGCAGTGCTGATGGCTTCTTCCGTGGCTGGGGCGAGAGCGGCGCCCTGCCCGGCGTGCTGACGCTGACGCTGTCGCAGGTGACGACCTGGATCTTCGCCCGCTCGCTGATGAACGCCGGCATCCTCGGCTACTTTTTCGGCATCGGCGGTGCCATCGCCTACACGGCCTACTACGGTTCCTTCCTCACGGGCTGGCTGATCATCGATCGGCTGCGTTTCCGCCACGGGGCGGCCAATGTGCAGTCCTTCCTGTCAGCGCGCTTCGGCTGGCTGGGTACGGCCAGCTACAACCTGCTGGTGTCCCTGCGCCTGTTGAGCGAGGTCTTCGCCAACCTGCTGGTCGTCGGCATCGTCTTCGGAAGTCAGGGATCGATCGGTTATACCAGCGCGATCCTCGTCGTCGCCGGCATTACCCTTGCGTATTCCATGGTCGGCGGCCTGCGCGCGTCCCTGCGCACCGACGTCATCCAGATGTCGCTGCTGCTGGTCCTGATCGCCGGGCTGTTCGGCCTCATGCTGCTCCACGGCGATTTCAGCGCGAGCCAGCTCGCCGTCAGCACCCCCGAACTCACCAGCCCCGGCTGGATCCTGCTGCTGGTAGCGCTGCTGCAGGTCTGGAGCTACCCGCTGCACGACCCGGTGATGATGGATCGCGGCTTCATCGCCGGCCGCGAGACCACGCGCCGCAGTTTCCTCCATGCCTTCTGGATCTCCGCCGCGTGCATCCTGGCCTTCGGCCTGCTCGGCGTATTCGCCGGCCTGCATGCGCAGGCGGACGAGGAATTGCTGGACACGCTGGCGCGGCTGCTGGGCACGCCGGCCATCGCCGTCGTCGGCGCCGCCCTGATCATCTCCGCCGCCTCGACCATGGACTCTACCTTCTCCAGTGCGGCCAAACTCGCAGTGGTCGACATGAAGATGGCAGCGCCGAATGCACGCAACGGCCGCATTGCCATGCTCCTGTTCGCGCTGGGTGGACTGGTGCTGGTCTTCATCGGGACGGACGACCTGTTCGCCGCCGTTGCCGTCAGCGCCACGGCGTCGCTGTTCCTCACGCCCGTGATCGCCTTCTGCATCGTGGGCGGGCGCGAGGTCGCGCTCTGGGCCTTCGCCACCACCTTCGCCACGTCTACCGCCGGGGCAATCCTCTACTTCCTGGAAGACTCGGGCTACATCAACTGGATCGGACTGCTGACCGGCGTCGACCACAGCTACTCCAAGCTGTTGATCATCACCTGTGCTGTCCTCGCCATCGGCTTTGCCAGCTTTGCCCTGGGTCTGAAGCCGCGAGGCGGCGCCTTGACCCCCATGCCAGCCAGAGAGTAAAACGCACCCCAACGCCCCGGTAGCTCAGCTGGATAGAGCGCTCCCCTCCTAAGGGAGAAGTCGCAGGTTCGAATCCTGCCCGGGGCGCCAATCGC
>CAZJGZ010000041.1:2067-18141 GCA_964545695.1 uncultured Ectothiorhodospiraceae bacterium | reverse complement strand
CGTAGGAGACCCGACTCATCAGGTCCTCGCCGAAGCGGATCTGCGGGTTCATCACACCCGCCGAGGCCAGCACTTCTCCGGAAGAGAGATCGCACAAGTGCGCCGCCACCGTGGTCGAACCGATGTCGACGGCAACGCCGTACACCTGATCGAAGAAGTCCGGCCAGACGCCGATGATCTCGTTGCCGTTGTGCACCGCCACGGACACGGACCATTCGGCACCCTTGCGCAGCGCCGGCTGCAGATCCTGCAGCACGCGCAGGTCACAGCGGTGGATATCCTCGAGCCGCCATTCGAACTCGAGCGCCTCGAGCAGCCGCCGGAGATCACCCGACGGGTCATGCATGGAGGGTTCCTGCACTTCCGTGTAGTACATGCGCACGACGGGATCAAGCTCGATGTCGTAGGCGCCGGCATCCTTGCGCACGATCTGCTTGTGCACCTGACTATCCGGCGGCACGTCGATGACCACGTCGCCGAGGACCTTGACCGAGCAGGACAGGCGCCGGTCGGCCTTCAAGCGACCCACCTGGGCCTCGTAATCCTGTTCCGTCTCGGAGAACGCCGTCAGGTGGTCCGCACGCGAGTCGACGCCATACTTGGGGAACTCGCCTTCCGACAGCACCACCTGGCAGCGGCCGCAGAGCCCGCGGCCGCCACAGACGGAGTCAATGTCGACACCCAGCGCCCGTGCCGCCTGCAGCACGGGCGTGCCGATCGGGAATCGACCTCGTCGGCCCGAGGGGCTGAAGACGACGAGCGCGTCGTCAGCCACGACGGCTCCGGCCACCGCGGCGGCGACTCGTCCCGCCTCCGGTCTCGGCCGCAACCTGCGCCGGGTCGCGATAGGCACGCATCCAGCGCATGCAGTCGGGATCGTGGCCCATCATCACGTCGGCGCCGCGCACCGCCTGCATCTCGGGCTCATGGAGCGGATTCATGATCGCGGTTGTCAGGCCCGAGGTAATGCCCATGCTGAGGAACGATGCCGTCAGACCATTGCGGTTGGGCAGGCCGAAGCTGACGTTGGAAGCGCCGCAGGTCGTGTTGACCTTGAGCTCGTCCTTCAGGCGGGTCAGCAGCTGGGCCACCTGACGGCCGGCGGTATTGACCGCACCAACCGGCATCACCAGCGGATCGACCACGACGTCGCTGCGGGGAATGCCATGGTCCTCCGCGCGTTCGACGATCTTCTTGGCGACCTCGTAGCGCACATTCGGATCCTGCGAGATACCGGTCTCGTCGTTGGAGATCGCCACCACGGCGGCGCCGTACTTCTTCACCAGCGGCAGTACCGCCTCGAGGTTTTCTTCCTCGCCGGTGACGGAGTTGACGAGCGCCTTGCCCTGATAGACCTCGAGACCGCGCTCGAGCGCCTTGATGATCGACGAATCGATGCACAGCGGCACGTCGGTCAGCGACTGCACCAGCTTCACGGTCTCGGCCAGAATGGCCGGCTCATCCGCCAGCGGAATACCCGCATTGACGTCAAGCATGTGAGCACCCGCCTTGACCTGGGCCAGCGCGTCCGCCTCGACCCGGGAAAAGTCGCCCGCCGCCATTTCCTGCGCCAGCATCTTGCGGCCGGTCGGATTGATGCGTTCACCAATGACCGTGAACGGCCGTTCAAAGCCGATTACCCATTCCTTTTTCGCGGAACTAACGACGGTTTCAGTCATGACGCTGCCCTCTGTTCTTCGGTTACGGTGTCTCGGTGTGGATGCCACGGCACACGCCCTTCGAGCACGCCCGATGCATCAATGATTTCTGCGACCGCCTCTTCCTGGCGGAATGCCATGACATGCACGCCATGGACGCCCTCGATCTCGCGGATCTGCTGGATCATCTCCACGCAGATCTTGCGGCCTTCCAGTTTCGGCTTCTGCGCGCCGGCCAGGCGGTCGATGATCTCGTCCGGGATGTGCACACCCGGTACATGCGCCCGGATAAAGCGTGCCGCATTGGCGGAGGCCAACGGCCCCACGCCGACGATGATGAAGACCTTCTTGTGCAGCCCACGCTCACGCACACGCTCCATGAACTGCTTGAGCATCTCGATATCGAAGCAGTACTGGGTCTGCACGAACTGCGCACCGGCGGCGATCTTCTTCGCCAGCCGATCCACCCGGAATTCCTGCGGCGGCACGAACGGATTGGCTGCAGCACCCATGAACAGCCTGGGCCTGGCGGTCAGCTTGCGCCCACTGCGGAAGTGTCCCTCGTCACGCATCATGCGTACGTTTTCCAGCAGCGTCATGCAGTCGTAATCGAACACCGGCTTGGCTTCCGGGTGATCACCCGCCTGCACGCCATCACCGGTCAGGCACAGCACATTGGCCACGCCCATCGCCGCACCACCGAGAATGTCGCCCTGCATGGCGATCCGATTCTTGTCGCGGCATGACACCTGCATGATGGTGCTGTAGCCCTCACGCGTCAGCAGCGAACACACACCCACGGACGACATGTGGCAGTGTGCACCGGAGCCGTCGGTGGCATTGATCGAGTCGACATAGCCATCGAAGATGCGCGCGCGCAGATAGACGTCATCGGGGTCTGCGGAATCGGGGGGCGCGATCTCGGCTGTCACCGCGAACCGGCCGGCGCGCAAGACCCGCTCGAGTCGCCCGGGCGACGAATGCCCGGGAAGAATCGGCAACTGGAAGCCGGGGACCGGCTCGTCATCGAATTTCATGCCGCTTCCTCCTGATTCCTGCTGCGCTCTTCCTCGGTCTTCAACCAGACCACGCGCAGCCAGCTCGACTTGCCCTCGAGGGTGCGATCCACGGGGACATCGACATCATGGATGCTGCCCCCGTTCTTCATGCGAGTCGATCCTTCCCAGGCTTCCACCCATACACATTTCATGTCGGGCTTGACTTCGCAATTGCCGTTGGGACGAACGCCACCACAAGGTCCGTTACGCAACTGCTTGGGACAATTCATGGGGCAGGACATGCCCGTGTGCGAGAGCGCGCACTGGCCACACATCTTGCAGTCGAAGAGGAAGCCCTTGGTCTGCTTCTCGACCCAGGCGACGGGCTTTTCCAGCCGGTTATAGCCGATCTTGCGGATCACCGGTTCGAGCCACAGCAACACCCGTTCGAAGGCGTTATAAAAGATTTCCAGACCTCGAGCGTGGCGCACGGCCCAGCGGCGGACTGCATACATCGCGCTACCTCCTGAACGGGTCGAACCGGTCGGTTCGACGGTGGTGTAACGATCAGGCGTCGTCCTGACGCGAACCCTTGTTGCGCACCAGCGTCTGCAAATCGTCGTCGGAATACGCCGCTTCGAATGCCTGCGCAGCGGCGTCCGCCTCGGCCTCGAGGTCGTCGCCGCAGTCCTCGGGCTCGCGCCGCCAGTCAGCCATGTACGCATCGGAACCGCCGCGACCCGCGCGCATAGCCGCGCGATCAATCGCCTCCTGGAAGCGATCGCTCAACATGCGCTTGGCCGCCGTTCGCCCCTTCTTCGCAATGACCTGGGCCGGGATATCCCGCCAGTACACGCGGATCAGTTTCGCCGCCATGTCACCACCTTTTCGTGCGGTCCGGTCGCTGGATGCAACGACCCAAGCGTGGTCTCGAGCTCACCGTAACCCGTGAACCGATATTCGTAGCGCAGCCCGAGATACGTCGCCGCATCCTGCGCCTTCGCCTCCAGTGCCGCGTCAACCGTCTGCGCGAGATACACCAACCGGGTGTAATTGGCGAACAGGATGTCACGCATTTGCGGGTAGCGATCCAGGCCCATGCCCCGCACGATCAGGCGATCGAAGTGGCGTGCCAGAAAGTCCGTCAGATACAGCGTCCCGGGCTCCTGTTCGGCCAGCGCATGAAACGCCTGCGATCCGGCAAAAAACTCGTAGCAATGCGCGCCCGGCAGCCGTTCCACCCCTTCTTCCGCCAACACTCGATCCAGCATGCCGCCGGTACCGCAATCGGCATAGGCGACAAATACGTGATCGAACTGTGATCGGGCCTTGTGGATGCCGGCGCGAACCGCCTCCGGGATTTCCCCCGGCCGATTGTGCAGATCGGCCGGCAGACACTGCACCGTAAACTGCGACCAACCGTTGATGCGCATCAGCGCCACGATCTCGTGCGCCAGCGCGCCACATGCAAGTATCAGGGTCCGGTTGTCGCCGCGCCCTTCCGCCGAGTCTTGCCTGGCGTCAGCCGGCGGCATCGCGCCGCTGCTTGATGAATTTCTTGGCGGTTTCCACGGCCACCGCCGCATCACGGCAATAGGCATCGGCGCCAATGGCCTTGCCGAATTCCTCGTTGAGCGGTGCCCCACCGACGAGCACGATGTAATCGTCGCGGATGCCACGCTCGGTCATCTCGTCAATGACGACCTTCATGTACGGCATGGTCGTGGTCAGCAGCGCCGACATCCCGAGGATATCCGGCTTGTGTTCCTCGACCGCCTCGATGAAAGCCTCCGCCGGCTTGTTGATGCCGATATCGACGACTTCGAAACCGGCGCCTTCCCACATCATGGCGACGAGGTTCTTGCCGATGTCGTGGATGTCGCCCTTGACCGTACCGATGACCGCCTTGCCCAGCGGCGGCGCGCCGGTCTCGGCGAGCAATGGGCGGAGGATTTCCATGCCGCCCTTCATCGCGTTGGCGGCCATCAACACTTCCGGGACGAACAGGATGCCGTCGCGGAAATCGACACCGACGATGTTCATGCCGCCGACGAGCGCCTCGTCGAGCACCTTGCTCGGCGACCAACCGCGTTCAAGAAAGATGCTGGTGGCTTCCTCGATTTCTTCCTGCAGGCCATCGTAGAGGTCGTCGTGTACCTGCTCGACGAGCTCGTCGTCCGACAGCGACCGCAGATCAATATCGTCGTCCTGAGTGTCCGTCATCAGACTGTCCCCATGGCAGTGAAGGATGGGCGCTCTGCGCCTGTCGGAGCGCGGCCTGTCAATCAACTAGCGTAGGCTCGCCCCTGCCCACCTGCTGGCGCACCGGCGACCTGACGTTACCTCACAGCGACAGGTGCGATTGGGCCCGCGAACGCAGTCCGGGAGCCGCTTCAACGCGGGATCCCAACGCCGTTTCGATTGTGTCATGACGAGATCCCCGAGAGCATCATCCGTGCTCATCCGCTGCCAGGGAACGCAACAGCCAGGTCCGCAAGGCGGCGATCCCGGGATCATCGGCAGTCGCTTCCGGGGCAACCAGCCAGTAGCGCCCGCGCGTCTGCAGGCGTATGTCGAAAGGCTCGACCAGGCGTCCGCCGGCAATATCCGCATCGACCAGCGGGCTGCGGCCGATCGCAACACCCATGCCATTGGCGGCCGCAGTCAGCACCTCGTTGGAGGCATCGAATACGGGACCGGACTCCGCATCCACGGTCACGGCTCCCGCCTGCGACAGCCAGTCGCGCCACTCGCCCGGATGGGCCGCGTTATGCAACAGCACACAGCTGCTCAGGTCATCGACCGTCGCCAGCCGCTGCGCCACAGCAGGGCTGCACACGGGGAAACAGGTTTCGACCATCAGCGCATCGGCGCGCAGGCTCGGCCAGTCGCCATCACCGAAGCGAATCGCCGCATCGATGTCATCACGCTCGAAGTCCGCCTGGCGCAGTGAATTGATCAGGGCGAGTTCGACACCCGGATAGTGCGCACGGAAGTCATTCAGCCGCGGAATCAACCAGCGCACGGCAAAACTCGGGAACAGGCTGACGGCCACCGGCCCCTCCCCGTGGCGTCGCTGCAACCGGTTGGTTGCCTCCACCAGCGCATCCAGCGCCTGATGGACTTCCTGCAGATACGACCGCCCGGCATCCGTGAGGCGCAGGCCATGCGGTTCGCGATGGAACAGCTTGACGCCCAGCTCGCCCTCCAGGCGCCGGAACTGATGACTGATCGCGGACGGTGTGCGGTGTAATTGCGCTGCCGCCTGCTTGAAGCTGCCCAGCTGGGCTGCGACCTCGAATGCCTGCAGCGCGGCCATCGGGGGAAGTCTGCGGTCCACGGTACTCCTCGCGCGGGGTAGATGAATTTATTTCATCTTGGTAGTGAATTATATCGTTTGAGCCGCCGGCAAGCACGTAGCACGGTACTCACACGCAAATCCGGAGCAGCGCCCTGATGAGTTTCCCGAACCATTCCCCCTATCTGATCATCGGTGCCGGCATCCATGGCCTGAGCACGGCCTGGCATCTGGCGCGGGAGCTGCGCGCCAGCGGCCGCGGTGATGGCAGCGATATCGTCGTGATCGACAAGACGGCGATCGCCGCCGGCGCCTCGGGCATCGCCTGTGGTGTTGTGCGCAACAACTACTTCCAGCCGGCGATGCGCCAGTTGATGGCGCACAGCGTCGATGTCTGGGAGAGCGATCCCGCAACCTTCCACTACCATCCGGTCGGCTACATGCAGATCAGCCCCGAGGTCATGCGGGACGACGTGGCCTCGATCGCCGCGCAGCAGGAAGCGATCGGCTACGAATCCGTCTTCATCGAGGGTGAGCACAAGTCGCGCGAATACATGCGCGGTATCTTCCATGACTGGCAGGCGCCCGGTACGACTTCGGTCCTGCACGAAAAACGCGGTGGCTACGCCAACAACACGGCATCCATCTACGGCCTTGCGAGCAAGGCCGAGGCCGAGGGCGTACGCATCATCACCGGCGTCGAGGTAACCGGCCTGGAGCGTGACAACAGCGGCGCGGTAAACGCCGTGCAGACCTCGCGCGGCACGATCGAGACCGACTATGTCGTGGTCGGCGTCGGCCCCTGGGTCAAGCACTTCTGGGACATGCTCGAACTGCCGCCAAGCCTGACCGTCCGCGACCCCGGCGGCACGGAGCATGCCGATGTGCCCATGTGGACCTACTGGAGCCTGCAGGAAGGCACACTCGGCCTGTCACCCGACATCCAGAAGACCAACGGTGGCGAAATGCCCCCGGTAATCCATGTCGACTCGGACGAACCATTGTATTCGGACGAGGACGGATCGCTGATCACGGATCGCATGTGGGGCATCTACTACAAGCCGGATTTCCATTTCGGCGGCATCCAGGGTGGTGCGTCGCCGTTCCCGGTGGATCGCCCCGCCGACCAGGTGGCCGTGGATCCGTATGGCCCGGAGTCGCCCGATTTCGTGGTCGGCCCCGATTTTGCCCACATGTGGGTGTCGGCACTGGCCTTCTGTCAGGATCGGTTCAAGGGCTCGCTGGACCATTACAAGAACGAGCCCTCGGGCGGTATCGGCTGCTTCACGCCCGACAACTTCCCGGTATTCGATGTGTTTCGGGAGAACTGCTATTTCATTGCCGATTCCAATCATGGTTACAAGATGATCGGTGTCGGCGCCCTGGTGGCCCGGGAGATCGTCGGCCGTGAGAGCGAACTGCTCAAGCCGTTCCGCTTCGGCCGTTACGCCACCGGCGACCTGCATCCGACGTCGAACAGCCCGTTCCCCTGGAGCTGAGCACGCATGTCGAGCGCACCAGCCATGGCCGGGCCCGCGCAGGGATCGCGCGGGCGCTGGAGACCTGTGTGCACCGATGTAATCAAGTGATCAGATTCATGACTCGACTACGACGACCGAGTTCGATTGAATAGGCGAGTCAATATGTCACCGCAGTACCCAATCGGGAGCAAGCATTCATGCCCTTCGGCCTGCTGAAGTTCGGCCTGCGCAAGGCCTACCGCCCGCGCGGCTTCCTGCCGGCGCGGCCGGAGCTCAAGTCGAGCTACGACGTCGTCATCATCGGCGCTGGCGGTCACGGCCTGGCCGCCGCCTATCACCTTGCCAAGGATCACGGGATCACCAACGTTGCCGTGCTCGACAAGGGCTATCTGGCCGGGGGCAACACCGCGCGCAACACGGCCATCGTGCGTTCGAACTACCTCACCCCCGAAGGGGTGAACTTCTACGAGGAGTCGATGGATCTCTGGCGCGGCCTGTCGAACGAACTCGGCCTCAACCTGATGCTGTCGAACCGCGGGCATCTCACCCTGGCGCACTCCGATGCCGCGCTGCGCACGATGCGCTGGCGCGCCGAGGTCAACAAGCACCAGGGGGTCGATTCGGAACTGATCGACCCGGCCGAAATCGGCCGGCTCTGCCCGCACCTGGATCTGTCCCAGGAGGCGCGCTGGCCGATCCTCGGTGCGCTGTACCACCCGCCGGGCGCAACCGCCCGCCACGACGGCGTCGCCTGGGGCTACGCGCACGAGGCCGCCCGCCGTGGTGTGGAAATCCACGAGCACACCGAAGTCACGGGCTTCCAGCGCGACGGCGACCGGGTCACCGCGGTCGAGACCGATCGCGGCACCATCCGCTGCGGCCGCGTATTGCAGGCGGTGGCGGGCAACTCCACCCGCGTCGGTGACATGCTCGGCCTGCGCATGCCCATCCGCACAGTGCCGCTGCAGGCCTGCGTATCGGTGCCGATGGCGCCCTTCCTCGACCCCATCATCGTCTCCGGGAGTCTGCATACGTATGTCTGGCAGACCGCGCGCGGTGAGCTGGTCCTGGGCGGCTCCAGCGATCCCTATCCGGGTTACCTCACGCGCTCGACGCTCGATTTCAAGGAGGGGTTGATGGCGCATGCCATGGAGCTGTTCCCCTTCCTCGGCGACGTGCGCCTGAACCGGCAGTGGGGCGGCATGACCGACATGACACCGGACTTCTCTCCCCTGATGGGCAAGACGCCGATCGACAATTACTACATTGATGCCGGCTGGGGGACATGGGGGTTCAAGGCCACGCCGGTCTGCGGCAAGCGCATGGCCGAAACGGTCGCCACCGACCGCGTGCCCGAGATCATCCAGGCATTCGAAATGACCCGCTTTTCGCGCTTCGACCAGGTTGGCGAGCGCGGCGCGGCCTCGGTCGGGCACTGACCCGCGGCGCGATCGACACTTTCAGGCCCCGGCACCGGGATGCGCCGGGGCGCACGACTTGCCGGTCCGGACGGACCGGACCCGAACACGGATCATGGAGGCTGTCGCAACATGAAATTGATGCACTGTCCGCTCAACGGCTGGCGCAATATCGGTGAGTTCGTCTACGGCGGCGAAGTGACCCCCGCGCCGGACGCCGAAGCCGACTCCGAGACCTGGGCAGATTGGGTGTTCATGGTCGATAACAAGGCCGGCGTCGTACGCGAATGGTGGCTGCATGCGCCCAGCAGCTACTGGTTCATCGCCGAGCGCGATACTGTCAATGACGTCCTGATCCGCACCTATCCGGCGGACCAGGTGTTCACCGAACGCGTCGACTACGCCACGGGAGCCGATTCTTCATGAGCCAGCGCGATTCCAGCCCCGGCCCGTCACAGCCGCGCCTGCCCCAGCCGTGGGGGCGCCTGATCGACCGCGACCGTCACATTCATTTCACCTTCGAAGGCGAGCGCATTGCCGCCCACCCGGGTGATACCGTGTCTTCAGCCGTGCTGGCGCGCGGCGACTGGCTCCTCGGCCGGTCGTTGAAGTATCACCGCCCCCGCGGGCCCTTCACACTCACCGGCGATGACGCCAACACGCTGGTGCAGGTCGGCGACGAGCCCAACGTGCCGGCGGAACAGGTGCCGGTGCGTGCAGACCTGAAGGTCGATGGTCAACACTACTCGGGCAGCCTGCGCCGCGATCGTGGCCGCTTTGCCGAACGCTTCTCCCGCTTCCTGCCGGTCGGCTTCTACTACCACGCCTTCTATCGGCCACGCGGAATCTGGGATTTCTGGGAGAAATTCATCCGTCGCGCCGCCGGACTCGGGCGCATCAACACCTCGGCCAAGCACGGCTATTACGACAAGAACTACGCCTTCTGCGACGTTGCGGTCGTCGGTGGCGGCATTGCCGGACTCGCCGCCGCTCGTGCGGCGGCCGACGCCGGCGCCGATACCGTGATCATCGAGCGCGAGCCGATCCTCGGTGGCGGCCTCAACTACCATCGCTTCGACGCCGACGGTGAGCAGGGCCAGCGCGCGCGCGAGGAACTGGTTGCCGCCGTCGAGGCACACGACAACATCCGCGTATGGACCGATACGGGCTGCAGCGGCCGTTTCGGCGACAACCTGCTCGCACTCATCCACGGCAACCGGATGACCAAGCTGCGCGCCGGTCGTGTCGTGGTCGCCACCGGCGCGATCGGGCAGCCCGCGCTGTTCCACAACAACGACCTGCCGGGCATTGCGCTCGGCTCCGGCGTGCAGCGCCTGATGCGTCTCTATGGCGTGCGCCCGGGCCGGCGCGCCGTCTGCGTCACCGCCAACGCCGATGGCTATGGCGTCGCCCTGGACCTGGCTGATGCCGGCGTCGAAGTCGCCGCGGTGGTCGATCTGCGCCCCACGCCCGATGCCGATCCGCGCGTCGATGCCATGCATGCGCGCGGCATCGCGGTACACACCGGCAGCGGCATCCGTCATGCCGTGGAACGGGACCAGCGTGTGGCCGGTGTCCGCATCACGGACCGCAACCGCACGGGTGACGCCAGCGCACCGGGCATCGACGTCGATTGCGATCTGGTCACGCTGGATGTGGGCGCGACGCCCGCGGTCTCGCTGATTGCCCATGCCGGTGGCGACGTCTCCTACAGCGAATCGAGCCACGGCCTGGCCATTCGCTCGCTGCCGCCCGGCATGCATGCGGCCGGCTCCGTGTGCGGCCCGTGTAATCTCGACACCGCGGCCCGCGAAGGCGAAGCGGCCGGCCGCGCCGCCGCGGCCGACGAGGCCGCGAAGCTGCCCGACCCGACCACGCGTGATGGCCCGGCCAACGATTCCTGGCCGATCTTCGCGCACGAGGACGGCAAGGAATTCGTCGATTTCGACGAGGACCTGGTGATCAAGGACCTGATCAATGCCACCGCCGAGGGCTTCAGCTCCATCGAGCTGGTCAAGCGCTTCTCGACCGTCGGCATGGGCCCGAGCCAGGGCCGCACGGCCGCGGTCAACGCCGTTCGCCTGGTCGCCCACGCCACGGGTGAGGCGCTGGAGGGCGCACGCGCCTCGACCAATCGTCCCCCGGTATTCCCGGAGAAGTTCGCCCATCTCGGCGGACGCGGCTTTGATCCGGTGCGCCATACCGCCATGAACAACCTGCACCATGCTGCCGGTGCACAGATGATGGTCGCCGGCGCGTGGATGCGGCCCGCCTGGTACGGGCCGGACCGGGATGCGGCGATCCGCCGCGAGGTGAAGGCCGTACGCGAGGGCGTCGCCCTGATCGACGTGTCCACGCTCGGCGGTATCGAGGTCCGCGGCGATGACGCGGCGGAGTTCCTCAACCGCATGTACACCTTCGCCTACAAGAAACAGCCGGTGAATCGCAGCCGCTACCTGCTGATGACGGATGACACCGGGTCGATCGTGGATGATGGCGTGGCCGCCCGGCTCGCCGACGACTACTTCTACGTCACGGCCACGACCGGCGGCGTCGAGAACGTCCAGCGGCGCATGCTGTGGTGGAACGCGCAGTGGCGGCTCGACGTCGACATCATCAACGTCACGGCGTCTTATGCGGGCATCAATATTGCCGGCCCCAACTCCCGGCAGGTGCTCGAGCGTCTGGACAGCGACATCGACTTCTCGGCGGAGGCCTTCCCCTACATGGAGGTACGCACCGGTCATGTCGCCGGCGTTCCCGTGCGGGCCATGCGCGTCGGCTTTGTCGGTGAGCTCGGCTATGAACTCCACTGCCCCGCCGCCTGCGGCGAAGCGCTGTGGGAACACCTCGTGGCCGCCGGCAAGGACGACGGCATCCGCCCCTTCGGCGTCGAGGCCCAGCGTGTACTGCGGCTGGAGAAGGGCCACATCATTGTCGGGCAGGATACGGACAATCTCACGCATCCGAGCGAAGCGGCGATGGGCTGGGCGATCGCGCGCAAGAAGCCGTTCTTCGTCGGCCGCCCGGCGATCAATGCGCGCGAAGGGCATACGCCGACCCGGCAGCTGATCGGCTTCCGGCTGCCTGCCGATACGGCGCGACTGCCCGAGGAGAGCCATCTCGTCATCGAGGGCGGCAAGATCCTCGGGCGCGTGACCTCGATCGTGCAATCGCCCACGCTTGAATGTCCGATCGGCATGGCATTCGTATCCCCGGCGCAGGCCGAGCCCGGTCACAAGTTCTCGATCAAGGTGGGCAAGGACCAGTTCGTCGAAGCCGAGGTGGTCGCCATGCCGTTCTATGACGCCGATGGCGAGCGCCAGAAACTCTGAGCGACCCCGCGGCTGGAGGAGAATTCGTTGTGAGCACAGTAACGTCCAACACGGTGCGTCCGGAGCAGTTCAACCGGCGCAGCTTTGTCTACACCCGCCTGGTCGCCGCCGGCGCCACGTTCCGCGATATCGGCGACGCGGCGCTGGCCGTGGAGTTCCCGGAGCCACCGCCGCCGCTCGGCCTGGCCGATCTGTCGCCCATTGCCCGCATCGGGGTGAAAGGTCCGCGCGCGCTCACCTGGCTGGCGGAGCAGGGCTGGGCCGTGCCGGCCGCGAACAATACGGCGCTGATCACGGACGAGGGTCCGATCAATGTACGACTCGCTGACACCGAAGCCCTGATTCTCGGTTCGGCCGGCAGTGGCAAGGCCATCGCCGAGCTCGAAGGCGCCATTCCGGGCGCGGGCGTCTGGTCGGCACCCCGGCGGGATTCACACTGCTGGTTCCGCCTCCAGGGCGATGCCAGCGTCGACTGTCTGCAGAAGCTGTGCGGCGTGGACCTGCGTGTACACCACTTCCCGGCAGGCACCGTCGCCCAGACCTCGGTGGCGCGGCTGAACACGATCCTCATTCGCGACGAGGGCAACGCGTTCCACCTGCTGGCGGATTCCGCATCTGCTGTCTGGTTCTGGGACGCGCTGCTTGACGCCATGGCGGAGTTCGACGGGGCACCGGTCGGGGCCTGACGCGAGTGGCGCGTCGCTAGCCGGTCATGGCGGCCACGAGCACCGCCGCCAGCCCGCAACCGGCAACGATCAGCCATACCGGCAACCGGCCCGAGGCCAGCAGGAGCAGCGCCGTCAGCGCGATCATGCCGTCACTTGCCGCGGTGACCCCGTGGACCAGCACCGGATCCCACAATGCCGCGGCGAGAATCCCCACCACGGCGGCATTGACCCCGGCGAGCGGTCGCCGCAGGCGGGGATCGTCGCGCACCTGCTGCCAGAGCGGCAGCAGCGCCAGTACCAGGAGGAAACCGGGGAGGAAAATGGTCAGCGTGGCAGCCACTGCCAGCCCCAGCCCACCGGTTACCGCACCGATGTAGCCGCCGAAGGTGAACAGCGGGCCCGGCATGGCCTGCGCCACCCCGTACCCGGCCAGGAAACGATCGGCGTCGATCAGCCCGGGCTCGACCACCGCCGTCTGCAGCAGCGGCAACACGACGTGCCCACCACCGAATACCAGCGCGCCGGAGCGATAGAGGGCGTCCAGCACCGACCCGCCGGTGGTGCCGGAGACGAGTGCGAGTACCGGCAATCCACCGAGGAGCAGCACGAACAGGCCGAATGCGACCAGGGCGCCCCGACGGCCGAGCGGGACCCGGAGCGTGGTCGCTGACGTCTCGCCGTGGCGCCCGCTCAGCAGCAGCCCGCCAACGACCGCCCCCAGCAGGATTGCGCCGAGCTGGCCACCAAAGCCGGCGACGACCACAACCACCAGGAACCCCATCACGGCAATGGCGCCGGTGCGCAGATCCGGACACAGCGAGCGCGCCATGCCCCACAGCGCCCAGGCAACGACAGCGGCGGCGGCTGCCTTCAGCCCCTGGAACAGGACATCCCAGTCGGCGATGTCGGTCGCCGCCACCCCCAGACCGAACCCGATCATGATCACCGCCGCCGGCAGCATGAAGGCAAGCGCCCCACAGAAGCCGGCCAGTACTCCGCCTCGATGCAGGCCCAGGGCAAAGCCGACCTGACTCGAAGTCGGCCCCGGCAGGAACTGGCACAGCGCCACCAGCTCGGCGTAGCTGCGCTCGTCCAGCCAGCCACGCTCACGAACGAAGGTTTCGCGAAAGAAGCCCAGATGGGCGACCGGACCCCCGAACGACGTCAGCCCAAGGCGCAGGAATACGCCGACGACCTCGATCAGGCGTCCGCTCATGCCCTCGATCCGACCGAGTGGGCCATGCGGCCAGGCCTCATTCACCACCCAGGCGGGTGCGTTCATCTTCCACAATGAATTCCATGAGTTCGTCCAGCGCATGCTGGTCATGGACGCTCAACTCCCCCTGGCGCACGAGTTGCGCCCCCGGGTGGTCCGAATTCAGCCACTGCCAGGTAACCTGACCGGGATAGATCAGGCCAATCTCCTGCCACTCGACCTCGGCGGCATCGAGATCGCCCTCGGTATGCCTTGCCGTGACATCCGCTTCATCAACATCAAGGCCGAGTTCCAGCGGCAACGATACGCGGTGCCAGCGAGCACCGACGCCGCCACTGTGCACGGCGAACGCAACGTTGTAGGTCTCGCCGGCGGCGAGGGCCTTGCTGTCCGCCTGGTTCGGTGCCTCCAGCGTGCGCGTCAGGCGGATGCGCCACGCACCGTCCTCGTAGCCGCCTTCGGCCCGGATCGCACCACGGCTGCCGTCCGGCGCGCGGAGGAAGCGCTGCGGAATGACATCGCCCTCCTGCCAGTCGTGATCGGGGTCGAACGGTACGGCGTTGTCCTCCGAGATATA
Source organism: uncultured Ectothiorhodospiraceae bacterium (assembly GCA_964545695.1). Lineage (GTDB taxonomy): Bacteria > Pseudomonadota > Gammaproteobacteria > XJ16 > Halofilaceae > Halofilum. The sequence goes on along the minus strand of CAZJGZ010000041.1, from coordinate 3,492 downwards.
GTAGGGATCGTCCTGATCGTATTCCCGGGCAATCAGCCGCTCCCAGTCGAGGGCAACCTTGCCCACCTGGTCCGGATCGAACATGTAGGCGGGATGCTCACCGTCTTCGTCCCAGTTGTCGGTGTACATGCTCCGCCCTTCCGATGACAGACGGTAATGCGCGACCAGCGTGTTGTCGGCATGACCGACAGGATGGCTACGGTGCGCACGCCATTGCCACAGATCGAGGAAGTAACCCGACGCGCGCAGATCGTGCAGGTCCTCGTCGGGCAGCAGCTTGTCCCACGACATCTCATCGGGCTCGGCATCGCGTGTCGCCGGCAGGTACTTGCGCACATCGGAACGCCCCATTTCGCGGCCGAGCTTCTCATGTGCGCGCACCTCGTCCGCGTCGACGGCCGAGGTCAGCGTGCGCATGCCCTCGTGGATCAGCATCCAGCCGCCATAGCGGTCGAAGCCATCGACGCCACCGTCATCCAGCATCATCGAGATGCGGTCCTCATACAGATGGTGCGCGTCGGGGCCGGGCGAGCCGCTGCCGTAGCGGACCCATTCGCCGTCTTCGTAGCGCCAGTACTGGTGATACCAGCTGGGCTCGTCGACGGCGAACTCGTAGCGCAGCTGAAATTCCTCGTCGTTGTAGACGGCGCCCACCTTCAGCGAGCGCTGCAGCTCGTCCTCGGGCGGGATATGGATATTGCGTTCATGATCCTCGAGGATGGGTTCGGCGCCCAGCGCCGAACTGAGGACCAGCGGGACCGCCAGAATCATGGCTCGGTTCATCATCGATCACCTCCAGTCGATCATTCCTGTAAAACGAGTCCCCGAGCTCACTCCTCGTCCGGCTCGGGCGGCGGCGCAATGCGCCCCACGGTCTCGAGGGCGCCGCTGGCGGTGACGCGCACGATCACCATCCCGCCCTGCTCCGGCTGCACGCCGCTCATTTCGTTGATGTTCGGTGTATGGGTGACGAGGATCGGTGGTGGCGTCAGCGGGTCCGTCCGGAGAAAGGTTCGCAGGCCGGCCACGATCGTTTCACGCTGCTCATCATCGCCGAAATAGGAATCCAGGACGGGCAGTCCGACCACGGTCCCGACTGCGAGCAATTTTGCGGTATCGATGGCCCGGCACATGCGGCTGGTGTATACGAGCCGGTCGTCGACCCCGTGCGCCCGCAGCCGCGCGCCGATCGCCCTTGCCTGCTCGCGCCCCTGCGCATCCAGGGCCCGCTGGGTCGCGCAGTCATCGATCTCCATGTCGGGATCATCCGCGACGCCCGGCGCATGCGCATGGCGCATAAGCGCCGCATGGCCCGGCTGCTGCAGCGCGCGCCAGGCGGCGTCTTCATCCCCGGCACCCTCGGCGTCCCCGCTGCCTCCGTCCTTGCTGCCTCCGTCCTTGCTGCCTCCGTCCTTGCTGCCTCCG
>CAZJGZ010000041.1:0-1967 GCA_964545695.1 uncultured Ectothiorhodospiraceae bacterium | reverse complement strand
GTCCTTGCTGCCTCCGTCCTTGCTGCCTCCGTCCTTGCTGCCTCCGTCCTTGCTGCCTCCGTCCTTGCTGTCTCCGGCCTTGCTGTCCCCGGCGATGCTCGCGCCGCCTGGCGCGCCCAGTGCAGCGGCCAGCACCAGGACGACCGCAAACCCGACCCTACCGCAACGCATGCTCGCGCAACCGCTCGTACGCCGGACGGCTCGCTTCGGCGACGGCCTCCAGCTCCGGCGCCAGCGGCCCCGGGCTGGGCGTCGGTGCGGCGAAGCCCGTGCTCTGCTCAACGGCCTCGTACCAGTGTGCGGCCCACACGCCATCGGTCTCGCGGCGTCCGGGTGGCCAGGCCAGCATCGCCGGGTCGAAGTCGATACCGACCGCGGTGCACAGGCGCGTGAGCGTCGTCGCGGGATCGGCCAGGACATCGGCCGCATCGATGACGGGCGGCACCCGGCCGCCGTTGCGTGCCACGACTTCGTCGAAGATCCGCGCCTGCTGGAGCATGCCGACATCCTCGGGCGTCACGGTCTCATCGCGCTTGCGTGCATACGAGGCCACGACCCCGCGGGGGTCGCGGATGAGGAAACAGTTGGTCACCGCATCGAGCCAGTCGCGGCCCATGTCATCCAGCAGGTGATGGGTCATGTGCTTCTGGTACCAGACCGGCTGCTGCCCCGGCACCGGCCCCGTGAGCCAGGCGGTCACTTCGCGCCAGTCCTGCGACTGCGACGCCAGCACCTCTTCGCGCATCGGGTGCGGCGAGCCGCTGCCGGCCAGATAGCAGGCGTACAGCGGCTCGTCGGTGACGGCACAGTCGGGGCGATTGCCGAACGAGCGCATCATGGCCGTGGAGATGTTCCGCGGCCCCGACCACATGGCGATCCGCACAGCTTCGTCCATGTCAGGCTCCCGCCTTGCCGTAGTGATGGGCGATATGATCGCGGTAGGCCTGCTGCAGGGCCGCCGTGATGGGGCCGCGCCCCCCCGCACCGATCCGGCGTCCATCAACCTCGTCGACCGGAATCAGGCCCGCGAACGTGCCGGTGATGAAGGCCTCGTCGGCACCGTAGACCTCGGTCAGTGAGAAATCCTTCTCCCGCACGGTGTAGCCCGCCGCGGCCGCCAGTTCGAGCACCTTGCCGCGCGTGATGCCCTTGAGGCAGTAGCGGCCGGTCGAGGTCCACACCTCGTCGCCCCGCACGATGAAGAAGTGTGTCGAATTGCAGGTGGCGACAAAGCCGTGGGGATCGAGCATCAGGGCCTCGTCCGCACCCGCCTTGTTGGCCTGGATGCAGGCGGTGATGCAATTGAGCTTGGACAAGGAGTTCCACATCGGATCCTGCACATCGGGCGCCCCGCGGTGGACGTGGACCGTGAACAGGCGCAACCCGCGCTCGAGCACGGCCGGATCCGGCTCCTTCCACTCGGGGATGATGACGATCGTCGGACCGCCGCGATTCGCCGCCGGGCTCTGGTAGGGCGTGACCTTCTCGCCGCGCGAGATCACCAGCCGGATATGCACGCCAGAATGCATGTCATTGGCGGCGCAGGTATCGAGGATGGCCTGATGCAGTTCATCCGGGCTCATACCGATATCGAGATCGATCGCCTTGGCCGCCTCGTAGAGACGCGCCAGGTGCCGCTCGATGAATACGAGCCGGTCGTTGTGCAGCCGGATTCCCTCCCAGATGCCGTCGCCGAGCAGAAAGCCGGAATCGAATACCGACACCACGGCCTCGGCACGTGGCACGATGGCACCATCGACATAGATCCGGATCGCGTCATTGCGCGTATCGGGCGCGTGGGCATGGCTACCACCCTGCATTGGAGTCTCCTGTTCGGGCGGCCGGCGGCCGCGACGCGGTCACGGTAGTGCCGCGTGCCGGGCATTGCAACGTCCGGCGATCCGGCGTAGCGGCCAATGCGCCGGTCGCCAGTGGGCAAGCGCGCAGACGCTTTTGCTCTATCCTTG
>CAZJGZ010000040.1:5181-18144 GCA_964545695.1 uncultured Ectothiorhodospiraceae bacterium | reverse complement strand
TGCGCCGTCGGTGCATGCCCCGAGATCAGTGCATCAATGGCGCGTTCGGCCGCCTGCAGCAGATGAACCATGCCGGCACGGTCGTAATCAACGGCCTCCAGGTAATACTCGAGGCCGGCGACAACGTCGGCGATAAGGATCTGCTTGTCCGCGTCGGGCGCTGCGTCGGAATCGATCAGGTCGGTCTGGATATATCGGCGCAGGTCATCGAGCACCCGCTCGGCCGCCGACAACGGCAGCATCGCCACGGCGCCACGCACTTCATCGATCAACTCGGGGGCTTCGCGCAAGGCTTCACCACCCGACTCGGGCGTGGCGCAGTAGGCCGCCAGCGCTTCACGCACGCGAGCGAGATTCTCCAGGGCCGCGGCCACGACCGCGCTCAGCAGCGCCCGGAACTCGCTCGCCGGCAGTGAACGCAGTCCCGCCATGGGCAGTTCGCCAGCGTCGGCATCGTCACCGGACTCGCCCGCAAGCAGCCGGTCAAGATCGCTCTCCAGCCGCAGCAGCGTATCGGCCAGGGCCTGCAGGCGGGCGTCGGCCTCCGCGGGATCAATCTGGTCGATGGCGGTGACCGTGTCCACTTCCTTGCGCAGCATGTCGTGCGCCGATTGCTGGCCGAGCATGCTGAAGGTGTCGGCGATGCGCATGATCTGCTGGGGAATGCCCTCGAGCGCGTCCTCGGGCCGCTCCTCGCTGTGCACATGAATCTCGACCGCATCCTTGACCGCTGCGATGTCCTCGCGAATGCCATCGGCCACCACGCCGAGCAGATTGCGATCCGGCCCGGCGAAGCCGGATGCATCATGCTCGGCCGCAAGCGCATCCGTCAGGTCATAGGCTTCGCGCACGGCCTGCACGCGTTCACCCGCCGATCCGGAACGCGCCACGTGATACAGCAGCCCGCGCAGGAGTTCGATCGGCAGCTGCTGCTCCAGCGCCTCCTCGCCCTCGCGCGAGACGCGGCTCAGCAAGCGTTCGACGCGCGCCATCAAACGCTTCACATCGTTATCGGCGTCGAGGCCCTGGTCCGCGAGCGCCTCGGTCAGCGCCCCGCAAATCCCCCACAGCCGCTGCCCGGAGGGCGTGACGCTGGCTGCACCCAACTCGTTGAGCACCTGGCCGAGTCGCGCAAGATGGGTTTCGGTATCGGCTCCGCGATACCAACCCAGCAGTGCGCGGCGAAAGCGCGGCCGGAGGTTCAGCGCCGTGGATGCCACATCGCCGGCGTCGGCATGCTGTGCGGGCGGCGGTGACGCAGCCCCGCCACTGGCGGTATCGGCACGGTCGCGGTCGTCGGTGGACTTCGAGGTTGCGAGGGGCGTACGGCTGAGATCGGGAAAGAACACGTCACGCTGTGACAGCGGCTCCGCGCTGCGCGCGGCGCGTAACTCATTGATCAGTGGCAGCAGCACGGCGGGGGCGTCATGCTGACCGGCGCGGATCCGATCAAGATAGTCAGCCAGGCGCAGTACGGCCTTGAGCATGTTCTCGAGCGCGCCGTCGCGGTCGGTAACGCCACCGTCGCCGAGCGCGCTGGCCAGCGCGCGCATCTCCATGCTCAGGAGGGCCGCGCCGTGCAGATCGAGCAGTTCCAGCGTGCCGCGAATCTCGCCGAGGCGCGCACCAACATCGCCAAGCTCGCGCTCACCGCCGCCTTCGCCACCGTCAACGACTGCTTCCAGCGACCGCTGCACCTGCGTGACCAGCGGCGCCAGCTCGCGCAGCGCTGTCGCGACGGAATTGATCTCAACGGTGTGTTGACTCGCCATCAGCAACGCATCCTTCTAGCAGGCCGTCGTACCCGAGATCGTCCGTGGCATCGCAACCCGTCCCAGCCGTACGGCTGGCCGGTCGATGTCGGCGTCGTGCTCGCACCAGTCGGCACCGTCTTCCCGCTTTCGGCCGAACCCGCCGAGCGGTCGCCAGCGGGCCGTCCGCGCCGGATCCGCCGCTGACGCGAATGCGTCGATCGCCCGGCAACCATGCTTGTCAGCGCAGCGCGGGCAGCCCACTCACCGGCGGCAAGTCTGCTCAATGATCGTCCCGCTGCATCATCACCGTCTCACCATGTTTCGTCGTATCCAGGTGTTCCGGCAGGCGGAAGCCGGTCACGGACTCACGCAGCTCCTGCGCCAGCTGTGTCAGCTCGCCAATCGACGTCGCCGTCTCGCTCGTGCCATCCGACGTCTGGATGGTAATCCCCTGAATGACATTCATGGTCTCGGAGATGTCGGTTGCCGACTGCGCCTGCTGGTCGGCCTCACGCGAAATCTGCTGAATCAACTCGGCGATCTGTTTCGACACCGATTCGATCTCGCCCAGAGCACCACCCGCATCCTCGGCCAGTTTGGCCCCGCTGACCACGCCGGCGGTCGACTGCTCCATGGAGGCCACGGCCTCGTTGGTGTCGTTCTGAATCGTCTTGATCAGCGCCTCCACACGTTTGGTGGCGTCCGACGCCCGCTCGGCCAGTCGCTGCACCTCGTCGGCAACCACCGCGAAGCCGCGCCCGGCCTCGCCAGCGGTCGACGCCTGGATGGCAGCGTTCAACGCGAGGATATTCGTCTGTTCGGCGATGTCGTTAATCACGCCGATGATGTCCCCGATCTCCTGCGAGGACTCGCCCAGGCGCTTGATCCGCTTCGAGGTTTCCTGGATCTGCTCGCGAATGGAATCCATGCCGGAAATCGAGCGGCGCACGGTCTCGGCACCGCTGGCGGCGATGGACACCGACTTCATCGCCACCTCGGCGGAACCGCGTGCGTTCTCGGACACGCGCTCCATGGACTGGGCCATTTCCGTGATCGCCTCGTTGGCCGCGGCGATTTCACGGGCCTGATGGTTACTCGCCTCGGCCAGCCGGATCGCCGTGGTCTGCGTCTTGTCGGCGGCCCGGGCGACGTCCTCGGCGGTCGAGTTGATGGTGGTCACCAGGCTGCGCAAGGCGTCGATGGCCGAGTTCACCGAGTCGGCGATCGCCCCGGTGATGTCTTCCGTCACCGTCGCGTGTGTACTCAGGTCACCGTCGGCGAGGGTCGACAACTCGTCGAGGAGGCGCAGAATGGCGCGCTGGTTCCGCCGGTTCTGATCGGCCTGCTCCTCGAGACGCCGGCGTGCGCCGAGAATCAGCAATGCGGCCAGTGCGATCAGCGTCACCATCACTGCCACACCAAAGCCGATGGCGATAGTCAGGACGAGATCGGCCGTGCGCCCCAGTGTCACTGACTGGTCGAGACGGTTGATCGAACCGGCCATGGTCCCTTCAAGCTCGATCGCCGATTCACGCGCGAGTTCGAGTTCGGGCGCGAGGCTCACGATGCCGTCGATGTTGCGACGCACGGCGGAATAGTTGACGGCGAGGTCACGCAGCAGCTCGCGAACTTCGGGATCCTGAATGGGTTCGATGCCGAGGCGGACTTCGCCTTCCAGCATGCCGTCCAGCACTCGACCGAACAGCGCTGCGTCCTCGGCGAAACGTTCGGCGCCCGCTTCGGCATCGCCGCCACTCAGCCGCACTTCACGCAGACCACCCAGGGCGCGCTCCAGCAGCCAGAGCTGACGAGTGGCGGTCGCTACCAGTTCGCGGTCGGCACCAATCTCGATCAGGGCATTGCCGACTTCGCTACTGCGCACGAGAAGATTGTCGGCAATGCTTTCCACCTCATCGATATAGCCGGTAATCGCGTCAATCGAATCGCGCCCGGCAACAATGGTATCGAGGTTGACCTGTTCGACCTGCCACGCGGACTCGACCGCCTCGAGGCTCGAGTCGAACTCCGCCGGCAGCGGGGGCAATCCGGTGGCGGGGTCACCATCGCGGAGAATGGCAAGATTCGTTTCGAACTCCTCGACCAGGGCATCAAGGCGCTCGTAGGCTTCGTCTTCGCCCTCGGCGGCAGCAATCGCCGACGTCGAGATTTCGCTGGCAAGGCGGGTCTGCTCGGTAATGATTTCGTTATAGCGTGTCTGGTTCTCACCCAGGTTCTGGGCATAGAGAAAGGACGCGATCATCCCGCCGAGGAACACCACCAGCAGGATCGACAGCGCCACCACCGGATTGCTGGCGTTGGCGCGCAACGCGGGCCCGATATTCTCCAGTATCTTCATACCTTGCACCCCCACCTCGTGTCGGTGATCCCTGTCGCCCTGGTCACCGTGTTATATCGAGAAAATCCCGGCTCGCGACAAACCGCGAGAAACTGAAGATTGACCACGCATCGCCGCCCTGACGAAATCCGCCGGTCATATAGGCTGACAATGACTCGATGCCGCTCGCAGCATCCGTCATCTCGTCGGTGTAGAACCGTTTCAGGCCCAGCACGTCATCGACCCGGAAGGCCGCCGACACGCCCTCACCGCTGTACACGAGCACCCGCGCATTCCGCGGCGCCGACGCCCGTCCTCCGATCATCAGGCCATGAAGATCCATCACCGGCAGCAGGTTGCCGCGAACGTTGGCAACACCGAGGAACCACGGCGCGGTACCCGGGACTCGGGTGCAGGCGGGCGGGTCGATGATTTCCTGGATTTCCTCCATTGGCGCGAGCAAGAACTCGTCACCGAGGCGGAACCCGACTCCAGCCCAGCGCTCGCGCACTTCCTCGCGCCCGGGCAGCGTCGCCCCGGAGACAGCCAGCCGGCGCTCATAGTCGAGCAGAAGCGCCAGCGCATCGCTCGCCTCCGCTGCAGACCTCCCGGCTGTTGCTTCAGTCGCCAAGTGCTGCCTTGACCCGGCTGACCAGGTCGTTCTCCTTCACCGGCTTGACAATGTAGTCGCGCGCGCCCTGGCGCAGCCCCCAGACCTTGTCGGTCTCCTGGTCCTTGGTGGTGATGATGATCACCGGAATATCGGCGGTCTCCGGGTTCTTGTTGAGTTGGCGGGTAGCCTGGAAGCCGTTCATGCCCGGCATGACCACATCCATGAGGATCAGGTCGGGCTTGATCTCCTCCGCCTTGCGCACACTCGATTCGCCGTCGGACGCCGACTCGACATCAAACCCGTGCTTTTCCAGCATCTTCTGGTAGGCATGCAATTCGGTTGGCGAGTCATCCACGATCAGCACGGTTGCCATTGTTCCACTCCACGTAGTTGCAACGATTCAGCAGCCCCGGCTGCGGCCATTCCGGGGGCGTTCACTCGACGCTCGCCACATGTTCCTTGATCGCCCCGAGAAGGTCCTCGCGGGAGAACGGTTTGGTCAGGTACTGCTCGGATCCAACAAGACGCCCGCGGGCCCGGTCGAAAATGCTGTCCTTGCTGGTGAGCATGATTACCGGTGTGTTGCGAAACTTGCTGTTGTTCTTGATCAGCGCGCAGGCCTGATAGCCATCCAGGCGAGGCATCATGATGTCGATGAAGATGATGTCCGGCTCGTGCTCGGCGATCTTGGCCAGCGACTCGAATCCGTCACCGGCGGTCACGACATTGCAGCCGGCCTTGCTCAGCAGACTCTCGGCGGAACGCCGAATGGTCTTGCTGTCGTCCACGACCATGACCTTCAGTCCGTTCAGTCCGTCGCCAGATTCGTCGCCCATCGACTGTTCACCCCCAGGAATCGATGCCCGCCATGGGCTGCGTCAGCCTCATGAATCGGAAAGATAGCGTACGCGGTCGACAGTAGCAATCGACCAGCGCTCCTGAAACATTATATGATCAAAGACTTAGCCATTACTGTGCAGATTGGCTGCCAAGTCTTGTTGCCATCCGCGGCCGCGTCCTTGCCGCGGCCTCCGGCAGCCCTGCCGGCGCCGGCCGCTTTCACGTACCATGCGCCGAATCATCACGACACTTGCAACGCCGCCTTGCGAGGCCAAGCGTACAAGGTGCAGGCGCTAAATTACAGCAAGAACCATACCTCCATCGCCGACAGGAGTGCGCGCTATGAGTCTCAGGATTGGCGTCGTCATGGATCCGCTCGCCGGGATCAAGCCGGCGAAGGACACCACGCTGGCCATCATGCTCGCCGCCCAGCGCCGCGGCTGGGAGCTGTTCGAAATCCACGCGCACGAATTGGCACTGGGGGCCGACGGGGTCAGCGCCCCCCTGCACCAGGTCACCGTGCGTGACAGCCTGGCCGACTGGTACGAAGTCACGGCAACGCTGGATGGCTACCTGCACGAGCTCGACGCCATCCTCATGCGCAAGGATCCGCCGTTCGACATGGACTATGTCTACAGCACCTATCTGCTGGAACACGTGGAGGCGGCGGGCACGCCCGTCATCAACCACCCGCGTGCCCTGCGCGACGCCAATGAAAAGCTCTTCACCCGCTGGTTCCCGCAGTGCTGCCCGCCTACCCTGGTGAGCGCGAACGCGCAGCGCCTGCGCGCGTTCATCGCCGAACACCGGGATACGGTCGTCAAACCGCTCGACGGCATGGGCGGAAGCGGCGTGTTCCGCCTGGGCGCGGAAGATCCGAACATCGGCACCGCGCTCGAGCTCCTGACGGACCAGTACCGCACCCCGATCATGGCTCAGACCTACCTGCCGGCCATCCGCGAGGGGGACAAGCGGATCCTGCTCATCAACGGTGAACCCTTCGAGTACGCGCTGGCGCGGCTGGCGCAGGCCGGTGATCACCGCGCCAATCTGGCGGCGGGCGGCGGTAGTCGCGCGCAGCCACTGTCGGCTCAGGATCGATGGATCTGCGAACAAGTGGGGCCCACACTCGCGCGCATGGGCCTGACCTTTGTCGGCCTCGACGTGATCGGCGAGGCATTGACCGAGATCAATGTCACCAGTCCGACCTGCATTCGCGAAATCACCCGCGATACCGGTGCCGACGCGGCCGAGCCACTGCTCGATGCCGTCGCTGAACGCGTTGCCGCGCCGACTGTCTGAACCCCGAGCCGACCGGGACACCATCCGGAGTAGGCCTCGGCGCGCCCCCGGTGCAGCCGCTCCCTGCTGCCCGCGGGCAGTTACAATGGGGGCGCACGAACATCATGCACAGCGGAGCCCATGAACACAGCCGCACACGCCGTCAATGCTGCCGACCGCCTCGGGCTGACGATATTCCTCGCGGCTGCAGTGCACGGGCTGATCATTCTCGGCGTGGGCTTCGCCGGCTTCGATCCGGCGCCCGACCCGCCACGGGCGCTTGACGTGATCCTGGTCGAGAGCGAAACGACGGAGACACCCGACGAGGCAGACTATCTGTCGGCGGCGGCGAGCGAGGGCGGCGGCCAGCTCGATGAACCGGAACGGCCCCGCGCACCGGTATCATCACCGGAACCGGAGGCCACGGCGGGGATCTCACCGGTCCCGCTCGAGGCGGGAGCACCCGACGCGCAACCCGTCACCCCGGAACCGGTTCTCACGACCGACGCGGCCGAACAGCGCATGCCGGTCGAGTCGCAACCGCGGGAGCAGCCCGAGGAGGCGCCGCGGGAACGGCCGGAGCGTGTGGAAATCGACGCCGACGTGGCAGCGCTCGCGGCCGAAATCGACCAGGCATTGCGCAACTATGCGGAACGCCCGCGCAAGGAATTCGTCAGCGCGCGCACCCGGGAGTCCGTGGCCGCCGTGTATATGCACCGCTGGGTGGAAACAGTGGAAGAGGTGGGCAATCTCAACTACCCCGCGGCCGCGCGTGATCAGGGCCTGTCGGGCTCCCTGGTCATGACCGTGGCGATTCGCGCGGACGGCTCGGTGCACGAGGTCAACGTCCGCGCCTCGTCCGGTTCCAGCGTCCTGGACGAGGCGGCGCAACGCATCGTGCAGCAGAGCGCGCCGTTCGAAGGCTTTTCCGAAGAACTGCGTGCGGAAACGGATATCCTGTACATCACGCGGACCTGGGAATTCTCCAGCAACGAGCTGGCAACGCACTGACACCGACGGAGGTCATGCTCATGGATCTGCGCAACTACTTCCTGCTGTCGATGCCGAGCCTGGAAGACCCGAACTTCCAGCGCACATTGACGCTGGTCTGCGACCACTCCGAGCATGGAGCGATGGGCCTGATCATCAACCGCCCGCTCGCCGTGACCGTGGGCGAAATACTGCAACACCTCGAAATCGACACGGTGCTCGATGGCGATGCCCAGCAACCGGTCCATTACGGCGGTCCGGTGGAGCCCGAACGTGGCTTTGTCATCCATCAGCCACCCGGGGCATGGGAGGGCATGCTTCACGTCAGCGATGACCTCGGGGTCACCACATCGCGCGACATCCTCGATGCCATGGGCCGTGGCGAGGGGCCGGAGCGCTACCTCGTGACACTCGGCTATTCCGGCTGGGGTGCAGGCCAGCTCGAGGCGGAGATGGCGCAGAACGCCTGGCTGACCTGCCCCGCCAGCAGCGACATCCTGTTCGATCTACCGGCCGAGGAGCGACTCACGGCCGCAGCGGCACGCATGGGCATTGATCTCGACCTGCTGTCGTCGGACGCCGGCCACGCATGAGCCAGGCCCTGACTGCGCTCGGATTCGACTTCGGCCGCGCCCGTATCGGCGTGGCCGCCGGGCAGGCCATTACCGCCAGCGCCAGCCCGATCGCCACCGTCGAGGCACGCGCCGGCACCCCCGACTGGGCCCACATCGACCGCCTGGTCGCCGAATGGCAGCCGGATGCCCTCGTCATCGGGGTCCCGGTACATCTCGACGGCACGGAACAGCCGCTGACCCAGGCGGCACGCCGCTTTGGCCGCCAGCTCGAGGCGCGCTACGGGCTGCCGGTGCATGCCGCCGACGAGCGTCTCAGTTCGCGTGCCGCGAGTGCGGAAATCGCGGCGGCACGCAATGCCGGCAACGGCCGGCGGACGCGCAAGGGTGATGTCGATAGACTGGCAGCCCGCTTGATTCTCGAACAGTGGCTTGGCAACCGGCCGGAACACGATGATTCACAGCACAACCGTTGATGACTGGCTCGACCGCATGGCCCAGGCCATTCGCGAGGACACCGGAGAGCGACTGCCCGATCTGCTGGTGGTCGGGATCCACACGGGCGGGGTGCGCGTGGCGCGCGCCCTGCATGACCGCCTGGGCATCGATGGACCGCTGCATACCCTGGACATCTCGTTCTATCGCGATGATTTCACCCGCATCGGTCTGAACCCGCGCGTCGGCCGTTCGGACCTGCCGGTACAGCTGGACGACCGCGACCTGCTGCTGGTCGATGACGTGCTCTACAGCGGCCGCACCGTGCGTGCCGCCCTCAATGAACTATTCGATTACGGCCGCCCGGCACGCGTGCGGCTGGCGGTACTCGTGGAACGCAGCGGACACGAACTGCCGATCCGTGCCGACTTCGTCGGCCAGCGCATGGATCTCGCGCGTGACCAGCAGATCCGCCTGAATCAGGATGACCTGGGCTTGCGCGTGCGCCCGGCCGGACACGGAGACGCGAGCGATGCCTGAGCCCTCGGCGCAATTCGACCACGACGGCCGGCTCCGCCACTGCCTGACCACGGAGGGGATGAGCGGGGCGCTCATCCATGACCTGCTCGACCTCGCCGAGTCCTTCGCCGACGTCAACGACAAGACCATCAAGAAGGTACCGCTGCTGCGCGGATATACCGTGGTCAACCTGTTCTTCGAACCGAGCACGCGCACCCGCACCACGTTCGAACTCGCCGCCAAGCGTCTGTCGGCGGATGTCCTCAACATCGATGTCGCGCATTCGGCCACGACCAAGGGCGAATCGCTGCTCGACACCATTGCCAATCTGCGCGCGATGCAGTGCGACCTGTTCGTGATGCGCCATCCCGAATCGGGAGCCGCCGAATTCGTTGCCCGCCACATCGACGCCGGCGCCCGCGTCATCAATGCCGGCGACGGCGCGCACGCCCATCCCACACAGGCGCTTCTCGACGTGTTCACGATCCGTCGACACCGACCGGATTTCGCCGACCTGCGGGTGGCGATCGTTGGCGACGTGCTGCACTCGCGCGTGGCGCGTTCGGAAATCCACGCCCTGCGCGCCCTTGGCACCCGCGACATTCGCATCATCGGCCCGCCGGCACTGCTGCCGGAAAAGGCCGAGGCGGGCGACGTCCAGACCTTCCACGACATGGACACCGGCCTGGCCGACGCCGACATCGTGATCATGCTGCGCCTGCAGCGCGAGCGCATGGAGGAAGGTCGGGTGCCGAGCCAGGCGGACTATTTCCGCGACTGGGGGTTGACCCGTGAGCGCCTGGCCCGGGCGGCACCCAACGCCCTCGTGATGCACCCGGGGCCGATCAATCGGGAAGTCGAGATCGCGTCGGAGGTGGCCGATGGCCCGCAGTCGGTGATCCTCGAACAGGTGACCAACGGCATCGCCGTGCGCATGGCGGTCATGTCGAGGATTACCGGCACAGCGCCGCAAGGCCGGGCGGGTCGCTGATCCGCGACACCCCGGAGCCAGTGACTAGTGGGCCATGCGGGAATTTCGGTGATTCTCTGAGCGGACATGGCGGTGCTGTGCGCTCCCGCCGCGGCGTTGCTCGTCACTTGTGTAGTGTCGCTACACGCGCTCCTCGCGCCTTGCGGCGAAAGCGCACAGCACCGCAGAGAATGACCGAAATTCCCGCATGGCCCACTAGTCGCGGGACTCCGGCAGCTCGTCGAGTTGCGACGGAAACTCGAGGTCTTCCGTCGAGGTGGTGCGCGACAGCGCCTGCACGCCGCCGCCGAAATTGATGCGCCATTCCAGATCGCTGCGCGAATCGGCGTAGTCGAGCGCGGTCTCGAGTTCGATCTTGTTGGCCTTGAAAAGATTGAACAGGGACTGGTCGAACGTCTGCATGCCGGACTGTGACCCCTTGGCCATGGCGTCGCGGACCTCGTGAATGTCGCCGCGGCGAATGAGGTCACCGATATAGGTGGTGTTGATCATGATCTCGACGGCGGGTACACGAGCCCCCGTCTTGTCGGGGACCAGGCGCTGCGAAACCACGGCCTTCAGGTTCAGCGACAGATCCATGAGGATCTGGTTCTTCGCCTCCGGCGGGAACATGTTGATCACGCGGTCCATCGCCTGATAGGCATTCACGGCATGCAGGGTGCTCAGGCACAGGTGCCCGGTGTCGGCATAGGAGATCGCGGCTTCCATGGTCGGCCGGTCCCGTACCTCGCCGATCATGATGACGTCGGGCGCTTCGCGCATGGCCTCGCGCAGGGCGTTGTTATAGGACAGGGTGTCGAGGCCGACCTCACGCTGACCGACGATGGACTTGCGATGCGTGAACACATATTCGATCGGATCCTCGATGGTGAGGATGTGACCGGTACGCGTCCGGTTGCGGTGATCGATCATCGACGCCAGCGTCGTCGACTTGCCCGACCCGGTCGCGCCGACGACGAGGATCAGGCCCTTCTTTTCCTCCATCATGTCGGCCAGTGTCGTCGGCAGATTGAGCGAACCGATCTCGGGGATTTCCGACTTGATGTAGCGGATGACGAGCGAGACCTCGCCGCGCTGGCGATACACATTCACGCGAAAGCGGCCGATATCCGCAACCGTGAACCCGAGATTCATCTCGAGCTCCTGTTCGAATTCCTGCTGTTGCGCCTCGCTCATCAGGCCATACGCGATCTTGTGGGTCATGCCCGGTTCGAGGCTGTGGCGGCTGACCGGATAGGTCTCGCCCTCGATCTTGATCGCCGGCGGCGCACCGGTCGTGAAATACATGTCCGACGCCCCCTTGTCGGCCATGTGCTGCAGATAGGAGTTCAGGGCGCGCATGAGGTCACCGTCGCAGCAGACTGCGTGTGTTCGTATCCTCCGACTCTTCGACCTCGAATTCCTCGCCGTCGGACAGCTCGCGATTCTTCGCGTCGCTGCTCTCGAGCTTCAATTTCAGTCGCAGGTCGTTGACGGAGTCGGCGTTGCGCAGACCTTCCTCCGGCGTAATGGCCCCCTCCTCGATCAGGTCGAACAGCGAATCGTCGAAGGTCTGCATACCCTGCTCGCGGGACTTCTTCATCAGGCTCTTCATCTCGTGAATGTCGCCCTTGAGAATCAGATCCGCCATCAGCGGCGTATTGATCATGACCTCAACCGCCGCACGTCGGCCGTCACCGTCGGGTGTTCGCAGCAGTCGCTGCGAGATGAACCCCTTCATGTTCAGGGACAGGTCCATGAGCAACTGTTGCCGACGTTCTTCCGGGAAGAAGTTGATGACTCGGTCCATTGCCTGGTTCGTGCTGTTGGCATGCAGGGTCGCAAGGCAGAGATGGCCGGTCTCGGCGAAGGCAATGGCGTGTTCCATGGTTTCGCGATCACGAATCTCGCCAATCAGGATGACATCGGGTGCCTGACGCAGACTGTTCTTGAGCGCGATCTCCCAGCCTTCGGTATCCGTGCCGATCTCGCGCTGACTGACAATGCACCCCTTGTGGTGATGCACGAACTCGATCGGATCCTCGACCGTGATGATATGCCCCGTCGAGTGCTGGTTGCGGTAATCCACCATCGCCGCCAGCGAGGTCGACTTGCCCGACCCCGTACCGCCGACGAAAATCACCAGACCCCGCTTGGTCATGGCGATGTTCGACATGATCTCCGGCAGGTTCAGTTCTTCGAAGCTCGGGATCTCGTCGGTGATCGTCCGCACCACCATGGCGGTGCTGCCGCGCTGGGTATAGGCATTGATACGGAACCGGGAGACGCCCGGCAGGCTGATGGCGAAGTTGCACTCGTTGTGAGCTTCGAATTCGGCCGCCTGCCGGTCATTCATGATCGACCGCACCAGCATCTGCGTGTGTGCGGGCGACAGCTTCTGACTGGAGACCTGACCCAGTTTGCCGTGGACCTTGATGGAGGGCGGGGCGCCGGCGGCGATATAGAGATCCGAACCCTCGCGCCCCTTGAGCATGCGCAGCAGGTCATGCATGTACTTGATGGCCTTTTCGCGATCCATCATCTCTCCCGGGACTTCACAACTTCAAGACATTGAAAAAGGTCGTATCGACCATGCACGATTCCCGTACGACAGCGCAGGCCCGATCGATCACAGCTGAATCGATCACAGCTGA
>CAZJGZ010000040.1:0-5081 GCA_964545695.1 uncultured Ectothiorhodospiraceae bacterium | reverse complement strand
ATCGATCACAGCTGAATCGATCACAGCTGATCCGGGGCCACGGCCTTGCGCTTGGCTTCTTCCTGGGTAATCAACCCCTGGCGCAGGAGCTCTTTCAGATTCTGGTCCAGCGTCTGCATGCCGGATGATTGGCCGGTCTGGATCGCGGAGTACATCTGCGCGACCTTGTCCTCGCGAATCAGGTTCCGGATCGCCGGCGTGCCGAGCATGATCTCGTGCGCGGCAATCCGGCCACCACCGACCTTCTTCATCAGCGTCTGCGAGATCACCGCCCGCAGAGACTCCGACAGCATCGCCCGGACCATCGATTTCTCCGCTGCCGGGAACACATCGATGATGCGGTCGATGGTCTTGGCGGCCGAGCTGGTATGGAGCGTGCCGAAAACCAGATGCCCGGTTTCGGCCGCGGTCAAGGCCAGTCGGATGGTCTCGAGATCGCGCAGCTCGCCGACCAGAATCGTGTCCGGGTCCTCACGCAGCGCCGAGCGCAGGGCTTCGGAGAAGCCCAGCGTGTCGCGGTGCACCTCGCGCTGGTTGATCAGGCACTTCTTCGAGTCGTGGACGAACTCGATCGGGTCCTCGATGGTCAGGATGTGACCGTGCTCGGCTTCGTTCTTGTAATCGACCATCGCCGCCAGCGTGGTCGACTTGCCCGAACCGGTGGGTCCGGTGACCAGCACGATACCGCGCGGATAATCGGAGATTTTCTCGAAGATCCGCGGCGCCCCGAGCTGTTCCAGCGTGAGGATCTCCGACGGAATGGTGCGGAAGACCGCCGCCGCACCGCGCTTCTGATTGAAGGCGTTGACGCGGAAACGGGCCAGCTTGGGGATCTCGAACGAGAAGTCGGTTTCGAGGAACTCCTCGTACGACTTGCGCTGGTTGTCGTTCATGATGTCGTACACCATGGCGTGCACTTCCTTGTGCTCCATGGCCGGTACGTTGATCCGCCGCACGTCACCATCGACACGGATCATCGGCGGCAGCCCCGCCGACAGATGAAGATCCGACGCGCCATTCTTGACGCTGAAGGCCAGCAGCTGGGATATATCCATTCACCCTCCGAACCGGGCTGGGGCTGGCGCAGGGCCGCCCGTTACAAAAGTTCGTTCGCGTTGTGACCGACCGACGGACCAGCACCAGACCGGCCAGACCGCGAGCGCCGGATGCCGTGCAACCGCATTCGGCCGCCCCCGTACATGCAAGTCGCGTTCCCAATCCCCGGAGCGCCTTGCCCGGACCCGCTGCCCGGGCGCCGAGACAGGCGGCCGGACCTGCGCACGGGCGTCCCACGCGTGGGCCAGTATAGGCGACAAGGAAGCGGACGCATACACGGCCGCCGCGGATGCAAACGGCCGCCTGCTTCTTTATCCTTGCCCGGCAGTGCCCGACACCCAGGGGAGTGAATGCATGAACCGGTCCAGGCTGGCCTTCATCGGCGGCGGCAACATGGCGCGCAGCATCATCGGCGGACTCGTTGCCGACGGCCACCCGCCCGACCGCATCCACGTCGCCGACCCCGGTGCGGATCAGCGCACCCGGCTGGAACAGGATTTCGGCGTCACCACCAGCGCGGAGAACCACGAAGTGGTCGCGGAAGCGGACGTGGTCGTCCTCGCGGTCAAGCCACAGATGATGGCCGAGGTTGCGGGCGCCCTCGCCACCGCGGTCGCGGCATCGGCTCCGCTGGTTGTGTCGGTGGCTGCCGGCATCCGCCAGCAGGCGCTGGCGAGCTGGCTGAAGTACGACGGGCCGATCGTGCGCTGCATGCCCAACACCCCGGCGCTGATCCAGTGCGGCATGTCCGCATTGCACGCCAATGACGCCGTCACGCCCGAACAGCGCGAACTGGCAACGACGATCCTGGGCGCGACCGGCGAAGTCGTCTGGGTGGACGAGGAGTCCGAACTCGATATCGTCACGGCCATCTCCGGCAGCGGGCCCGCCTACTATTTCGCCTTCATGGAGGCGATGGAGAAGGCGGCCGTCGCCCGCGGACTACCCGCAACCACGGCACGCAAGCTCGTGCTCGGCACCGCACTCGGCGCCGCGCGCATGGCGCATGGCTCCGCCGATGATCCGGCAACCCTGCGGGCCAATGTCACGTCCCGGGGGGGCACCACAGCGGCCGCACTGGCAGCCCTCGCTGACGGCGGCCTCGAGGATCTGGTCGATGCCGCCGTCGATGCCGCGCGCAAGCGATCGATCGAGCTCGGCGACGAGCTGGGAGAGCAGTAATGGGTGGTGCCGGCTACGGCTTCGATGCCCTGCAGTTCCTCGTCAGCACCCTGATCACGCTGTACGCACTGATCATACTGCTGCGCTTCATGATGCAGGCGTCGCGGGTCGACTACTACAACCCGGTATCCCAGTTCATCGTCAAGGCATCGGCGCCGGTGCTCACGCCGATCCGCAAGGTGATTCCGCCGGTCGGACGCTACGATATCGCCGCGCTGGTCATCGCGCTTGTGCTGATGCTCCTGAAACTCGGTCTCTATCGGCTGCTGGGCATCCCGGACACGGTCATCGGCGGGTATCGCCTGGGCATCGAACACATCTGGATCGGCAGCCTGGCCTGGCTGGCATTGGTCGACCTGATCGCGCTGATCATCAACATCTATTTCTTCGCCGTGCTGATCCGCGCCGTCCTCAGCTGGATCGCCCCGCAGGGGCCGAATCCGATCGTCGAAATCCTGGAACGCATCACCGCGCCGGTGGTCAATCCGGTCCGGCGCGTCATCCCGCTGGTCGGCGGTATTGATCTGTCGCCGCTCGCCGTGCTGATCGGCCTGCAGGTGATTCGCATGCTGCTGATCCCGCCGCTCCTCTCGCTGGCGTGAGCGCAGCCGTGGCGTTGCCGCCTTTCTGCCAGCGTGACGGCAACGACCTGCTGATCCACCTGCGGGTGATCCCGCGGGCACCACGCACGGGGGTCGACGGCATCCGCCACGACCGCCTGCTGGTGCGGCTCAAGGCGCCTCCGACCGCAGGCAAGGCCAATACCGAGCTCGTGCGGTGGCTCGCCGGCGAAGTCGGCCTCGGTCGCGGACAGGTGCAGCTCGAACACGGTGAGCGCGGGCGCGACAAACGCTTGCGCCTGCGTGACTGCGAACGCCTGCCCGCATCGTGGCAGACGCTGCGCGCGAGCTGACGCGAGCATCGCGCACCTGCCAGCGGCCGCCCGTCAGCCACAACGCTGCTGTATACTCGCGGGCTTGTCGACGCCCATGATGACGGATCCCGGACGATGCCCGAAACGATGCCGGAGGATTCGGTCGGCCTGGTCGAGCCGAAGCAACTCACGTTCAATGAGCCGCTGCCGCTGGACTGCGGCCGCTCGCTGCCGAGCTATGATCTCGTCTACGAGACCTATGGCGAGCTCAACGCCGACG
This sequence comes from uncultured Ectothiorhodospiraceae bacterium, assembly GCA_964545695.1. GTDB lineage: Bacteria > Pseudomonadota > Gammaproteobacteria > XJ16 > Halofilaceae > Halofilum. The sequence goes on along the minus strand of CAZJGZ010000040.1, from coordinate 1,689 downwards.
CCAGTAACGCCGTTCTCGTCTGCCACGCCCTGTCCGGCGACCACCACGCCGCCGGTTATCACACGCCCGAGGACCGCAAGCCGGGTTGGTGGGAAAACTGCATCGGCCCCGGCAAGCCCATCGATACACGCCGCTTCTTTGTCGTCTGCCCCAACAACATCGGCAGCTGCAAGGGCTCGACCGGCCCCAACACGATCAATCCGGAAACCGGTCGCCACTACGGTCCCGACTTCCCGATCGTGACCTGCGCCGACTGGGCGCGGCAGCAGGAGCGCCTGATGCGGGTGCTCGGCATCGATCAATGGGCGGCCGTGATCGGACCCAGCCTGGGCGGCATGCAGGTGATGCAGTGGGCCATCGACTTCCCGCACCTGCTGCGACACGCCGTCGTGATCGCGGCGGCTCCGCGCCTGACCGCGCAGAACATCGCGTTCAACGAGGTCGCACGCCAGGCGATCACCTCCGACCCCGAGTTCCACGCGGGGCGTTATTACGACCACGACGTCGTGCCGCGTCGCGGTCTGATGCTGGCCCGCATGCTCGGCCACATCACCTACCTGTCCGACGATGCCCTGCGCGCCAAATTCGGCCGCGAACTGCGCGCCGGGCGCCTGTCCTACAGTTTCGATTCGGAATTCCAGATCGAGAGCTACCTGCGCTATCAGGGGCGACAGTTCGTCGATCGGTTCGATGCCAATTCCTACCTGCTGATGACCAAGTCGCTCGACTACTTCGACCCGGCCGCGAACACGGACAACGACCTGGCCCGGGCCCTGGCGCCGGCGCGGGCGAGATTCCTGGTGCTGTCGTTCACATCGGACTGGCGCTTCTCACCCGCGCGCTCGCGGGAGATCGTCAAGGCCCTGATGGACAACCACAAACGGGTCACCTATGCGGAAATCGAAGCCAACCAGGGTCACGATACGTTCCTCATGCCCATCCCGCGCTACCTGGCGGTCTTCGGGGCATACATGGAACGCGTGGCGGGCGAGTCGACCGCACCGGCCACAGCGACGGCGGACCCGGCATGAACCTGCGCAGTGATCTGGCCCTGATCGCGGACTGGATCCGCCCGGGTGCGCACATTCTCGATCTGGGCTGCGGCGACGGCGCCCTGCTGGCCCACCTGCGGGCCGACCGGGATGTCACCGGCTATGGCCTGGAGATCGACGCCGACAATATCACCCACTGCATTGCCCGCGGCGTCGACGTCATCGAAGCCGACCTCGACCAGGGGTTGCCGGACTTCGACACCGACGGATTCGACTACGTGGTCATGACACAGTCGCTGCAGGCGCTGCATTACCCGGACCGGGTACTGGACGAGATGCTGCGCATCGGTCGCGAGGGCATCATCTCCTTCCCCAACATGGGTCACTGGAAGTGCCGCCTGCAGCTGGCGTTCGGCGGCCACATGCCGAATACACCAACACTGCCCCATCACTGGTACGCCACGCCGAACATCCATCTGTGCACGGTGCACGATTTCGAGCGCCTCTGCGTCGAGCGGGACTACCAGTTGCTGCAGCGGGCGGTGGTCGATCGTCATCATCGCATGACCCGCGGCGCGCGCCTGCTGCCCAACCTGCTCGGCGAGAGCGCCCTGTACCGGCTCCAGCGCGGCGGCCGTTAGCCAGCTAGTGGGCCACTAGGGAACCTCTGAACAAAGGCCATCCTGGCCTTGTTCAG
>CAZJGZ010000039.1:9914-18831 GCA_964545695.1 uncultured Ectothiorhodospiraceae bacterium | reverse complement strand
TCGATGGCCGCCACGGGCTCGCGCAGGACGTCGATTTCGCGCAGCCGGGCCGCCGACCGGTCGGCCTGTTCCAGGGCCGCGGCGAGATTGGCACGGGCGCGCCGCGAGCGCGGCGCGTCGCCGGCAATGAAGAGAATCAGCTCGTCGCCGTTCGCCTGGTGGTGTTCGCTACCCGCGTTCATCGGGCGCCTCCTTCATCATCGACCGTTCCATCTCGTGGTGGTCCATCGCGTGGCGGCCCATCTCGTGACGGGTCCGGATCGCCATGGCCTGCACCCCGACGCGCCTTGATGTCCTCGTGATGCTGGCGGCTTTCACGGTCGCGCTGCTCGCGTTCCCGGCTCTCCTGGTCCAGTTGTCGTGACAGCTGCTCCATCTCGTCCTGTGCGTCCTCCATGCGGCTTCTTGCCCGGGCCAGTTCGCGCTCCAGGTCGCGCTGGCGCTGTTCGCGCACCATGGCCTGGTGGCGCTCTTCCTCACGAATCTCGCTCTCGCGCTGGACCCGGGCCGTGCCCATGAGCACCTCGCTGCCAAAGCTGTAGACATCGGCCAGATCCACACCGTTCGCGGACACGATCATTTCCCGTACCTGGTTCGAGTGTTTGGTGCCGCGCGCCTTGACCACGGAGAGTGCGCGATTGCGTTCGCCGCCCACCACCTGATAGCGCAGCGTGATCCAGGTGTCGGCGAGGGTGGAGGTGTGGCTGAGCGACGACTCGCCGACGGGGTCGTCACTCTCGCTGAGCGAAGTGAGCAGCGTCGTGATGCCGTGGGCACGGGTATGCAGCAACAGCCGTTCGATGGCGAGGTAGGCGTGCTCGCTGCTTGCGGCCTTGAGGAGCGCCGACGCCGGGTCGATCACCACGCAGTGCGGATCGAAGCGCTCGATCTGTTCGCTCAGCTCCAGGTAGTGCTCTTCGACCAGCGCGGTCCACGCCGCCCGGGCATGAACACGCAGATTGCCGGCGTCGATATGGAGTTGCAGGTCGATGCCGATGCTGCCGACATTGCGCACGATCTGCGGCGTGAACTCGTCAAAGCTGAAGAACAGCACGCGTTCGCCGCGCTCGGCGGCGGCCTCGGCAAATGCGGCTGCCAGCGTGGTCTTCGACGTACCCGGCTGGCCCGATACCAGTGTCGTCGAGCCGCGGTACAGCCCCCCGTCAAGCACATGATCGAGGCGCGGTATGCCCGTGCTGATGCGCTCCGTCGGTGCCGCGGCCTCGCTGATGGCAAGCTGTCGGGCGTAGGGCAGATGGATGCCGTCGGCGTTGATGAGCAGGCCAAGCTCGTTGGTGATGTGGGCGGTGCCACGGTACTTGGCGATGCGCAGGCGGCGGTTCAGGCTCTGCTCGACCAGGCGCGAAGACAGCACGAGCACGGTCGACAGCAGGTATTCCAGGCCTCCGAGGTAATCGGGCTGCATGGTATCGGTATCGCCCGCTGCCGGTTTCGCGGTGAGCAGCAGGGTCTGGTCCTGCGTCTCACACCAGTCGGCCAGGCGGGTGATCTGGTCCAGCGCGGTGATGGAGCTTGTCTGCAGCCGGAGCAGCTGATCAAGGCCATCGACGACCACCCACGAGCCGGCGACGTGCTGGCGGCAGTGCTCGAGCGCGGCGAGGAGGCCGTCGATGTCGAAATTGCCCGCGACCTCGGTGCCGTGGCGCCGGCGGGCGTCGATCAGTTCGCACCGTTGCGTATCGTGAAGGCGTTCGCCCCAGGAGAAGGCGGCGGTATCACGCAGGATCTGCTCGCGCGATTCCTCGAACGAGATATAGACGCCGCCCTCGCCACGGCCCACCGCCTCGGCGATTACCTGCAGACCGAGCACCGTCTTGCCCGAGCCGGGGCCGCCGACCACCAGCACCGTTCCGGCGGCCGGCAGGCCGCCATGGGTGGCCGCGTCGAGCCCGCTGATGCCGGTGGCGCGCTTGGTCAGGGTGGTGCTTGCGGGCGTCATGAAGGCTCCTGCGTGGTTGGGTTGATCATGAGCACCGGTGTCCGCCGTATGCAGTGGCGGCCACCAGCGGCAGCGGCTGGCGTTGCTTCAACAGCCAGGTGAAATCCTCGACGGCGAGCGGCATGCTGTAATAATAACCCTGGCCCACGCGACAGCCCATCTCCAGCAACGCGTCGCGCACGGCGGCGGTCTCCACGCCTTCGGCCACCGCCTGGGCACCCAGCGCGCCGACGATGCCGAGCACCGTGTTCACAATGTTGCGGCTGTAGGGATCATCCAGCAAGTGGCGGACAAAGCCCTGGTCGATCTTGATCTCGTCGAACGGGTACTGCTGCAGGTAGAGCAGCGATGAATACCCGGTGCCGAAGTCATCCAGCGACAGATGGACGCCGAGGGCGTGGATTTCCCGCATCTGGCGCCGCAGCTCCGCCGATTCGTCCTCGAACACGCTCTCGGTGATCTCCAGCGTCAGGCTTGCCGGATCGACCTGGTAGGTGGCGAGCGCCTCGCGGATCCGCTGGGTGAAGTTGCCGAGCCGGAACTGGACCACGGAGACGTTGACCGCAACGCGGACGACATCGAGTCCGGCCTCGCGCCAGGCTGCGAGGTTGCGGCAGGCCTCGAACAGCGCCCACTCGCCGATCGGTCCGATCAACTGGCTCTGTTCGGCGATGGGAATGAACAGGTTGGGTGGCTGCAGGCCGCGCTCGGGGTGATTCCAGCGCAGCAGCGCCTCGCAGGCCAGGAGCTCGCCGCTGGCCAGGTCGACCTTGGGGTGGAAGTACAGCTCGAATTCCTGTTCCTCGAGTGCCCGGCGCAGGTCCTGGGTGAGATCCATGCGCTGGTGCGCGGCGCGATCGAGCTCGGTGGTATAGGTGGACCAGGGCATGTTGCCGGGGCCACGCGCCTCGAACAGTGCGAGCTCGGCCTCGTGCAGCAGGGTCTGCGGGCTGCGCTGTTCCGCACCGAGGCGGGTCAGGCCGAAACGCGCGTTCACCTCGATGCGGGCGGCGTCGACGTCGATCGCGCGGTCGAAGGCCTGCGCGATGCGCTGCGGATCACTGTTCCCGTTGCGGTCATGGGCGGGCAGATAGGTCACGAATTCGTCGCCGCCGATGCGTCCGACAATGGCGTCGTCACCACTCGCCTCCTGCAGGCGCTTGCGGACCTCGGCGAGCACGCGGTCGCCGGTGTCGTAGCCGTGGGCATCGTTGACGTTGCGGTGGGCCTCCAGGTCGAGGATGACCACGTGCGCGTCCGCCTGCCAACCGTGTCGCTCGATGCGCTCGTTGACCGCTGCGACGAACCCATGGCGCGTCAGTGCGCCCGTGGTCGGGTCCTCGAAGGCGATACGGTTGAGCTCGCGCTCGGCCAGCTTGCGTTCGGTCACGTCGACATGCATTACCACCGCGCCGAAGCGCCCGGTCTCGAAGGTGCCCGCGTCGATGCGGTTGGCCGTCATGCGGAACCAGCGCCAGGTATCGGGCGAGTGGCAGGGATATTCCAGGCTGAACTGCTCGCGCTTGCCGGTGAGGATGTCTTCGAGGCCATCGGCCACCTCGATGGCTTCCTCGGCACAGTCGCCATCGGCGCGTCGGCAGACCTCGATGTAGTTGCTGCCGACACCGGCGTCGTCACCGGCGAACTGCTGGGTCTCGGCAAATTGCCGCCAGCGTTCGTTGACATCGATGACGGTGCCCGCGGGATCGAGCAGGGCGATATGCGCCGGCAGCGAGCCGATCAGCGCCTGACGTGTCTCCAGTGCATGCTGGAGTTCGTTGCGCGAGCGGCGCAGCTCTTCCTGTGCGATCTTGCTGGCGGTCAGATCGGTGGCGACCGAGCCCACGTGCCGTATCACGCCATCCGCGGATGGAATCGGGTAGTAGCGGATGAGCATGTGGCGCTTGCCGATGCTCGGGTAGACGCGCTCGCCCTCGAAGGCGATGGTCTCGCCGCCCAGGCAGCGGTCGATGGGGCCCTTCGCTTCCTGCGCGAAGAATGTCTCGCCGCGCACGTCGGGCAGGAATGCGCCCTCGATCTCCTCGGGCTCCAGGCAGAAGAGTTCGGCGTAGGCCTGGTTGCACATCGTGTAGTGGTAGGTGGCGTCGATCACACAGAAGAAATCGGTACTGCCCTCGACCAGCCGACGATACTGCTGCAACCGCTCTCCGGTCTCCCGGTGATCGTCGAGCATGTCGTTGAAAGCGCGGCCAAGGTCGGCGAACTCGTCCCCGCCCCGCACCGGGACGCGGACATCGCGGTTGCCGGCACGGACGCGATCCATGGCCTTCGTGAGCGCCCGGACCGGCCCCTTCACGCGGCGATGGATCAAGCCGAACGTAATCACGCAGAGGAGGCCGAACAGGAGCGCGGCCGCGGCCAGGCTGCCGGTGATCCATCGCACCTCGCGGGTGATCGCCGCCTCGCGCTTGGCGATGGCGCCATCGAGGGCGGTGTCGAGGGCGACACCGTGGCCGGCGATCTGGTTCATGATGGACCGTGCGCGCAACGGTACTTCCAGGGGACCGACGCCCGCACCGGCATCGCCCTCGACGCGCGCGTGCACGCTCTCCATCGCGGCCAGCAGATGGTTCATCTGGCGGGCGGCACGGCGAGCATCGGGCGAAAACTCACCGATTTGCTCGAGCTGCTGCTCGATGTCCCGTGCCTCGGCGCGATAGGCATTCCACAGCGGCGCATCGGGCGCATGCAACAACAACTGGTCGCTGGCTGCGGAGATGTTGTCGATGCGGGCACTGAGCGTCAGCAGGGTGTGCATCTCTGCCTGGCGGTCGCGGACCTGTTCGAACGCGAGCAGGCTGCCCGCGGCCAGTGCCGCGAGGCCGATCAGGCAGCCGACAATGCCCAGCACGGAGAGGTGGACCAGCCTCAAGGTTGGTCTCCGCCATCCGCGCGGCGGGGGATGCTTACCGCCGCCGGCAGAGTGGCCCGCAACGGCTCGGCGGCGATCCACGCCAGCAGATCGGTGTCGGTCACGCCCACGTCCTGGCCCGTCGCCCGGGCCCAGTCGACATGTTGCTGCAGTTCGGCGATCAGCGACCAGTCGAGCGACAGGCCGAACAGGACTTGATCGATCTTCCCTTGTGCGGTGCCTTCGCTGATACCCGCGGTGGTGGCGAAGCGGGCAAAGGCTTGCTCGGGATACGCGTCGATCCACTCAATGGCCGTGTGGTAGCTCGCGAGCAGATCACGAATGGCTTGCGGGCGCTCGCGTACCAGCCGCTGCGTGGCCACAAGCACCCACTTCTCGGTGTAGATGTCGCCACCGGGCAGGCGTTCCAGACCGCTCGGCATGGCGTCTGCCGCCAGTGTGGTCCAGGGCTCCCAGATCACGGCCGCGTCGATGGCGTCCGTCGTCAGTGCCCGGCCGAGCTCGGCCACCGGGTAATCCACGAGCGTGACGGCGTCGGGGTCGAGGCCGTGGAGGATGGTGAACAGCCACCACAGGTATTCGCTGTTGGTGCCATGATCGAATCCGACGCGCCGGCCTGCGAGATCGCGCGGTGCGCCGATCTCGCCGTCCGCTGCCACGACGACGTCGTTGAGCCGGGTCGAGTGGACCAGGCTGGCAAGAATGACTGGCACGTCGGGCCCGGCGGTGTCCGGCGTGCGCAGGCGTTCCAGCACGAAGGGGGTCAGCGCCATCAGGGCCAGATCGGTGTCGCCGGTGCGCAGGGCCTCGATGTTGTTGCTGCCGGAGGTCGCGCGAGCAACGGTGATGTCCAGGTTGTGTTCGCGGAACAGGCCGTTCTCGTCGGCGATCAGCGTGGGCAGGTCGCCGAGGTAATTGACGCCGTGGATCCGCAGCGGGGCGTCATCGCGGGAATCGCCGGCCGCTGCGCCGGCCGCGAGCAGTCCTGCGGCGATCAACGCCAGCCAGCGCAATGTGAGCGCGCGCTGGACAGGGCGCGAGCGCGAACAATCGCGAAGTTTGTCGACGCCGAATTCCTCCCCCGAGGCACAAGTCGTCCTGCATGGTCGCCGGGCGTTGTCACCGGACACAGGATCGCCGCCGTGCGGACCCGTATCGGTTCGCCGCGATGACAGTCGACCCATTTTGCTCATGCTGTCTCCGCGGCGATTTCGTGTCGGCTGAAGCAGGGTACGCCTCCGTGCGCAATTGTGCTCCAGGAATGACAGGCAACCAACCAACCTGCCGACCGAGTATAGCTTATTGATGGCGCGAGCATTCTTTCGCCGATCATGGGGTCGGGTTTGCTGGGTCCGGGTTTGCTGGGTCCGGGAATACGAAAGTGCATCCCGCGCGTGCCTTCAGCCAACGAGTCACCGCCGATGGACCCGCTCGGTTGATTCGCGGAAGACCCAGGCAATGCCGAGCCCGGCGGTCACGGCGGTTTCGGTCTCCACCAGCGGGCTATCGACGAATGCTGCGCCGCCGAGATGTTCATAGCGGACGAAGCTGCCGAACCAGAGGCGGCCACTGCGACGGCTGATGCCCAGTTGCAGACTGGTACCGCTGTAGCCGCCGCTGCTGCGGAAGGCCGGGCGCTCGTCGGCGATGACGTCGTCGCCACCGACGTCGTAGTAGAAGGCATGGAATTCGCGCGTGGCAAAGATCGGGCCGAAGGTGACATTGAGGTTCCAGCCGCCCGGTGGCGCCTGGCCCACATAGCGAATCTGTGGATGCGCCGTCCAGCCTTGCTGTCGGGTCGAGAAACCATCGATGGCAATGGCGGCACGGACCGGCAGGCGCAGCTGCCAGCGGCGATCCGCGGTCAGCATCCAGTTCAGCGATGGCCCGAGTTCGATCACGGGATCGAGGTCGTCCATGCCGGCGCGCGGACCGTTATCGTCGCTGTCCACCGGTATGGCGCCATCGAAACTGAGGTCGACCTCCAGCGGTCCGCGTGCGTAGAGCAGACCGCGCGCACCGTCACGATCAACGCTGAGACGATCGCTGCGATAGACGAAATAGGGTATCGGGAGGGCGTAGGTGACCTGCTGTCGCGAGCCGCGGTAGGCCGGGAAACTGATCGCCGACACGCCCAGGCCCGCTTCCCAGCGTGGCGCGGTGTCCTCGTCATTCGTCGCGGCGGACGCGGGGACCGGGGCCAGCGCCAGCCAGCCGACGACCACGCTGGCGATGACCAGGCGGGGCAAACCCAGGCAGGGCATACCAGGACCGGGCAAACCAAGCCCGCACTGCTCGTGATCCGTGTGTCGTGCCGTGATGGCCGCAATCCCCCCGTGGTCGTTGTGACCGCGACGCGATTATTGCATGCCGTGCTACGGATCTGTCGCCGCGTCCAGGGTCCGCCACAGGGCGTCCGGCACGCTCGCCGCGGCTTCCTCGACAGCGCGGCGGCGCGCGGTGGCGGCATCCGTCGCCGATGTGCGCACGGTCCAGCGTTCGGCCGCACGCACGGCGCCGTCCGGATCCCGCAATTCGAGACTCAGGTAGCCGCGATACCAGTACCAGTCCGAGCGTTGGCCGAGGTCGTCGAGTTCCAGCTCGATGGCGAGCGTGTGGTGGTCGTCGCCATCGCCGTCGCCCCGGGCGAAGCCGGCATCCGCGACACCGGCCGCCAGTGCCTGCGCCGTCACATTCGTTGCCGCCCCGGTGGCGCTGGTGGCAAAGCGCAACTCGGCGGCCTGTCGACGATATTCGGCGGCCAGGTCGGCAAGTGGAACCGGTGCGTCGATGCCCCGGCCGCCCGGGTCGACCACGCGCAGCTGGCGCTGCAGGGCCTCGCGCCGGACCTGGGTGGTGATGGCGCGGTGGAGCGCACGCAGGCGGCGCAGCGGGTCCTCGGCGGCCGCCGCTTCCTCGGCCTGCCGGCGCGCCTGGCGATCGAGCGTGCGGATCTCGTCGCGCAGACGGGCGGCGGCGCGCGGTCGCTCGACCACGGCAAGGGCATAGTGTGTGCCGTCCTCGCGGTCGTTCCAGCTCGCGGCGATGTCAACGCCGTCGAGGACAATCTCCGTGCGTGTGTGGATCTCGCGTTCGACGCGGCGGTCGAGCTCGCCGGCCGGTCCGGTCGCGTCGCTGCGGCCGTAGGTCTCGACATCGACGGACTCGGCGCGAATCTCCACCTCGAACGCGCGTGCCAGATCCGCCCGCGCCCGGTTGCGCGCGAGTTCGCTCGTGCCGCCTTCGCCCAGGCCGGTCACATACAGCGCGGCAGGGTAGTCGGCGGTCGGGTCGTCGATCCAGCGCGGGCGTTCCTCGTCGGCGTCCGGAGTTGCCGCGCAGGCTGCCAGGCCGGCGACCAGCAGCAGGGGCAGCAGGGGCAGCAGGGCGCGGTGGCGCACCGGTCGCCGGCGGTGCCGTGCAGTCGATGGTTCAATGTTCACGCTGGTCTCCGGAAGTCAGCTGAAAGGGCACCCGTGCGGACAGCGAATGGGCAAACAGGAACTGCGTGCGGCCGGCCGTGACGTCGACCGTGCCGAGGTTCTCGCGCCAGCTGGCGCCGCCGCGACCGTGCAGCTCCAGCTCGACCTCGTGCGGACCGGGCGCGAGCGCGATCTCCGCGAGCCGATAGCCCCCGGGCAGCGTCGTCCAGGCGCGATCGTCGGCGCGCTCGCTGGCGAAGGTGAAGATGTTCACGAGGAATCCGAGCAGCGGGTCCTCGTCCCCGGCCTCGCTGACCATCCGGTTCTTGGCCGCCACCCGGACCACCGCCCGCGCCATGATTCCCGGCATGCGTGCATCCAGCGACTGGCGTGCGAGTGCGTCGATGTCGTGGACGACGGCCGCATCCGTTGACTGCCCATTGGCATGCAGGCTGGCACCGTGCAGTGCCTTCCGGCTGCGGCCGTAGGCGGGTACGGCGATGCGATGGAGGCGGCCGGTTCGCGGGTGCTGGGCGTTGATGGCGACTTCGCGCATGCGGGGTGCCCGGCCGTCGCCGAGGATGAGCACGATGCGTCCCGTTTGCGCGCGGGTCGCGGTGCCGGTGCCGTTGTTCGCGTCGG
>CAZJGZ010000039.1:0-9814 GCA_964545695.1 uncultured Ectothiorhodospiraceae bacterium | reverse complement strand
GGCGGTGCGGCACCGGCGTCCGCGGTCAGAAACGCGCCCGCGGACGCTGGACATACTTCTTGATCTGCTTCTGTCCCGCCCACACCCGACGGTTGTCGGCCAGTGAGGTCAGATTCATGTCGACCTGGTAGAACACCACCTCGCGCCGGCCCTCCTGGTCGAGGATCGAGTTGAGCGTGCCCTGCAGCATGAAGTCCGCGCCCAGCTCGCGGCCCATGGCCTTGCGGGTTTCCTCGGCGGCATGCAGATCCTGATCGCCACGCTCCTCGCGGATCGCCTCGCGCTCCTCGCCGGCGGCGACCACATCCACACCGGGGGCATTGATCAGTGCGCGCTCGACGTCACGGACAAAGGTTTCCACGCTGATGTGTTCATGGCTGCGGTTGCGGATCGAGCCGACGATGACCACGGGGGCGCGGCCGGCGTTTTCCTGCCGGTAACGTTCGGCCCAGGGGTGGGTCATCACCTCGTCGATGACCTGCTCGGATACCAGGCGCGAGTCGGTGGCGTTCCACTGGCCGCTGAGGTCACGCGTCTCGTCCGGCTCCATGCGCGTGACCTTCGTGCTGCAGGCGACGGCCACCAGGGTGACTGCGAGTACCAGCAGACTGGTCCGGCGGGTATGCCGCAATGCCGTCATTCGTTGTCCTCCCGGCGCATCCGATCGAAGATGGAATGGCCTTCGCGTTCCAGGTGTCGGTTCAGGTCGGCATTCATCTCGTCCACGCTCGCGAGGGTGGACGTCACGTCGTCGAGGCGGATGCGCGCGAGTGAATGGATGTCGCCGGTTGCCTCGTCGCGCCAGCGCGCGATGATGCGGCTGCCGGTCAGATTGACCTCCGATACGGCCCGAATCTGGCGGCTCACCTGCTCGGTAGTAAGGCTGTCGTCACCGCTGCCGGCCTCGCTCTGGTAGTCGTCGGCGACGACCTCCATGTAGGCGGTCAGGCTGCGTGCGAGTTCGGCGCGCGCGCGATCGTCGGCGGTCGAGCGCTGGAGCGAGAGGCTGTCCATCGGCGGCGCCGAGTCGACGCCATGGAAAACGCGCGCGTCTTCCTCGAACACCATGGCCGTGCCCGCGTTGACCCAGTCCGGGGCGTTGTCCAGGCCGAGATCGCTCTCGATGGTGGGCTGGCTGGAACACGCAGCCAGCAGCCCGAGTGCCGCCAGCGCGGTCGCTGGGCGTAGCCAGGCATGAAGATGGGCGATGTGAGTCATGATTGTTCCCTGTTGCGCCGAGGCGTCGAAAGCTTGCGCATGGCGGCAAGCTGCGGCATGCGTCAATGTTGATACCGCCTTTGATCGGGCGTGGCAACCGAGGTTCCCGCAATATGCCCGGGGCCGACGGATTGCACTGTATCACTGCGCTCGATTTCGTCGCGCATGAGCGGATGGATGGCGGCGACGGGCCTTTGCCGAAAGTCGTGAGCACTGCGATGATGCAGTTGTTCCCATCTCGTGGCGTCCGGAGCCCTGATGCAGTCACTGTCAGACCGCCGCGTATTCCCGGACGAGGCCTACAATCGTCGAGGTGCGCTGAAAAAACGCGTGTACAAGCGCGAGTTGCGACGTCTTCAGATCGAGCTGGTCAAGATGCAGCGCTGTATCGCCGACGAAGGGCGACGGGTGGTGGTCCTGTTCGAGGGGCGTGACGCGGCGGGCAAGGGCGGCGTCATCAAGCGTATTACGGAACCCACCAATCCGCGGATCGTGCGCACGGTGGCGCTCGGGGTTCCCTCGGATCGCGAGCGCGGGCAGTGGTATTTCCAGCGCTATGCCGCCGAGCTGCCCGCGGCCGGCGAGATGGTGCTGTTCGATCGTTCCTGGTACAACCGCGCCAATGTCGAGCGCGTGATGGGCTTCGCCTCCGCCGAGGAAGTGGCGGTCTTCATGCAGAGTTGTCCGCCGTTCGAGGACATGCTCCAGCGCGAGGGCATCCAGCTCATCAAGTACTGGTTTTCCGTCAGCGAGCGGGAACAGGAGCGCCGCCTGCAAGCGCGCGTCAGCGATCCGGTCAAGCGCTGGAAACTCTCACCCATGGACGTCGAGTCACGGAGCCGCTGGCAGGATTACTCGCACGCCAAGGACGAGATGATGGCGCAGACGGATCGCCCGGAGTCGCCGTGGCGTTGCGTCGACGCGGAGATCAAGCGTCACGCCCGGTTGAACTGCATTGCCGATCTGCTGGCTCGCATTCCCTACCGGAATGATCCCCCCGAGGCGCCCGACCTTCCGCCCAGGCAGTGGGCCCGGGATGGGGAAGATCGCGCCACGAAGCCGGTCGAATCCTATATCGAACGGCTGTACTGAGAACGCGCGGTCGATTCCCCGCGGACCCGTGCGAGTACCGCGCGAGGCTACGTGGATTTGCGGATTTGCCGAACCGTTGGCGCAGGCGCAGAATTCAGCGGACAAGCAGGGAATTCATCCGGAGGACGGCCATGAGCAAGCGGCGTCCCGGCATGATGCGACAGGCGATCCGCCAGTTGGGCTGGTTCGTCGTATGGCTGGTTCCGGCGGCGCTGGTGCAGCGCATGCCGACCGTGGATCAGCTGCAGCGTCGCCCGGGCGAGTACAACTCGCCGGTCGAACCCGTCACGGAAGCGGCTGGCATCCTTGAAACGTCCGAATACGAAGTCCTGCGCATCGCCTTCACCGAGACCTTCGGGCGCGAGCCGGGTGTAACGGAGATGGGGCGGGTATTCAGCCGTTATCTGATGACGGATGCCACGCCCCAATGGGCCGTCAACGTGGCACTCGAGGTGATCGAGCTGTATGACGCGGGCAAGCTTCCGGAGAGCCGGTTCGCGGTGCAGGCTCGCCCGCCCGCGACCCTGCGGGAACTGCTCTCCGGGCTCTTCCAGTCCCTGCTGCTGCTCGCCATTCTCGGCATGATCTATTTCTGGTTTGCGACCTGGGAGCCGCTGTAATCCGCCGTTCAGCGCCGACGTCGGCGCCGGCCGAGCGTGCGCCCGATCATGCCCGTGAGCATGGCGCTGACATCGCCGGACATTTTTGCCACGCCGTTGACCCGCAGCGTGCCCCAGCGGCCGGCGCAGTGGCCGCAGCGGGCGCACACCACCGGACAATCATCACGCCGCGCCGCCTCCATGCGGAAGCGGTAGCTGCCGCACTGGCGGCAGGCCGTATTCAGGTCCAGTGAGATCAGGTCCACGCCGAATCTGCCCCTTGCTCGTGTTGGGCAACAGTGTGATCGCTTCCCTGCATGGTTCGTGCCATCCGTGCAGCGATCCGCTGCGGGCAATACCGTCTCGCGCAGTAAATATTGTCAGGTCAATAGTGTAGCGGATTCGGTCGGGCGCTGCCCGCTGCCTGCCCGGGCCTCTCGCATGCAATCGCCATCCTTCAAGTGGCGTACACTGGAAAGGTCGGGTCCATTCAGACATTCCCGCGGCGGGACACGGCCACGATGGCCCTTGTTCAGAGGCCCCGGCGAACGGCCCGCGGTCCCCGCATCGCCCGAATTGAACCGGTTGTCGACATGGAGATGAGTAACCCGGAAATTGCCGCGCGCCTGCGCCGCCTCGCGGATCTTGTCGAGATCGATGGCGGCAATCCCTTCCGCATCCGTGCCTATCGCAATGCCGCCGACACCATCGATGGCCTGACCCGGCCGGTGACCGAGCTGGTCGCTGCCGATGTCGATCTGACGGACTACCCACACATTGGCCGCGACATCGCGGCCGCCCTGCGCGAGCTGGTCGCCACCGGATCGCTGCCGCCGCTGGTAGAAGTGGAAGCACGCGTGCCGCCGGAACTCGCCGACCTGATGCGGGTGCGGGGGCTCGGGCCCAAGGGGGTCAAGGCGCTGCACGAGCACTTGCGTCCGGCGAGCATCGCGGAGCTGGAACGGCTGGCGCGCGCGGGCCGCACGCGCGAGCTGCCCGGTTTCGGCGCGAAGAAGGAGGCGGCGCTGCTGGCGGGCATCCGGGCATTGCGCACGGCCACGCCCGGGCGCACGCGTCGGGCCGATGCCGCTGCGGCGGCGGAGGCGGTGCGCGATCATCTTGCGGCGGTGGATGGCGTTGAACAGGTCGTGATCGCGGGTAGCTATCGCCGTCGCTGCGAGACCATCGGCGATCTCGATCTGGTCGTCGCCAGCCATGACGGTGACGCCGTGACGGCCGCGCTGGCCGCCTGGCCACAGGTGGACCGGGTCCTGGCCAGTGGCCCGACCCGCACGACGGTGATGCTGGCCAACGGTCTGCAACTCGACTTGCGGGTGGTGGCGCCGGCGCACTTCGGGGCCGCGCTGCTCTACTTCACCGGCTCGCAGGCGCACAACACGGCCTTGCGCAAACGCGCCAGTGACCAGGGCCACAAGCTCAACGAATACGGCCTGCACGTCGATGGCGAGTCGGCGGCGAGCCGGGACGAGTCCGAAATCCATGCCGCGCTGGGCCTGGCCTGGATCCCGCCGGAACTGCGCGAGGGGTGGGGCGAGATCGAAGTTGCCGCTGCCGGCAGACTGCCGGAGCTGGTCGAGAACCGTGCCATCCGCGGCAATCTGCACGGCCACACCACCTGGAGCGACGGCCACGACAGTCTCGACACCATGGTCGCGGCCGCGCGCGAACGCGGGTACGAGTACCTGGCGATCACCGATCACGGGCCGGCACTGCGCTTCGCCAACGGGTTGTCGGTCGAGCGCCTGCGCGAACAGATCGAGCGGGTCGCCGCGGTCAATGCGGCCCACGATGATGTCGAAGTCCTGACCGGCTGCGAGGTCGACATCCTCGCTGACGGAGCGCTGGATCTCCCGGATGAGGTCCTCGCCGAGCTCGACATCGTCGTCTGTTCCATCCACTACCAGCTCGAGCGCTCGCGCGAGGAACAGACGCAACGCGTCCTGCGTGCGATGGAGAGCCCGTACTTCATGATCTGGGGGCACCCCACGGCGCGCACGATCAACCGCCGCGAGCCCATCGCCATCGACCTCGATCGCTGCCTGCGGCGCGCCGCCGAACTCGGCATCGCCGTCGAGATCAATGCCCAGCCCAAGCGGCTTGATCTGTCGGCCGAGAATGCCCGCCGGGCGCTGGATCACGGTTGCCGGCTGAGCGTGAACACTGACGCCCATCGCGCCGCCCATTTCGACTTGCTCACCTACGGTATCGACCAGGCGCGCAGAGCCGGCGCGACGGCGGCGGACATCATCAATACGCGCCCGTGGGCAGAATTGCGCACGCTGTTGCGCCGACCCTGAAGCGCCGACCCTGAAGCGCTACTCAGGTGGAGCGGCGCCCAAAGGGCCAAACACGCGGTGGGCGCAGCAACGATTCCAGTGGACCTCGCCGCTGGTAGCGCAGCCAGGTCACGGCGAACAGCATGCCGACACCCAGCGCGATCAGCGTCAGGGCCAGACCACCCGCTGGTTGTTCCGCGGTCAGGACATCAGGCCAGATTGCCAGTGCCAACAGATGCGCGACATAGAACGTCAACGCGGTCTGCCCGAGCGCGATGAGTGGCCACAGGCGCTCGCGCCAGGCATGCGCGACCATGCCCGCCAATCCCACCAGCGCCACCGCGATGCCGCAGGCCGAGATCAGCCACAGTGGCATCTGGCTGTGTGCTTCCAGGCTGAATGCGTCCAGCCAGCTCGTGGCGGGCGCAAGGTCGGTCGTGATCCCCTCCACTTCCGGTGCGGACGGCCCTGCCAGCAGGCCCTGCATGCCGCTGGTGACGAGAGCCGCGGCGAGTGCTGTGGCAGCGCCGGCGAGCGCCAATCGTTGCTGGACAAGCGGATCGGTCAGGTCCTTGCGACCCAGCCACAGGCCGAGCGCGAATGGCGCCAGCCAGACCATGAGTGGATAGGGCCCCGACAACAGAAGCCCGTGCAGCATGTCACCGCCGCCCGTGCCGAGTTCGATCGGCGCGCGGTCGAAGGTAGACGGGGCATGGATGCGACCGGCGAGGAATGCCGTCGTGCCGATGAGCGCACTGGCGATGGCGACGGCGCCGAGATGGCGATCCCGGAGGCGGAGCAGGAGCGGCGCGAGCAGGAACAGCAGGCCGTAGGTCTGGAGGATGATGTACTGCGCGCTGACGGCTGTCTGCAATGCCAGGCCGAGCGGGAACAGCAGCAGTGCGCGCCAGCCGAGCAGGGCGGTGAGGTGGTATTCGCTGGCCGTACGCGAACGCGCGAGCAGCGCCACACCCATGCCGGCGACCACCATGAACAGCACGGCGGCACGGCCATGCGGCAACGCATAGAGCGCACCGGTGAGTCCATCAGCGGCAGTGGGCCCGAAATGGACCGCCGCCATGCCGGCAATCGCCAGCGCGCGGGCGAGGTCGAGGCCGTCGAAACGCGGGTGGGCAGCCGGGTTGGTCACAGCCCGTTAATCGGCGCGCTCGAGCAGGCTTTCCAGTAGCCGTGGATCATCGAAATGGCGCCGGCCGATGAAGGCGATGGCGTGATTGCCGTCCTGGCGCATGGCGCCGGCATCGCGCACGCCCATGGGCCAGAGGATGAACCGCTCCAGGCGCGAGGTGGACGGGATGAAGCCGTCGCTGTCGTAGACACTGGCCGAGCCTCCGCCCGGCAGCGGCAGCGAGCGCAGGTGATCGCTCGGCAGCGGTGCCAGCGGGCGGGCGTTCCCGGCGTCGGCGCGCGCGATCGTATCCACGCCGAGGATGTAATGGCGGCCCTGCTCCAGCGTCACCCGCACCTGTTCATCGGCTGCGGATTCGGGCGCCGGCATGGGCGCGTACACCGGCTCCTCCGAGCGGGGGATATCGTTGATGGCCTGCCAACCGGCGCCGGGCAGCAGCGTGTAGTAGCAGCCGCAGGCGTGGATGCTCTCGTAGGCCAGTACGCGGCCATCCGGGCCGAGCGTGACACGCCAGGTCACCGCGTCCAGATGGCCGGCGTAGATATCCAGCCAGCCCTCCGCCGCGCGTTCCGGGAACCAGACGGTATAGCTGAACTGCGGCAGGACGAGCTCATCGAAGCGCGTCCAGGAAAAGTCGCGGTACTCGACCGGCTGGTCGCTGTCGACGCGGCTGCGGCCATCGGCATCGAGGAGCAGGGCGCCCGGGCGATCGGCGGTCGATGCGGTTTCCACCCGCCAGATCGGCGCGTGGGCGGCGAACAGGATGGCCCGCTGTTCCGGTGTCGGCACCGGAATGTCGAGTGCGTCGCGCTGGATGCCGCGGGCGACCGGCGCGGTATCCGCCGGCTGGTCGGTCCAGGGATGGCGCGGCGTGGCGTAGTCCTTCACCAGCTCGGGATCCGCACCGGCCTCGATGCCGGCGGCCTTGCGCTCGTGCAGCGCCTTGACCTGCGGTCGTGCCAGCCAGCTGGTGATGGGGTAGAGCCCGAGCGCGCGCATCCAGGTGACGTAGGCGTCCGGTACCGTGGCTGCAGTCTGCAGCCGATCGCGTGCGTCATCGTCGGCGCGCAGATCGGCATTGAGGATGTCGCGACACGCGTTCATCGCATCGTCGACGGGCGAGGGCAGCCCGCGGGCGCGCGCCGCCGGTTGCCATTGCTCGTGCAGCCGCTCGTGGGCCGCGTCGGGCAGGTTCGCCAGTTCATGTTCGCGCGCCCGGGCGTCGAGGCGCGCGAGCTGGTTCACCCAGGCGGTGAAGCGCGCGGAAGTGCCGACCTCATCGCGGAACGAGGCCAGCGGGCGGTCCACGCGCAGCCAGGGAAACCCATCGATGCGCTCGGCGCGTGCATCGCGCACATCCGCGAGTTCGACTTCGGCATCGGTGCGGTCGAACAGCGCGCCGCATGCGGCCACCGGACTGTCACCCCGGTCGACGGGTTCGTCGACCCGCTGTGTCGACACACTGGCACAACCAGCCACGAACAGCACCAGCAGCAGTGCCAGGGCCGGACGCCGCCAACCGCGAGTGGCCACGCGTCAGGTCTCCCCGCTCACTTCGTTCCACTCGTCCGGGGTATAGGCACGAATGGAGACGGCGTGCAGTTCGCCCGACTTGATGCGCTCGTCCAGCGCGGCGTAGACCAGGCGATGGCGGGCAAGCATGTTCTTGCCGGCGAATGCGTCGCTGATCACGGTCGCCTCGAATTTGCCACCGGCGCCGGTGACGCTGGCGCGTGCCTCTGGAATGTGCTGCTGGATGAGCTGTGCGTAGTCTTCGGTCGCGGCCATGTGGGATATCCGGTCGGAGATGGGACGATTGGGTCAAGCCGGCAGTATAGCGCGCCATGCAAGTCCCTTATTCACTACTGATCTCGACATGCTCGATGCCGACGAATTCCTGCAGCTCCGGCATCAGGGCATCGATCCGGCGCTGCAACGGATCCGAGACCAGCAGCGCGTAATCGATGCCCTCGGTCCAGCCGTAGAGCGAGTGGGTCAGGTCCTCGCGCGTGCGCACGTTGTGCTCGATGTCGAACAGCAGGCGGCGGAATTCCGACGGTGTCGGCTGCACGCCGAGGCTGCGGAACAACTCACCCAGGCTTGCCATCAGCGGCGCGGCTTCCGGGCCGAGGCCGAAGTCGGCGGGTTGATAGTCCGCTTCGCCCACTGATGCCTGCGGCACCCAGACGCTGAAGCCGACCTTCTGCAGGGAGTGATACAGCGGTTCCTCGGCGATGAGCATCAACAACAGATTGGCCGGGTTGGCCATGAACACGGCGTCGCGGAAGGGCCATTCGGCGTTGACGATGAAGTCGTAGAGCCGCAGGTGTTCGCGGAAGTCCGCCGCCTGCAGCTGGTCGAGGATGAGCACCGTCTTCTCGCCCTCGGAATGAGCGCAGGCATCGGAGACGGCGCGATCGAATGCGGGGATCGGCGGCTCTTCACGGCCCTCCTCGTCCCGGCTTTTCGGCGGAATCACCTTCGGCGGCGGCTCATGCACCTGGGTGAAGTCGTGATAGATGCACTGCGGCACGGCCAGCGCCGCCGCCAGGGCATTGGCGAAGGCCGTCTTGCGCCTGCCCGACTCGCCCTCGATGTTCAGCGTGGGGATGGCGTCCCCGGGTTGCGACAGCAGACAGCGCACGTGGTAGGCGTAGTCGATATTCGACTCGAAGCCGTTCGCGGCCATGCGCTCGCGCAGCGCGGTCAGGTTCACTCTATCCATCATCGCTCATACTCTGGTCCGGAGTGGCCGCGAAGCGCAATGACAGATCAAGGGCGCGCACATCCTTGGTCAGCGCACCCACGGAGATGCTGTCGACACCCGTCGCCGCGATCTCGCGCAGGCGGGTGAGCGTCACGCCGCCCGAGGCCTCCAGATGGGCACGCCCCGCGTTCTCCGCGACCGCGGCGCGCAGATCCGCCAGCGCGAAGTTGTCCAGCAACAGCCGGTCGGCACCCGCCGCCAGCGCCCGCCGAACCTGTTCCAGCGTTTCCACTTCCACCGTCAGCCGCGCATCCGGGTGTGCCGCACGCAGTGCGGCAATGGCCGGCTCGATACCGCCGGCGGCGTACAGGTGGTTCTCCTTGAGCATGGCGCCGTCGTGCAGGCCGATGCGGTGGTTCACACCGCCGCCGCAGGTCACGGCGTACTTCTGCGCCGCGCGCAGGCCGGGCAATGTCTTGCGGGTGTCGAGGATCACCGCGCGGTCATCGGCAATGGCGTCCACGTACTCGCGCGTGGCCGTCGCCACGCCGGACAGCAGCTGCAGGAAATTCAATGCCGAGCGCTCGCCGGTGAACAGCGCCCGCGCCGGGCCCCGGAGCCGGCAGAGGGTGGCATCGGCTGCAACCCGCTCGCCGTCGGCGTGCAGCCAGGTAACGACCACCCGGCTGTCGAGCGCGGCGAACACCGCATCGAACCACGCCGTACCCGCCAGCACACCGGCCTCGCGCGC
>CAZJGZ010000038.1:10154-18944 GCA_964545695.1 uncultured Ectothiorhodospiraceae bacterium | reverse complement strand
AGCAGCGCACCCCTCACCCCAACCCCTCTCCCCTTGCAGGGGAGAGGGGCTAGTGCGGGTTCCCTTCGACATTTTGCCTGGGCGGGTTGCCTGGCATGGATTCCCTCTCCCTCATCGGGGGAGAGGGTCAGGGTGAGGGGGAGGCTGCCGGGGCGAGCGAGGTAGCAGCGCACCCCTCACCCCAACCCCTCTCCCGTTGCAGAGCAGAGGGGTTTCGTTGATCTAGCGGAGTCGTACCAACAACCCCGACCGCACCTTCGGGTCGACCCATGTCGACTTCGGCGGCATGACTTCACCGGCGTCGGCGATGGCCATCATCTCGGCGACCGAGGTGGGATAGCACGCGAAGGCAACACCCCAGCCGGACTGCACGCGCTGTTCCAGCTCATCGAGGCCGTAGGCGCCGGGGACATATTCGAGGCGCGGGTCGCCGCGCGGGTCCTCGATGCCCAGCATGGGGCCGAGAATGCGTTCCTGCAGTACACAGGCGTCGAGGCAGCGCACGGGGTCGTCCTCGTCCACCACGCCTTCACGGGTGCGCAGCCGATACCAGCCGGACGGCAACTGCATGCCGAATTCATGCCGCTGTCGGGGGCGGGCGTCGCCGGGCGGGATGGCGCCGCGGAATTCGACCTCGAAGTCGTGCGTCAGCCGCTCGACGAGCTGGTCTTCGGTCATGCCGTTGAGATCGGCGACAATGCGGTTGTACTCGAGGATCCGCATTTGCTGATCCGGGAATATCGCGGTGAGGACAAAGTTGTAGGCCTCGTCGCCACGATGGTCGGGGTTCTCGGCACGACGTTTGGCCGCCCACTTCTGCACCACCGCCGAGCGATGATGGCCATCGGCGAGATAGAGTGCATCGTAGGCAGAGAATTCTTCCTGCAGCGCAGCAATCTCGTCCGGCTCGCCGGTGAACCAGATGGTCTGGCGGACACCGTCGTCGGAGGTGAAATCGATCAGCGGTTCCCGCTGTTCAATGGCCTCGACGATCCGGTCGATGCCGTCACTGGCCGGATACGTAAGCGTGATGGGTGTGGAACTGGCGCGTACGGTATCGCGATAGCGGATCAGCACGTCTTCCTTGTCGCGACGCGTATTCTCGTGCTTGCGGATGCCACCACTGTCGAACTCGTCGACGGGGATCTCCGCGATCAGGCCGGTCTGGACGTGACCCTCGACCGCAAGGCGATAGATGTAGACACCGGGTTTGTCGTTGTACTGGAACACACCGTCACGGATGAGCCCCTGCAACCGGTCCGAGTTGCGCTGCAGGTTCTCGTCGAAGGCCGGGCGTTCGGATTCCGGGAACTCATCCGTCGAGCGCATGACGTTGAGGTAATTGTGGGGATTGGCGCAGGCGAATTCATGACGCTGCCGCGGCGTCATCGTGTCATACGCCGGGCATGCCACGTCGTGTGCCAGCGCCGGATTCGCGTGGTAGCACTGGAAAGGCCGGATCATGGTCATGGGCTTGCGCTCCGCTTCCGTTCGGAAGAAATCAGCCGTTGTTCCGCTGGAACTGTTCCATGAATTCGGCCAGCGCTTCCACACTTGTCTGGGGCAGGGCGTTGTAGACGCTGGCGCGGCAGCCGCCGACGCTGCGGTGGCCCTTGAGATTCTTCATGCCGGCGGCGTCGGCTTCCTGGAGGAATTTCTTCTCCAGGTTCTCGTCGGGCAGGCGGAAGACCACGTTCATGTGGGAGCGGTTTTCCACCGCCACCGGGCAGCTGTACCAGCCGTTGCTGTTGTCGATGACGCTGTAGATCATGCCGGCCTTCTTCGCTGCGGCTGCTTCCATGCCGGCGAGACCGCCGTTGGCCTGCATCCACTTCAACACCTTGCCGACCATGTAGATGGTGAATACGGGCGGGGTGTTGAACAATGAATCCTTGTCCGCATGGATCGGGTAGCGCAGGTATTCGCCGATATCGGTATTGGCATGGGTCAGTGCGGACTTGCGCACGAACACCAGCGCGGCACCCGCGGGGCCGAGGTTCTTCTGCACGCCGCCGTAGACGAGGTCGAATTTCTCCCACGGGATGCTGCGCGACATGTAGTCGGAGGACATGTCACCGATCAGCGGGACATCGACTTCCGGCCACTCGACCATGCGCGTGCCGCTGATGGTCTCGTTGGATGTTACGTGCAGGTAGCGGGTGTCCGGCTTGATCTCGATTTCGTCGGTGCGCGGCATGCGCGTATAGCCCTCGTCCTTGCCGTCCCAGGCGAGGTAGGCATCGCCATACTTCTGCGCATCCTTGAATGCGCCCGTCGCCCAGGAGCCCGAGCCGACATAACCGGCGCGCATGCCGGGTGCGAGGAAGTTCATCGGCACCATGGAGAACTGGAGCGTGGCGCCGCCCTGCAGGAACAGCACGGCGAAATCGTCGGGTACGCCGAAGACCTCGCGGGCGAGGCGAAGCGCCTCCATGTGGACTTCGTCGTATTCGGGCGCGCGATGGCTCATCTCGATGAGCGACATGCCGGCGCCGTGGTAGTCGACGAACTCCTGCTGCGCTTCCTCGAGTACTTCCAGGGGCAGCGTGCAGGGGCCGGCGCAGAAATTGTGGACGCGGTTGGTCATGATGCTTTCCTCTTGCTGATGCGGGGGCGCGGCATGGTCACAGGTTGACGCAGTGAAGCACCTTGCCGCCCTCGAATTCGTCGAGCATGTGCACGATCTCGGCGGCGATGGCGTTCTGCGCCTGCTCCGTCGAGGCGCCGATGTGGTGTGTGCCGTAGACGCGTGGGTGCTGGGCGAGCGCTGAATCGAACGCGCCCTGTGCTGCTCCCGGTTCATCGTTGTACACGTCGAGACCGGCACGCAGTTTCTTGTCGTCCAGGGCGCGCAGCAGGGCGTCCTCGTCGACGATCTCGCCGCGAGCGGTGTTGAGCAGGATGGCGCCGTCCTGGAACTTCGCCAGCAACTCGTCGTTGATCATGCCCCGGGTGTTGTCGGTGGCCGGGACGTGGAAGGAGACCACGTCGCAGGTGGCGACGAGTGTGTCGATATCCGGCAGACGCTGCGCCCCGACGGCGTCGAGCTGGGCGTTGGTGTCCGCATCGCGATCCGCCTTGTCGATGACATGCACCTGCATGCCGAACGCGGCCGCGCGTTCGGCCAATGCGAGGCCGATGCCGCCGAGGCCCACGATACCGAGCTTGCGGCCCATGATGCCGTCCGCCTTCGAGTAGGTCTTCTTGTCCCACTTGCCGGCGCGCAGATCGGCGACGTTGTCCGGGATGTTGCGGTCGATGGACAACAGCAGGCCGAAGGCGAGTTCGGCGACGGCCACGGCATTCTTTCCGGGTACGTTGCAGACCGGGATGTTGCGCTCCGCGGCGGCCGCCTTGTCGATGGTGTTGGTGCCCGCACCGGCGCGGATGATCAGCTTGAGTCGGTCGGCCGCTTCGATGGCGGCGCGCGTGATCTTCGTGCTGCGCACGATCACGACCTCGGCACCGGCGATGTGGGCCGGCAGGTCGTCGGCGCCGAGATCGGGCTGGAAATCGGCCTCGTGGCCACGGGCCTTGAGTTCCTCCAGATAGGCGGGCTGGAACTTGTCGGCGAACAGGATCTTCATGTCCTTCCTCCCATGTCCTGTGGCGTCGGGGTGCTCGCCGGCAGGCGGGGCGGACAAGCCATGGGCTGCCGGAACAGAGGCGCTGGCTGCTGACGCAGACTGCGGCGGATTATGTCACGCGGTGAAAAAACGCCACAAGGCAATGATTTGCATGCGTCCGTGCGGGTGACGCCAATGGGTCAGAAAAGGGCGCGTGCAGGCAAGCCCGGGGTGGCTCCAGTGGCTTGGTTCGCGTGATGGCGTCAGCGCGAGGCCGTGCGCCCGAGCCAGTAGTCGACATGTTCGGGATGGTGGTCGAGATAGTGCGTGACCGCCTCGCTCTCTCCGTCTTGCTCCATGATCAACAGGGCCTGTTCCAGACTCGGCAGGTCGAGATACATGCGTGTGAGCAGGCGTGCGACGGCCGGTTCGTCGGCATAGAAGCCGGACCGGGCCAGTGCGTGGACGCGCTCGGCACCGCCCAGCGCGGCGTCCGGATCGCGCAGGTAGCGCAGGTCGTGGGCGGCAAAGATCCAGTGCGGGTTCCAGGCGGTCACGACCACCCATTCCTCGCGGTCGATGGCGGCGGCCAGGTGCTCGGTCATCTCCGGACCGCTGCTGGTGACCAGCTCGAAGTCGTCGAGCTGGTAGTGGCCGAGGGCCGCCTGGGACAGCCGGGTCAGGCCCGCATCGGGGTCGATGCCGACGACGCGCTGGTCAAACGCGTCGGCGTGATTGGCCAGATCGGCGATACTGTCGACCCGGTCCTCCGGCACATAGTCCGGTACCGCCCAGCCCAGGCGCGCGTCGTCGTAGAGGGCGCCGAGGTGCTCGACCCGGTTGCCGATGCGGTCGAGAAAGGGCGCGTGCGTGGCGGGCTGCCACGACATGAGCATGACGTCGATCCGGCCGTCGGCGATGCCCTGATACTGCTCGGAAATCGGGGCTTCCATGCGCTCGACCTCGCGACCGAGCTCGTCCTCGATCAGGCGCTCGGCCAGGCGGGTGACGAAGACACCATCGGCCCAGGGGGTCCAGCCGATGCGGACCGGATCGTCGGCCGCGGCACCGGGGGCATGGCCGAGCAGGAGCAGCAGCACGCAGGCCGTCTGCAGCGGCCGGAAGATCCGGATCACGCGGCCATTTCCATGTGCGCCAGCTCGCGCACGCGGCGCACCATCGACGAAAGGCCGTTGCGTCGCCCCGGCGAGATGTGCTGCTCGAGATCGAGCTGACGAAATACCTCGTCGATGTCGGTGCTGAGGATTTCCGCCGGCGGTCGGTTGTTGAAGACCTCGAACACGATGGCGATCAGGCCCCGCACGATCTGCGAATCGCTGTCGGCGGTCAGGTTCAGCACGGGCGGCTGCTCCGCGGTGTCGAGCTCCGCTGTCATCCAGACCTTGCTGAGGCAGCCGTCGAGCAGGTTGTCGTCGGTCTTGTCCTCTTCCGGCATGGTCGGCAGTTTGCGGCCCATGTCGATGATCAGCTGGTAGCGATCCTGCCAGCTGGGCATCATCTCGAAGGCCTGGATCACGCGCTCGATTGCCACGGTTGTCTACTCCGGCGGTTGGCGGCGCCGGGGGCATGCCCGCGCCGTTCAACCTCCGGATTATACGCGTCGTGCGGGTCCATGCCCAAGGTGGCGGGGCTGTCGGGTGCGATGCAGTGCGGGCCCGTAAGGCGCGAAATGTTGTGGCGCATGGCGGGTACGGGCACAATATGCGCCCTTTCGCGGAGGAGTGGTCATGGGTCATCGGCTGTCGAAAATCTATACCCGCACGGGCGATGCCGGGACCACCGGCCTGGGCGACGGCTCGCGCACAGAGAAGGATGCCGTCCGCGTCGAGGCCTACGGCACGGTGGACGAGCTCAACAGCACCATCGGCATGCTCCTGGCCCATCCCATGCCGGAGGCCATTTCACGGCCGCTGGTGGAGATCCAGCACAACCTGTTCGATCTCGGCGGCGAGCTGTGCGTGCCCGGTTATACGGTCATCGCCGAGTCACAGATCGAGTGGCTGGAGCAGGTGCTCGATGAGCACAATGCCGAACTGCCGCCGCTGAAGGATTTCATCCTCCCCGGGGGCGGCCATGCCGCCGCCACCTGCCATCTGGCGCGCACGGTGTGCCGGCGTGCCGAGCGGCGCGTGCATTCGCTGGCCCGGGTCGAGGACGTCAACGCGCAGGTGATGGCCTATCTGAACCGGTTGTCGGACCTGCTGTTCGTGTTCGGCCGGGTGCTGGCGCGGCTGGAAGGCGGCAGCGAGGTGCTCTGGCAGCGCAATCGCAACGCCGAATGACCCCGTGACCTGCGTGGGCCCGGGCCCGCGCAGGCCGTGGCGGTGCCGCCCTTACCGTGCCGACGGGATTCGCGTACACTCGCGGCGCGTCGGATGAAGGGCGCAATCCCGGCCCGGCCCGCCCCCGTGCCTGCATGTCCGTCCACGGTTGGTGCGCAGACCCGACCGGACTGGAATGTCGTGAACCCGAAGACTCACTTCTCAGCTGTCGTTGTGATTCCATGAACGCGCTGTCGATCCGTAATCTGGCCAAGACCTACGCCAACGGTGTGGTCGCACTCCGGGGCATCGATCTCGACGTCGAGGCGGGCGAGTTCTTCGCGCTGCTCGGGCCCAATGGCGCCGGCAAGTCCACCGCGATCGGCATCATCAGTTCGCTGGTGAACAAATCGAGCGGCAGCATCAGCGTGTTCGGCCACGATCTGGATCACGAGCGGGCCGACGCCAAGGCGTGCATCGGCCTGGTGCCGCAGGAAATCAACTTCAACCAGTTCGAGACCGTGCGCCAGATCGTGCTCAACCAGGCGGGCTATTACGGCATCCCCCGCCGTCTTGCCGCCCAGCGCGCCGAGAAGTACCTGCGCCAGCTCGGGTTGTGGGAAAAGCGCGATTCGGTATCGCGGCAACTTTCCGGCGGCATGAAACGGCGCCTGATGATTGCCCGGGCGCTGGTGCACGAGCCGCGCCTGCTGATCCTCGATGAACCAACGGCGGGCGTCGATATCGAGATCCGGCGCTCGATGTGGCAGTTCCTCGAGCGCATCAACGCCGAGGGCGTGACCATCATCCTGACCACGCACTATCTCGAGGAAGCCGAGATGCTGTGCCGCCATGTCGCCGTGATCAATCATGGCGAGATCGTCGAATACGGCACGGTGACGGAGTTGTTGCACAAGCTGCACTACGAAACCTTCGTGCTCACAGTCGATGGGGATATCAGCAACCTGGAACCGATCGAGGGCTATACCCTCAAGACCCGGGCTGATGGCGGATTGGAAGTCGAGGTGCCGAAACAGACGGGGGTGAATCGCCTGTTTGCGGAACTCTCGCGCCAGGACGTCGAGGTGCTGAGCATGCGCAACAAGACCAATCGACTGGAAGAATTCTTCATGCGCCTGGTCGAGGATCAGCGTCGCGACACGGCGGCCTGAGGGGATCGATCATGCCGCGCCACTGGCACCGCAACTGGGTCGCATACCAGACCATCGTCATCAAGGAGGTGACGCGGTTTGCCCGTATCTGGGTCCAGACCATCCTGCCCTCGGGCATCACCACGGCGCTCTACCTGCTGATCTTCGGCGGCCTGATCGGCCAGCGCGTGGGCGAGATGGATGGCTACACCTACATGGATTACATCGTCCCCGGTGTGATCATGCTCGCGATCATCACCAACTCCTATGGCAACGTGGTGTCCTCGTTCTACGGCACCAAGTTTCAGCGCCATATCGAGGAGATGCTGATCGCGCCCGTGCCCAACTGGTTGATCGTTGCGGGTTACGTTACGGGCGGCGTGGCGCGCGGCCTGGTCGTGGGGTTGCTGGTCACCCTCGTCGCCGCGACGTTCACCGATCTGTCCTTCGAGCATCCGCTGCTGACCCTGCTGATCGCGGCATTGACGGCCGTCGTGTTCTCGCTGGGCGGCTTTCTCAATGCGCTGTTCGCGCGCAGTTTCGATGACATTTCCATTGTCCCTACCTTTGTGCTCACGCCGTTGACCTATCTGGGCGGCGTGTTCTATTCGATCACGCTGCTGGCACCGTTCTGGCAGGCCGCGTCGCTGGCGAATCCGATCCTGTACATGGTGAATGCATTCCGCTACGGCATTCTCGGGGTCTCGGATATTCCCATCGGCATCGCCTTCGCCATTATCCTCGCCTTCATCGGCCTGCTGGGGACGGCCGCGCTGATCCTGCTTGATCGCGGTGTCGGCGTGAAGAGCTGAATGTGCAAGGTCGTGCTCGCCTTGGGAACGGGGGCGAGGTGGGTGACATCCTGTTGCTGGAGAACTGAACATGGCCAAGAGCCAGAAGCGGAACAAGAATACCCCGACGCTGGCCGAACTCGCCGATCCGCATGAGTTGTACCAGGAATCGGTGCAGGGTGTGGAGTTCGAGCTCGACTTCGTCGATTCGACCTTCCAGGCGATCCGCGGTCGCGCGCCGAAGCGGATCCGCGAGGATTTCTGCGGCACCGCCCAGTCGGCGGTGGAGTGGGTAACCCGGGGCGATGACAACGAGGCCGTCGGCGTCGATATCGATCCGGAGGTCCTGACCTGGGGCTGGGAAAACAACATCGCTCCGCTGACCGCTGCCCAGAAGGAGCGCATCGATCTGCTGCCCGAGGACGTGATGACGGTCGAGGCCGGCCGCTTCGACGTGGTGCAGGCGTTCAATTTCAGCTACTGGTTTTTCCAGGAACGCCACGAGATGAAGCGCTACTTCGAGTCCGTGCGTGATGCCCTGGTCGATGACGGCGTGCTGTTCCTCGATGCCTTCGGCGGCTTCGAGGCGCACAGCTGCCAGAGCGAGGAAACGGACATGGGCGGCTTTACCTATGTCTGGGAACAGGCGGCGTTCAATCCGCTCAACGGCGAGATGGTCTGCTTCATCCACTTCCGCTTTCCGGACGGCTCGGAACTGCCGCGTGCATTCAGTTACAACTGGCGGCTGTGGGGCGCGAAGGAATTGCGTGAGCTGCTGGCCGAAGTCGGCTTCAGCCGCACCCGCATGTATGTGCAGGCGTTCGACGAGGAAACCGACGAACCGATCGACCGATTCGACGAGACCGAGGAAATCCCGGACTATGCCTCCTGGATCGGCTATCTCGTCGCCGAAAAATGAGCGTTCTGGAATGATCGTTCCGGGAGGTGTGACCGGAGCCGCGAGAGCGGCGCGATGGTCGCCATGACTTTTGTCGAGAGA
>CAZJGZ010000038.1:0-10054 GCA_964545695.1 uncultured Ectothiorhodospiraceae bacterium | reverse complement strand
GTGTGACCGGAGCCGCGAGAGCGGCGCGATGGTCGCCATGACTTTTGTCGAGAGAATTGCCCTGGGGAGGTACTGCCATGGCCCTGCATTTCAGTAACGAAGAGTATGCCGAGCGCGTCGATCGCGCCTGTGCAGCCTTGCAGGCCGAAGGCCTGGATGCGCTGCTGTGCTTTCGCCAGGAAACCATGTACTGGCTGACCGGCTACGACACCTTCGGTTACGTCTTCTTCCAGTGCCTCGTGCTGCGTGCCGATGGCCGCATGGCGCTGCTGACGCGCGCGCCCGACCTGCGCCAGGCGCAATTGACCTCCACGATCGAGGATATCCGCATCTGGGTCGACCGCGAGGGCGGCAACCCGGTCGATGATCTGCGCGGCGTGCTCGATGATTTCGGCCTGGCCAACCAGCGCCTCGGTGTCGAGTACGAGGCCTACGGCCTGACCGCGCGCAACGGGCGGCGCCTGGACGCGGGCCTGGATGGGTATGCGCGTCTGGAGGATGCGTCGACGCTGATCAGCCGTCTGCGCGTGGTCAAGAGTGCCGCGGAGATCGCCTTTGCGCGGCGCGCCGGTGAGCTCGGCGACGAAGCGCTGTCCGCGGCCTGGCCGCTGATCCGGCCCGGCGCGTTCGAGGGCGATATCCTGGCGGCGATGCAGGGTGCGGTGTTCCGTGGTGGCGGAGACTATTCGGGCAACGAGTTCATCATCGGCTCGGGCAACCATGCCCTGTTGTGCCGCTATCAGACGGGCCGGCGTCACCTCGACGCGAATGACCAGCTCACGCTGGAGTGGGCCGGCGTTTATCATCGCTATCATGCGGCGATGATGCGCACGATCGTGCTCGGCGACGTGCCCCAGCGGCAGAAGGATCTCTTCCGCGCAGCCCGTGACGCGCTGCTTGCCGTGGAGGCGCGGTTGCGCCCGGGATACACCTATGGCGAGGCGTTCGCCGCGCATCGCGATGTCATGGACAATGCCGGGCTGCAGCAGCACCGGCTCAATGCCTGTGGTTACTCGCTGGGCACAACGTTCGCGCCCAACTGGATGGACTGGCCGATGCTCTACGCCGATAACCCGGTGGAGTTCCAGCCGGGCATGACGGTGTTCTGTCACATGATCATCGCCGACAGCGACAGCGGTCTGGCGATGACACTCGGGCGCACCAGTCTGATTACCGAGGGCGAACCGGAGTGCTTGTCGCAGGCGGAGCTGGACCCGGGGTTCTCGCTGTAAGCAGGGAGGCCGGCATGATACCGGCTTGCTACCCTGCAGCCCGGAGGTGAACACCCGATGACGCTCGACCGCACCCTCAGCGTGGCCCCCATGATCGATCGTACTGATCGACATGCTCGCTATCTGTTCCGGTTGATCAGTGCGCGCACGCTGCTCTATACGGAGATGATTACCGCGAGTGCGCTCGTACATGGTGATGCCGAGCGCCTGCTGGCGTATGACCGCTTCGAGCAACCCGTTGCGCTGCAGGTCGGTGGCAGCGAACCGGGCGCGATGGCCGAGGCGGCGCGGCTTGCCGAAGCGCATGGCTATGCCGAGGTCAACATCAACGTCGGCTGCCCGAGCGACCGTGTGCAGTCCGGGGCCTTTGGCGCCTGCCTGATGGCGGAGCCGGAAACGGTCGCCGCGTGCGTGCGTGCAATGCGCGCCGCGACGTCGCTGCCGATCACGGTGAAGACCCGCATCGGCATCGATCATCGGGATCACTATGAAGACCTGCTGGGCTTCGTCGATCCCGTTGCCGAGGCGGGCTGCACGACCTTCATCATCCATGCCCGCAAGGCCTGGCTGCAGGGGTTGTCACCGAAGGCGAATCGGGAAATCCCGCCGCTGCATCATGACCGCGTGGTTGCGCTGAAACGTGATCGTCCCGAGCTCGAAATCATCATCAACGGTGGCATCGGCAGCCTTGCAGAAGTCGAGACCCATCTCGAGCGGGTGGATGGCTGCATGCTCGGCCGTGCCCCCTACGCGGATCCCTGGCTGTTGGCGCCCGCCGACGAGCGCCTGTGGGGCGCGCCTGCTTGCGCGGACAGCCGTGCGGACGTGGTGCGCCGCTACCTGCCGTATGTGCGTGCACGCATGGCGGCAGGGGTGCCCCTGCACCATCTCACGCGTCACATGGGCGGGCTGTTCAGCGGCTGTCCCGGGGCGCGCGCCTGGCGGCGCACGCTGGCCGAGGGCGCGGCTGCGCGCGGCGGCATCGAGGTGATCGAGGATGCACTGGCACGGGTAGAGGCGGCCGCGGCCACGCTCGAGGCGACGGCATGAGGCAAGCTCGTCGTGCCAACGCCGGGTTCGCGCACCATGCGCACTGATGATCCGCGTGCGGACGCACCGACGGGTGGCCGCAGTGATCGCGACAATCTCGTGCGCATGCTGGGTCATCTTCGACCGTGGCGCGGGCGCATCGGCCTGGCGCTGGCCTGCTTGCTGCTGGCCAAGCTGGCGGTCGTTGGCGTACCGCTGCTGCTGAAGGAGATTGTCGACGCGCTGGAGGGGCAGGCCGATGTCGCGCTGGCCGTGCCGCTGGCGCTGCTGGCGGCCTACGGTGCGCTGCGGCTGGCGAACACCGGCTTCACGGAGTTGCGCGACGGGCTCTTTGCGCGCGTTCGCTATGCGGCCATGCAGCGCCTGTCGACCACGGTACTGACCCATCTCCACGACCTGTCGCTGGCGTGGCACCTGGAACGGCGTACCGGCGCCGTGTCGCGTGACCTCGCTCGGGGCACGCGCAGCGTGTCGAGCATCCTCAACTATCTGGTCTTCAGCATCCTGCCGACGGCGGCGGAATTCGCGCTGGTGGCCGGCATCCTGCTGTTCCACTACAGCTGGACGTTTGCGGCGACGGCGCTGCTGACGGTCGCGGTCTACATCGGCTTCACGCTGCGCGTGACGGAGTGGCGCATAGAGCACCGGCGCGAGATGAACCGGCTGGAGTCGGCTGCCAACGATCGCGCGGTGGACAGTCTGCTCAACTACGAGACCGTCAAGCAGTTCAACAACGAGGAGCATGAGCTGCGCCATTACGGCGATACGCTGCAGGGGTGGACGCACGCGGCGGTGCGTACCCAGACCTCGATGGGCATGCTCAATTTCGGTCAGGGCGCGATCATTGCCGTGGCGGTGACGCTGATCATGGTGCAGGCGGTCGGTGGCGTGGTGGCCGGCACCATGTCGATCGGCGATCTGGTGCTGGTGAATGCGCTGTTGCTGCAGATGTTCGTGCCGCTCAACGTGCTCGGCAGTGTTTATCGCGAACTGAAATACGCGCTGGTCGACATGGATCTCGTGTTCCAGCTGCTCGATACGCCCCCGGGCGTGCAGGATCGGGTGGACGCGCGCCCGCTGGAGGTGACCGAGGCGCGGGTGGAATTCCACGACGTGGAATTTGCCTATGGCCCCGAGCGGCCGATCCTGCGCGGCATCAGCTTCGCCATTCGCCCGGGCGCAAAGGTGGCGGTGGTGGGGCCGTCGGGTGCGGGCAAGTCGACGCTGGCGCGGCTGCTGTTCCGCTTCTGGGATCCGACGACCGGGCGCATCGAGATCGACGGTCAGGATCTGCGTGACTGCACCCAGGCCAGCGTGCGCGCGGCGATCGGCATGGTTCCGCAGGACACGGTGCTGTTCAACGATACACTCGCCTACAACATCGGCTATGCGCGCCCCGGCGCGACCCAGGCAGAGATCGAGGAGGCGGCGCGCCTCGCCGATATCCATGCCTTCATCGAAAGCCTGCCAGCCGGCTACGAGACAGTGGTGGGGGAGCGTGGACTGAAGCTTTCGGGCGGGGAGAAGCAGCGCGTGGCAATTGCCCGTGTGATCCTCAAGCAGCCGCGTATCCTGGTGTTCGATGAGGCGACATCGAGTCTGGATTCACGCTCGGAGGGCGCGATCCTGCAGGCACTCGATCGCGTCGCACGCGATACCACCACGCTCGCCATCGCGCATCGGCTGTCGACGGTTGCCGACGCCGATGAAATCCTCGTGCTGGATGCGGGCGCGATCGTGGAACGCGGCACGCACGCCGATCTGCTGGCAGCCGACGGCATGTATGCCCACATGTGGTGGCTGCAACAGCGCGAGCGAGTCGATGACGCAACCGGCGAAGCCGTCGCGCCGGAACCGTAGCGGAGAAGCATCCCCCGCGCCGAAGGGCAATCTCGCGGAGGCGCGGAGCCCGCGGAAGAAAAGCCCTCTCCGCGAGCCCTGCGCCTCCACGATATACCTTGCTCGCGTCGGATGATTCAACCCTGGTACTACCTCACGCCAAGCACGCGAAGCTCGCCAAGAGAGAAAAAGATTTCCCTGGCGTGCTTTGCGTCGTGGCGAGAGGCTGGTGCGGCATTTTCTCCAAGTGTATCGACCCGAAATCTCGCGGAGGCGCGGAGCACGCAGAGGAGAAACGCTTTCTCCGCGAGCCCTGCGACTCTGCGAGAGATCTTTTTGCGGTTTGGGTGCATCCGGCGCGGTATTGCCTCACGCAAAGACGCGATGCCAACCAGGACATTGTTTCGTTGCGTGCTTTGCGCCTTCGCGAGATGTCAGGTCGACACGCCATCGACCGTGTACCGAAGTGGAATCTCGCGGAGGCGCGGAGCCCGCAGAGAAAGAAGATTTTCTCCGCGCCCTCTGCGTCTCTGCGAGATGTACTGAGCCCGCGTCAGGCAGCTACGCGCTTGCGCCGGTGCCACCAGCGGCGCAGGAGGCCGTGACGCGGCGACAGGAACAGTGCCAGGAAGAAGAAGCCGCTGGCGACAAGCACGATCGTGCCCCCCGATGCGACGTTGAACACGAACGACAGGTAGAGCCCGAGTACGGCTGACAGTACCCCCACACCGGCGGCGAGCGCCATCATCAGCGGCAGGCTGTTGACCAGCAGGTAGGCTGTGGCCCCGGGCGTGATCAGCATCGCCACCACCAGGATGATGCCGACGGTCTCCAGGCTGGCGACGATGGTCAGGGTGAGCAGCAGGATCAGACCATAGTGGATGACGCCCGTGGACATGCCCATCGCACGCGCCTGTACGGGATCGAAGGTGTAGAGGAACAGCTGCTTGTAGTAGAGGAACACGGCGGTGAGCGCGATGACACCGGAGCACAGCGTCAGCAGCAGGGCCGGGTAGCGTACGCCGAGCACATTGCCGAACAGGATGTGCATGAGATGGGTCGAGGTGGCGATCTGACTGATGATGACGATGCCGAGGGCGAACGCGGCGGTGAACATCAGGCCCATGGCCGCGTCGGCCTTGATGCGGGTGTGGCGCTCGATGAAGCCGATGCCGACCGAGGTCAGGGCGCCGGTGATGAAGGCACCGATGAAGAAGGGCCAGCCGACCAGGTAGGCGATGGCGACACCGGGGAGCACGGCGTGGGAGATCGCATCACCGAGCAGTGACCAGCGCTTGAGGATGACGTAGCAGGACAGTACGCCGCAGACCCCACCGACGATGATGGCGGTCAGCAGCCCGCGTTGCATGAAGCCATAGCGAAACGGATCGGACAGCGCACCGGGCAGCAGGTTCACGAGCAGCATCAGGCCGGCAATCAGCGTATCGACCACGCCGACGCCGAAGGCGAACAGCGCATCCATCACGGTTCGCCACCATGGCTGCGCGGACCGCCGTGGTCCGCGACTTCGTGTTCACGCCGTGCGACGGCCGGCATCCAGCGGGCGGTGGCGGTGCGCGTGAGCATCTCGTCGGTGAGCATGTCGTCACGGTGGCCGCTGGCGACCACGCTGCGGTTGAGCAGGACGACATGATCGGCGTGGGCACGGGCGCTGGCGAGGTCGTGGGTGACGGTGATGACCGTGCGCCCCTGATCACGCTCCTGGTGCAGGACCCGCATGATCAGTGCTTCGCTGGTCCGGTCGACACCGGTCAGCGGTTCGTCCAGCAACAGGATACTTGCGTCCTGGGCCAGCACGCGCGCCAGCAGCGTCCGCTTCTTCTGGCCGCCGGAGAGTGAGCCGATCGGGCGGTCCGCGAGGTCATGCAGGTCGACCGCGGCCAGGGCGGCATCGACCCGCTCGCGATGCGCGGGCAAGGCGAAGCGTACCGGCAGGAAGCGGCGCAGGCCGCCGTCCGCCAGCATGCGTGAGAAGCGCGCCGACATGACCACGTCGCGCACGGAGGCGGGGAAATCCCAATCGATCTGTTCCTGCTGCGGCATGTAGGCGATGTCACCGCGGGCGCGGGCGCGCTCGCCGTCCTGACCCAGCACCTGGACGCTGCCGGTGGACGGCGCGATGATGCCGACCAGGACCTTGAACAGGGTGGATTTGCCGGCGCCATTGGGACCGACAAAGGTCACCAGATGGCCGCGCGGGATATCGAGATCGATATCCACCAGGACCGGTATTTCATCGTAGGCGGCACTGAGGCCGCGGATCGATACCGCCTGGGTCGAGTCCGCATCGTGCCGCCCCGCCGAATCCTCGTGCGGTCGGTTATGGGCGTGCGCGATGGCGCTGGGGGACATTGACGAAGCCTGTCAGTAATTTACCTGTGGCTAAGTTTAGACTGCGTCTAACCATGGCGCAAACAGCCGCCGGCAGGTGTGGCCGGTGGGTGCGCGGCCTGCGCGCGGTTACCGGCAGGCGCGTGCGGGTACTGCGACGACGGCCGACTGCGCGGCCGGCCGTCGGTGTCAGCCGGCGATGTAACGCTGGAGCTCGGCGCGCTCGTTTTCCAGTTCGTCGATGCGCGCCCGCACAACGTCGCCGATGGAGATGACGCCGGCCAGTTTGCCGTCCTGCAGCACCGGCACATGGCGGAATCCGCCGTCGGTCATCTGGCGCATGACAAAGTTGACGTCGTGATCCGGGGTGCAGGTCTGGACCTCGGCGGTCATCAGGTCCGCGGCCGTGAGCTGGCTCAGGTCGGGCCCGCGGTCGGCGAGTGCGTGCACAACGTCGCGTTCCGACAGGATGCCGACCATGGCGCCATCCTTGTCGGTAACAACGACGGCGCCGATGCGCCGCTGGCGCAGTTCGGTGACTACTTCCAGGATGGGTCGCTCGGGTGCGATCGTGGCGACGTCACTACCCTTGCGATGAAGGATCCGGGAAAGCTTCATGGTGGTGTTCTCCGCGTGTCCCGCCGGCCACGGCCGGCCTGTCCTAGTCACAAGGATGCGCGATTCCGCGTCGCTGTCAACCGCCGGAACGCACCGAGGGCAGTGGTTCGCGGGGCTTTCGCCGCCTCAACCGCCGATGTAGGACATTTCGACCTTCTGCGCACGCACGGTCTCGTCGGACCGCAGCTCCGAGTAGCGGTCATCGCGGCCGAGCCAGATGGCGCGGATTTCCTCGTCCAGGCGCGCGTCGTCGACGCCGGAGCGCAGCAGGCCGCGCAGGTCGGTGCCGACCCCGGCGAACAGGCAGGTGTAGAGCGCGCCCTCCGCCGACAGACGGGCGCGGGTGCAGCCGCGGCAGAAGGGCTGGGATACGGAAGCGATGATGCCGATTTCGCCGGTGCCGTCGCGAAAGCGCCAGCGCCGGGCGACCTCGCCGGGATAGTTGGGCTGCAGCGTTTCCAGCGGGAACACGGCGTCGATGCGGTCGCGGATCTCGCGCGCAGTCACGACGTCGTCGAGGCGCCAGCCATTGGTGGTGCCGACATCCATGAACTCGATGAAGCGCAGGATGTGACCACTGCCGCGGAAGTACCCGGCCATCGGCAGGATCTGGTCGTCGTTGGCCCCGCGCTTGATCACGGCGTTGACCTTGACCGGTCCGAGC
Organism: uncultured Ectothiorhodospiraceae bacterium; assembly: GCA_964545695.1. Taxonomy (GTDB): domain Bacteria; phylum Pseudomonadota; class Gammaproteobacteria; order XJ16; family Halofilaceae; genus Halofilum. The sequence continues at coordinate 2,299 of CAZJGZ010000038.1, read as the reverse complement.
CCCGCATCGGCGGCGTTCTCGATGCCTTCGAGGACCTTGGCGACGGGGAAGCCGACATCATTCACGGCCATGAAGACGGCGTCATCGAGGGCGTCGAGGCTCACGGTCACGCGGGTCAGCCCGGCATCCGCCAGCGCGCGGGCGCGTGCTGGCGTCAGCAGCGAACCGTTGGTGGTCAGGGCGATATCTTCAATGCCCTCGATCGCGGCCAGGCGCTCGACCAGGTGTTCGAGCTTTGCCCGCACCATCGGCTCGCCGCCGGTGAGGCGGATCTTGCGCACGCCGTGGGCGACAAAACGACGCACCAGGCGCTCGATCTCGGCGAAGTCGAGCAGCGACTCGCGCGCCAGGAACTCATGGTCGGCGCCGAACTGTTCCTTGGGCATGCAGTAGGTGCAGCGGAAGTTGCAGCGATCGGTGACGGAAATCCGCAGATCGCGCAGCATGCGGCCCAGTTGGTCAACGGGTTGCACAGTGTTGGCCATGGTCGTCGTCCCGGGAGAGCGAGCACGTTTCGGCAGTCTAGCACCGAGCCTGCCGGGCAGGCAGCCCAAAAATGGATTCGTGATACCTGTTTCAGCGAGCGTACCACGCACGACATAAGCTGATGAAAAATCAGCGCAGTCGCGCCGATTGGCCTCTGGGATAATGGCGTACGCAGGTTTGCCATGGTCGTTTTATCATGAATTTTTATCCGGTTTTCATGGATCTGAAGGGACGTCGGGTGCTGGTCGTCGGCGGCGGTGAGGTCGCTGCGCGCAAGGTCGATCTGGTGACTTCGGCGGGCGCCCACGTCGTCGTGGTCTCGCCAACGCTCGATGCCGAGCTCACGGCACGCCGCGAAGGCGGCTCGATCGAGCATGTCGGGCGCGAATTTGTCGCGGGTGATGTTGCGGGGGCGGTCCTGGTCATTGCAGCGAGCGACAACGAGGATCTGCACGAGTGCATTTCGGTGTACTGCAAGCGTCTGGGCATCCCGGTCAACGTGGTGGACAACACGCCGCTGTGCAGTGTGATAACCCCGGCCATGGTGGACCGTTCGCCGATCCAGATCGCGATCTCCTCGGGCGGGGTCGCGCCGGTACTGGCGCGGCGTCTGCGGGCCTGGCTGGAGGCGACGATTCCGGCGGGCTATGGTTCGCTGGCGCAACTCGCCGCGCGCTTCCGCGACCGCGTCAAGGCGCGTTTCGCTTCAGTCGACGAGCGCCGCAAGTTCTGGGAGCGGATCCTCGAGGGGCCGGTGGCCGATATGGTGTACGCCGGTCGCGGGGATGAGGCTGCTGATCGTCTGGCCGCGGAAATCGATCATCCCGAGGCCGGTCCGCCGGGTGTGGGTGATGTTGCGCTGGTTGGTGCCGGACCGGGTGATCCGGATCTGTTGACGTTCCGCGCCCTGCGCCTGATGCAGGAGGCCGATGTCGTGCTCTATGATCGGCTGGTTTCCGGGGCGGTGCTGGAGTTGTGCCGGCGTGATGCGGAGAAGCTGTATGTCGGCAAGCAGCGTGCCCAGCACCATCTGACCCAGGATCGCATCAATGCGGAGCTGATTCGCCTCGCCCGAGAGGGCAAGCGGGTGGTACGACTCAAGGGGGGCGACCCGTTCATCTTTGGCCGCGGCGGTGAGGAGATCGGTGAGCTGATGGAGGCGGGGATTCCTTTCCAGGTGGTGCCCGGTGTTACGGCCGCTTCCGGCTGCGCGGCCTACGCGGGTATTCCCCTGACCCATCGCGATCATGCCCAGGCAGTGCAGTTCGTGACCGGGCATTTGCGCGACGGCAGTCTCGACCTCGACTGGGCGAGCCTGGCTCGGCCGCATCAGACACTCGCGGTCTACATGGGGCTGTCGGGCCTGCGCATGCTGTGTGAGCAGTTGATTCGCCACGGGCGTGGCGCGGATACGCCGGCGGCACTGGTGCAGCAGGGCACGCTGCCGGAGCAGCGGGTGTTTGTCGGCACGCTGGCGACGCTGCCCGAATTGATTGAGCAGCATGATGTCCAGGCGCCCACATTGGCCATTGTCGGTGAGGTCGTCAGCCTGCACCGGCAACTGCAATGGTTCCGGCCCGAGGAGAAGATCGAGGCGACGGCCGACGCGCTGTCCGCGGCGCGGACTTCGAATGCGGCCTGAAGTGCGGTTGGCGTGTGCTTGGTGTGGCCGCTCGGTGTAGCGCGGTCCCGGACACGCTGTGAATACGTCCTTGTACGCTCGACTGCGGCCATCCATGGCCGCAGACGGTCCGTGACCGCGCTACACCGAGCGGCCTGTCCAATCGTGGCGCGAGCGTTGCGGTCCGGGGCT
>CAZJGZ010000037.1:14596-19090 GCA_964545695.1 uncultured Ectothiorhodospiraceae bacterium | reverse complement strand
GGAGCAACGGTCAGCCGGAACGGCCCAATAACGGACTGGGCCCCAACAACTGGGTCCACGCATGGCACAAGCCCATTATCCGGTACGGGACCTCCGGCCAGTGAAACGACTACCACCTATCACCGGACGGGCACAGGAGTACATTCCACGAACGCCACTCCTTTTCGACGGCATTAACACTGAAGGCCTGGTTTCTTCCCTCGCCTGCCGGGTGTCGAGACATGTAGCCTTCGGGACATGGTCGACTTCTACGATGACAATGCCGAGCGCTGCTTCGCGACCTACACCGGGCTTGCGTTCGAGGCCGTGCATGCTGACTGGCTCGGGCAGTTGCCGGATCGACCGGGTTTCGCGCTTGATGTTGGTGCGGGGAGCGGACGCGACGCGGCGGCACTCGCCGAGCGCGGATGGTCGGTCATGGCCGTCGAGCCAGCGGAGCGCTTGCGCGCGCTGGGCGAGCGCGCGACGGCGGGTCTGGATGTGCAGTGGATTGCGGCCCGGTTGCCCGATCTGACCCGAGTACGGGCGCTCAGCTATCGTTTCGATCTGATTCTGATCTCGGCGGTATGGATGCACCTGCCGCCCGGCCAGCGCGAACGTGCTTTTCGCGTCGTGTCCGAATTGCTCGCCCCCGGCGGAACGCTTGTCGTGACCCTGCGCCATGGGCCGAGCCATGATGAGCGCCAGTTCTTCGATACGGAGAGCGGCGAACTGGAGGCGCTGGCGCGACGGCGCGCCCTGGTTACGATCCTGCGTGAGCGCGGCCACGATCAGGCCGGGCGTGCGGACGTGTCGTGGGAGACGATGGTCTTCCGCCTGCCCGATGATGGCACCGGCAGTCTGCCTCTGTTGCGGCACATCATCGTCAACGATGACAAGGCCTCGACATACAAGCTGGGGTTGCTGCGCGCGGTCACACGAATCGCTGACAGCATGCCCGGGATGGTCCTGCGGCGCGATGATGACTGGATCGATATCCCGCTGGGGCTGGTGGGGCTCTACTGGATCAAGCTCTATCAACCGCTGATGCTGCGGCAACGGCTACGGCAGCTCCCGGGTAACGCGAATCCTGCCTTCGCCACAAGGGATTTCGAGCAACTCGCCACGCTCTCGCCCCTCGACCTGAGCGTGGGCCGGCCGTTGAGTGATGAATGGGCGCCGTCGGTCCTGCGGGCGATCCGTGATGCCTGCCAGACTATTCGCAAGATGCCGGCTCACTACATCACCTATCCTGGCAGCAGTCGCGCAGTGTTTGAGGTTGACTGGCAATCGACTCGGATCGGGCCGGGCCCGGGCATTCTCGACCGGAGCACGTTGAGCGGGTTCGGCCGATTCCGTATACCGACAACGCTTTGGGATTGTTGCAGCCGCTACGCGTGCTGGCTGGAGCCGGCGATCGTCAATGAATGGGCCGATCTGATGATGGGCTATAACGTTGGTGACGATACCACTGCCCATCACGAGGCTCTCCGTTGGGAGGAAGGACGGCGTTTCACCAAACACGTTCGTGAGTTGGTCGATGATCTAGTTGCCCACCGGCACGCACCCCGCTGTGTCTGGACGGACGAGAGCCTTGCCCGAAGGGTCTATGAAATCGATCACTGCTTCCCGTGGTCGCGCTGGAGCAACAACGACCTGTGGAATCTCGTGCCGGCCACGTCTCAGGCGAACGCGTTGAAGGGTGAGAGGCTGCCGTCCGCACCACTCTTGCAGGATGCCCGAGAGCGCATGCTTGCCTGGTGGGAAGAGGCCTACATCGGTTCGGAGCGGGAGACACAGTTCTTTACCGAAGCGCAGGCCGCGCTGCCGATGACCGGCGATGAGCGCAGTCTGGATCTACTGTTCGAGGGCGTGGCCCAGCAGCGCTTGCGGTTGAAGATGAACCAGCAGCTCGCGGAGTGGTGCGGACTCGGCTAGAGTCCTCAGACGCTTCAGAACAGGTAGAGGAGCGCGGTGACCGCGCCCTTGAGCCGGGGCAACACGGCGAAACGAGATTTGCCAGCACACGATGCCGCCGGCGATCCGCATTGCGTGCAAGGCCGAGGATTTCGAGCGCGCGTTGCTCGACCGTTTCAGAGGCGCCGTTCAAGCACGACAGTAACTGTCGCCCACTATGGGCATACGTGTTCTCTTGTCAGGATTACGCCCGGGGCCGCTGAGGAATGCCCGCAGACCAAGATGTAAGCCGCCGACAACGACTCGAATCCGATCAGCCATAACTTGATAACATGTTCTGGAGGCTGAGAGAGACAAGACGTCTCGAGCGCAACCCAGTCAGGGAGAGGAATCCGCCATGCGGCTGTTGCGAGGCGACTGGGTCCGGGAAGCGCATGTGGTCTGTGTGCTGATTGCCAGCACTCTTGTGCCTTTGCCGGTACAGGCCGATCCACCGATTCCACCACCCCCGGAAGGCCTGCCGGACCGACTGGTTTTCGCCGGTTCGGCGGAATATCCCCCCTTCCAGTGGCTCGACAGCAGCAACGAGCCGCGAGGTTTCGTGATCGACCTTCAGACGGCCATCGCCCATCAAGGGGGCCTTGAGGTTGAGCACCGGCTGATGGAGTGGGATCAGGCCCTCGAAGCAGTCGAGAACGACGAGGCGGATGTGGTGGCCGCTTTCGTATCCGACGATCGACAGGAACGATTCGACTTCACCTCACCGTTCTATTTTGTAGTACACGCGATCTATGCGCCCTCGCCCGAGACGACCCGGAATGATCCCGATGGTCTTGCCGGCACACGGGTTGCTGTCGTGGAGGATAGCTACGCACATGATCGGCTGATGAAAAATCAGCGCGCCGAGAATCTGATACTCCGTGAGGACATCAGGAGTGCCTTGCTGGCAGTGACGGAAGGTCGAGCGGAGATAGCCCTTGTTGCCGCGCACACGGCACGCCATGCCATCGCCGAAGGCAGCATCGACATTTACCAGGTGAGCCCGCCCTTCTGGCCCCGGGCTTACTCCTTTGCCGTCAGGCAGGGGCGCGAGGACCTGCATACATGGCTCGAGGAGCAACTGGGTCTGCTGCATGCCAACGGCACTTATTTCGAAATACATTCTGACTGGTTGTCCGAGCTGGAGTGGCAGCCGCAGAGCTGGCAGGACCACCTGCGCCAACTGATCTGGCTCGTGGGGCCGTTACTGCTGCTGGGGGCCGCCGGGTATCTCTGGTCCTGGTCTCTGCGTCGACGAGTGGCTCAAAAGACCCATCTGCTGTCGCAGGAACTCGAATCGCGGCGGGCGCTTCAGGGCGAGCTGCAATATCGACTCGAGCATGACGCAGTCACCGGCCTCCCGAACCGCGACGCTTTTATAAGAAGGCTCGATGGACTGATCGAATCGGAGCCGAATCAGCCGGCCACCGTTGCCCTGGTTCAGCTGGTCAATCTGGAACAATTGATCACGACCTTCAGTCACAAGGTCGCCCTCGAGTTGCAGAAAGCCTTCGCCAGATTGCTGGAGGCACAGGGCTTCCGCGAGATCGGCCATTTCGAGCCGGGGCTGTTCGCCATTGCTGCCGAAAAACCGCTGGGGGGTAGCGAACTCGTCGGGTGCCTGACGGAAACGCTGGATCTCGGCGCAGTTGAGGTCGACCCATTGGTCGTCGTCGGGGTCGTCAACGGGCTGGATGCCGAAGGGCATGACCGTGCCGCCGACTCACTGGTCCGCCGCGGCGTTCTCGCCGTATCTTCAGCCCGCGAACAGCACCGCCGCTGGATGACCTACAGCACCGACCTCGAACCGGATGCGGATGATCTGCTCCTGTTGCAGGACTTCCATCGCAACGGCACGCGCGACATGTTCCTCGAGTATCAACCCAAGCTGGATATCAGGACGGGACAAGTGCGCGCGGCCGAGGCGCTGGTTCGCTGGCAGCATCCCACTCTGGGATTGGTGCCCCCGGGGCGTTTCATCGAGATGCTGGAGCATGCGGGGCTGACGCATCAGATCACACGCTGGGTGATCGCGGAGGTCGCGGACATGCTGCGGCGAACCGGCCTCGGGGCATCGGGCTTTCGTCTCAGCATCAACATTGCGCCGCGCGATCTCATGGAACCCGATCTGGTCGATTTCATCACCACCACGGTAGCGCCGCCCATGCCGCCGCATTGCCTGTGGCTGGAAATTACCGAAACCGGTTTCATCCACGATCCCACGCACACCTGCAATGTCCTTTCCGACCTGCGCCAAAACGGGTGTTGCTTCTCCGTGGACGATTTCGGAACCGGCTACTCGTCGCTCTCCTACATGAGCGAGTTCCCCGTGGATGAAGTCAAGATCGACAAAAGCTTCGTTGGCGACATGCTGCACAATGACCGCCATTCACTGATCGTGCGCTCCACCATCACCCTCGCCCATGAACTCGGAATGACCGTAGTCGCCGAGGGTGTAGAGGACAAGGAAACCCTTCAAGCCCTCGTTGCCATGAACTGCGATGCCGTCCAGGGCTACTTTCTCTCCCGTCCCCTGGGGGAAGAAGCCCTTCTCGCCTT
>CAZJGZ010000037.1:0-14496 GCA_964545695.1 uncultured Ectothiorhodospiraceae bacterium | reverse complement strand
CTGCATCGAGGGCTCTACGCCCGCACAGCATCCAGCGACATGATCGGCCGGCCCGCGGTCTCGGGGGGCTCGATCGCGGCGTGCGCGCGCACCACCTGGTCCATGCGCGCTTGCACATCCGCGGTGGCGGGTGCCGCCCGGCCCGCGCCGGTGTCCACATGCAGATACATCTGTTCCGATGTGGCGAGCAAATCGCCGGTCGTCGAGTTGTACATGCGGTGGAAGGCGTGCAGCCGCTTGGCATCGCAGCCGAGGACCTGCGTGGTCACGTGATAGGGTTCGTCGAGACCGATTTCGCGCAGGAACCGCGTGTGGGTTTCCACCGTGTAGAAGCTGCCACCGGCATCGATGTAAGCCTGATCGACCCCGAGCACGTGGAACAGCTCCGTCGCCGCCCGTCCGCAGTGCTCGGCGTAGCGGCTTTCGGTCAGGTGGTGGTTGTAGTCGATCTCGGACAACTCCACCCGGCCCTCGATCAGGCGCAGCGGCTCGCTGGCATCCAGATCGTGTCCGCCGGCCGCCTGCACGTCGGGTACCCGTGAGGCCTCGTACTCGCCGAGTACGCCACCCGCGGCCAGGTTCTCCCGGCGCAGCGCCTGCAGAATGGCAATGAGACCGTCGTCGCGCTCGCGTTCGAGCTCGCGGATCGAGCGCCCATGGGCCTGCTCGTCCGACTGCGTGGCGATGCGGTCGACAAATTCTTCCGTCAGCTCCGGTACGTCCATCAGCTTGGTCCAGGGCCAGGCGAGGGCCGGACCGAACTGGGCCATGAAGTGGCGCATGCCTTGCTCGCCGCCGGCGATCCGGTAGGTCTGGAATGTCCCCATCAGCGCCCAGCGCAGACCGGCACCGAAGCGCACCGCATCATCGACTTCCTCGACCGTTGCAACGCCGTCATGGACCAGCCACAACGCTTCACGCCAGAGGGCCTCGAGCAGGCGATCGGCGATGAACCCGTCGATCTCGCGCCGCACGCGGAGCGGACGCATGCCGAGGTCGGTATAGATCCCGGCAGCGCGTTCCACGGCGGCGCCGTCGGTCTTCTCGCCCCCGCAGAGTTCGACCAGCGGCAGCAAATAGACCGGATTGAAGGGATGCGAGACGAAGAAACGCTCCGGATGCTGCATGTCCGCCTGCAACTGTGTCGGCAGCAGGCCCGATGTCGACGAACCGATCAGTGCATCGACCCGCGCATGGCGGTCGATGTCGGCCAGGATGCGGCGCTTGAGCGCCACCTGTTCCGGCGCACTCTCCTGGATGATGTCGGCTTCGGCGACGGCGCTCGCGAGATCGGCACAGAACTCGACCGAACCGCGATGCTCCGGGACATGGCCGTGCAGGGACTCGAGAGCGCGCTCGGCGTTGGCCAACACTTCGCGGCAGCGGCGCTCGCTTTCCGGATCCGGATCGTGCACGCGGACGTCGATCCCGTTCCAGAGAAAGCGGGCCACCCAGCCGCCGCCAATGACACCGGCGCCGACGCAGGCAGCCGTGTAACTTTTCCTGCTCATGCGCGCTTCCGCAGGTTGAGTTTCTTGCGCACATCCTCGGGGCCGAGGATGTTGGCGTTCATGCCGCGCAGAATGGTCGCCGCACGCTCGACCAGATCACCATTGCTGGCAAGCACGCCCTTCGACAGATAGATGTTGTCCTCCAGGCCCACGCGGACGTTGCCGCCCGCAAGCGCCGCCAGGGCGACGTAGGGCAGCTGCATGCGGCCAATGGAGAACGCGGAGAAGACCCAGTCCTGTGGCACCTGGCTGGCCAGGTTCAGCAGCGTCTGCGGATCGGACGGCGCACCATAGGGAATGCCCATGCAGAGCTGCACGAGGACCGGATCATCGAGCAGGCCCTCGCGGTGCAGGTCCTTGGCCATGACCAGGTGGCCGAAATCGAACACCTCGACCTCGGGTTTCACGCCATATTCCTGAATGCGCGCGGCCATCGCCCGCAGCGTCGCCGGCGTGTTGGTCATCACATAGTCGCCGATGGCGAAGTTCATCGTGCCGCAGTCGAGCGTGCAGATCTCCGGGCGGAGCTCGGCGACATGGGCCAGACGCTCCGTGGCCCCGATCATGTCGGTCTGTGACTCGTCCAGCGGCAGAGGCTGCTCGGCCGAACCGAAGACCAGGTCGCCACCCATCCCGGCGGTGAGATTGATCACCACATCGGTATCGCTGGCGCGGATGCGTTCCACCACCTCGCGGTAATAGGCCACATCACGCGCCGGGGCGCCGGTATCGGGATCGCGCACGTGGATATGAGCGACAGCGGCGCCGGCCTGGGCCGCCTCGATCGCGGCATCGGCGATCTGCGCCGGCGTCACCGGAACCTTGTCGCTCTTCTCGTGGGACGGGCCCGCGCCGGTAACGGCGCAGGTAATGAAGACATCCTGATTCATGACGGCAACCCTCCTGCTCGTGCGAACAGATCCGAGCTTAGTTGGAGTCGCCCCGCCGTACTGTGCATAATTCGCCAATGACAGTGCCTGATTCGACTACGCCACCGCCACTGGAAATCGGCTTCCTGCTGCTGCCCGACTTCAGCAACCTCTGCCTGGCCAACGCGGTGGAACCGCTGCGCGCGGTGAACGACATCACCGGCCGCGAGGCGTGTCGACGCCACCTGCTCTCGCTGGACGGGAAACCGGTGGCCACGTCGAGCCAACTCTTCGTCCGCGCCGACCAATCCCTGCGCAAGGTCGGGCGCCTGGATTACTTCTTCATCATCGCCGGCTCCGGCTATCGCCGCTTTGCCACGCCCGTGATCAAGGCGGGTCTGCATCGTGCGGCGCGCAACGCCCGGATCATCGGCGCGCTCGATACCGGGCCCTGGCTGCTGGCGGCCACTGGTCTGCTTGATGGCTACCAGGCCACCATCCACTGGCAGGCACAGGACCGCATGCGCCTCGACTTTCCCGCCGTCGCGGTCAACAGTGCACGCTACGTGATCGATCGCGACCGTATCACCGCCGGCGGTGCCACGGCGGTTCTCGACCTCATGCTTGCCCTCATCCGCGAGCGCTTCGACGAACCCACGGCTCTGGAGGTGATGCGGCTGTTCCTCTATGACCACGAGCGCGCCGCCGAGACGGACCAGCTGGGCACGCTGCACGCGCCGTTCACCGCCCGTGCCCCGATCGTGGCCGGCGCCATCGAGATGATGGAGCACGCCATCGAACGCCCCCACTCAATGGCCGAGATCGCACGCCGCAGCAACTGCTCCCAGCGCAAGCTGGAGCGCGCGTTCGCCGACGCCGTCGGCGTCACGCCACAACGCTACTACCAGTACCTGCGTCTGTCCGCCGCCCGCCGACTGTTGCAGGAAGGCGAAGAGAGCGTCGCGGGTAGCGCCGCGGCCACGGGCTTCAGTTCGGCTTCGGCATTCGCCCGCGCCTACCGCCGATTGTTCGGCCACTCGCCCGGCTCCGTACGGCCGCGGCCATCACGCGTATCCTGATATTCTGATCGAGAAGGAGATTCAACCTTGGCAAAGCAGAGCGACAATCCGATCCGCGTCGTCCACGTCGACCCCGACGGCTTTGGTGATACCAGCGTCGAGCAGGCGTTGTTCGAGGCCGCGTTCCCGAACGTGCAGTTCGAGAGCATGGAACTCGACGGCAGCGAACTCGCCGAGCAAGTCGGCCCGGCGGACGTGCTGCTCACGCACTACACCGTCGTCGACGCGGAAGCCCTGGAGCGCATTCGCCCGCAGGTCGTCGTGCGCTATGCCACCGGCGTTGACGGCATCGACCTCGAGCGCGCAACCGCACTCGGCACCCGCGTGACCAACATCCCGACCTACTGCGACGATGAAGTCGCGGATCATGTGCTCGCCATGGCGCTTGCGCTGTTGCGCGGACTCCCGCAATACAATGGCGACTGTGCCCGCGGCAACTGGAACTGGCGTCGGATCACCCCGCTGCGCACCTTCGCAGACAGCACCTTCGGCTTCCTCGGCTACGGCCGCAAGGCGCGCGCCACAGCCGAGCGCGCGCGCGCACTCGGTTGCCGCATCATCGCCCATGACCCCTTCATGGACGCCGCTGCCACTCGCGCGGCGGGCGCCGAACCCGTCGGCTTCAACGACCTGTTCGATGGCTCCCATGTGCTCTCCATTCATGCGCCATTGACGCCGGACACCGAGGGCCGCGTCGACGCGGCCGCGCTGGCACGCCTGCCGCAGGGCGCCGTGGTGGTGAATTCGGCGCGCGGAGCGATCATCGACGAAGCCGCGCTCGTTGCCGCCCTGGACAGCGGCCACCTTGGCGGCGCCGGCCTCGACGTCCTCTGCCAGGAACCACCGCCGGCCGATCACCCGCTGCTCGGCCGCGACGATGTCATGATCACGCCACACTCGGCCTGGTACACCCGCGACGCCGAGGAGCGTGCCCGCACGCGCGGCACGGAAATCGCGATCGCCGCGCTACGCGGAGAGAACTGCGACGGCCTGTACAACCCGGAAGCACTGGCCAACATGGCACGCTGAACTAGTGTCCTGTCTCACAAGTTCGTTGGCATTCTCGCCGGGCCTTGCGGCACCTGGCCGCGTTGCGCCTCCTCACAATAGGACGCGCTATTGCTCGTCGGCGCGCCTTGCCTGGCACCACAATCCCTCGGCGAAAATTGCTCAACAACTTGTGAGACAGGACACTAGTCACGAAGATGTACCCACGCGCATGCCGGCACTTCACGGCGCGGACAGGGTCGCCGGTCTGACGTGAAGTCGTTCAGATACGCCTGGGTATCCCCGGCTGGGATGCCGGCTTGACGCCGGGAAAGTTGCGTTCCATGTAGCGCATGATGCCGGTCAGCACCATTACCATGGCGACATAGATCCCGGCCACCAGCAGCAGCGGCTCATAGACGCGGAAGGTCTCGTCGCGAATGATGCTGGCGGCTCGCAGCAGATCGACCACGGCGATCGTGGAAACAAGCGGCACCGACTTGAGCAGCAGGATCATTTCGCCGGTCAGTGTCGGCAGGCAGATCTGCACGGCATGGGGCAGCCAGATCCGGCGCAGCACCTGAAAGCGGCTCATGCCGAATGACCGTGCGGCCTCCAGTTCGCCTTTGGGCACGCTGAGCATGGCGCCACGAATCACTTCACCCGCGTAAGCGCCCACACTGAGCGTGAATGCCAGCACCCCGTAGAAGAAGGGATCGCGCAGCAGCGGCCAGAAGAACATCTCGCGCACGCCGGGAATCTGCGGCAGCACGCGGCCGACACCGTCGTAAAAGAAGAACAATTGCACCAGTAGCGGTGTACCCCGGATCAGCGTGGTGTAACCGTGAGCGATCCAGGCCAGCGGCCAGGGCCCGAGCACACGGGTGACCGCCACCAGTGCCGCCAGAGGAAAACCGAGCAGCGCAGATACACCGACCAGGAGCAGCGTATTGATGAACCCTTCCCAGAGATATTCCACGTAGAAGGGATTGGCGAGCCAGGAGTAATCCATGGTGGCGTCAGACTCCGGGCTGACCGCGCCGGACGACGTTTTCGGCCTTGCGGAAGCCGATGTTCGAAACCATCGTCATGGCAAGATAAAGGGCCGCCGCGGCGCCGTAGAAAATGAAATAGGAACGCGTACTCGCGGCCGCTTGCTGGGCCGTGAAGAACAGCTCCTCGAAGCCCACAACGCTGATCAGCGCCGTATCCTTGACGAGGATGAGCCAGAGGTTGGACATGCCCGGCAAGGCATTCGGCAGCGCCTCCGGTACCACGATCCGGCGGAAGCGCAACCAGAGCGACATGCCATAGGCATCGGCGGCCTCGATATGGCCACGCGGGATCGCCTGGATCGCCCCGCGCAGGACTTCCGTCATGTAGGCACCCTGGACCACGCCGAGCACACCGACGGCCGCCACGAACCCGGTGATCTCCACGCGGCCGCCGAAGCCCAGCACGCCGAGCAGCGCGTTCAGCCCTTGGGTGCCCGCGTAGTAGAGCAGGATGATCAGAAGCAGTTCAGGCACCGCGCGAATCAGCGTGGAATACGCAGTCGCCCCGACCTGCAGGGACCGGATGCCGCTCAGCTTCGCCGAGGCGCCGAGCAGACCGAGAAGGATGCCGAGCGCGTAGGCAAGCACCGCAATCTGCACGGTGACAAGAGCGCCCTGCAGCATCGGACCAGCCCAGTCGAGCAGGCTCTCCTCACCATACATGGGTGGTCAGCACCGGTGCGGGCCGTGACGCAGGATGGTGAGCGGAGCGGCCCAGCGCGTGCACCGCGGCCGCTCCGTCACGATGTGCAGCCATCCCTCTGGCGTCAGGCGCCACAGATATCCCGCTCGAAGTACTTCTGCGACAGTTCGGAGCAGGACCCATCCTCGATCACTTCCGCGATCGCGCCGTTGAGGCGTTCGCGCAGGTCACCGTCGCCCTTGCGCAGGCCGACGCCGATGCCCTCACCGAAGGCCGAGTGCTGCGGCGCCAGGGCAACGATGTCAAAACCACTGGCTTCGTCGCGCTTGACGAATTCCCCCATCGGCAATTCATCCGCGAGTACCACATCGATCCGCCCGGCGAGCAGATCCCGGTTGGCATCTTCCTGATCGTCATAGGTGCGAATCCGGTCGGCATGGTCACGCAGTTCCTGACGCGCGTAGTTGGCGTGCGTGGTCGCACCCTGGACGCCGAGAATCATGCCGCTCAGGCCTTCGGGAATGTCCAGTTCCGTACCCGCTTCGGCCACGAAGGCGCCATGCGTGTAGTAGTACGGATCAGTGAAATCAATCACCTCGAGCCGGCTTTCGGTAATCGACATCGAGGTCATGATCAGGTCAATGCGCTCATCGCGCAGCGCCGGAATGATGCCATCCCAGCCGGTGGGCGTGATTTCACAATCTTCGTCGATGCGTTCGCAGAGAAGTCCGGCCAGCTCGACCTCGAAACCCGTCCAGTCGCCTCCTGCACTCTTGTAGGTGAACGGCGGATAAGGCTCCGCGGAGATGCCGACGCGCAGCGGATCGGCGGTGGCCGACGCCGTCCCCGCCAGTGCAAGGACGATACCGCTCAGTGTCAGTACAGCAAATCGCTTCAGGTTCATGGTGGTTCTCCCCATCGTTTCCGGCTCACGGCCGGGTGTCGCTTGGCGGATGCGATGCGCATCCGCAAGTCTTTTAGAACGCGTTGTCCGCGTACGGTTCAGGTCACACTCGAAACGAACTGCCGGCAACGCGCGCTGGTGGATTCCTCGAACACTTCGCGCGGGCTCCCCTGTGCTTCCACCACCCCTTCATCGAGGAACACGACATCGGTCGAGACATCGCGGGCGAAGCGCATCTCGTGCGTCACCAGGACCATGGTTCGACCTTCTTCGGCCAGCCCCTGAATCACCCGCAGCACCTCGCCGACGAGTTCAGGATCGAGCGCGGAAGTCGGTTCGTCGAACAGCAGGATGCGCGGCTGCATGGCCAGGGCCCGGGCAATTGCGGTGCGCTGCTGCTGGCCGCCGGACAAAAAGGCGGGATACTGGTCCCGCTTGTCGATCATGCCCACCTGCTCGAGGAAGCGCTCGCCCATTTCGCGGGCTTCGCGGCGCGACATGCCCAGAACATGAACGGGCGCCTCGATCACGTTGCCGAGGACCGTCAGGTGTGGCCACAGATTGAATTGCTGAAAGACCATCGCCACGCGGGACCGCAGGCGCTGGATCTGCGCGCGATCGCTGCCCGTGATGCGGCCATCGTCGGTGCGCTTGAAATGGATCTGTTCGCCGGCGATGTGGATGTCGCCGCGATCGGGCATTTCGAGCAGATTCAGACAACGCAGCAGGGTGCTCTTGCCGGAACCGCTCGCGCCGATGATGGAGACCACGCTGCGCTCGCGCGCCTGGAAAGACACGTTGCGCAGCACGGGGAGTTCCCCGAAGCGCTTCTCGAGTCCCGTGACCTCGACGGCACTGATGTTGTTATTCCCGCTTGCAGTAACGGCGCGATTCCCCCTGTGTGGGCCCCCTGGATGGGGTGTCTGCCGTGAACGTCCGGGATCGGTGTCCGCGGAACGCAACCATTCAAACACGTCGCTGAGCGCAGAATGTCACACAATTGAACGGGTGTTCAAGAGCCGCTTTGAACACATACCGCGTGCGCGGCCCCGGTGGGTTGCGAGGCCCTTGTCAGACCGACGAGAAAGGCATTGCACAGCGCCACACCCTGTTCCGGCGAGAAGGTCCGCGAATTGAGACACCACTCGACCCACAGGCCATCGAGCAGACCGGAGAGCCCGACCGCGGCGAGCCGAGGATCGAGATCGCTGATCGCCTCCTCGTCGCCCAGCTCCCGCAGCAACCCTTCCAGGGTATCGAGATAGTCGCCGTAAGTTCTCGCGTGCACAGCGGAAACGAGTTCCGAGCGATGAGTCATGCTCCAGAATGAAAGCCAGGCACGCAGCAGGTCGGGATCGAGTACGACCGGCGAGAAGGAGGCCCGGAAAAATGCGCCCAGGCGTTCGCGCGCGGGGCGCCCGGCAAGGTTCTGAACCTCCGCCTGCAACGACGCCAGCAGACCGTCGGCCAGCCGCGTGTAGACATCGGCAATGAGCGCGTCCTTGCTGCTGTAGTAGTGATTGACCAGGCCGACCGACACACCCGCCTCTTCGCAAATGTTGCGGATCGACGTCTTTTCCACGCCGCGCTCGGCCAGGCAGCGCAGCGTGGCATCCATCAGTGCCTGGCGCCGCGTATCCGGCGCCTGGCGCTCGAACTTGCGCAGGCTGGCGCCCCCGCGGGCAGTTGATGATGACCGGGCGGCCTCACCCGGCGTGCGCGAACGCGAAGTCATGGGCTTCAGTATCCACCCGCGCTGCAGGCTGTCAACACTGCTGGAGGTGGCCACCATCGAGGCGCGGATGCTCCGGTCGATTCGCGGGCTTCGCAGTTATTGAACGACCGTTCAGCAGGCTTTAGACTGATCATCCGAAGATCGAGGTCGAGCCATGCAATTCTCCCAGCGTGTCCAACAGATCGCCGGCGAAGGCGCCGCAGCCTGGAACATTCACGATCATGCCCTCAAGGCTCAGAGTCGCGGCGAGGACATCATTGCCCTGAGCGTGGGCGATCCCGATCTTGCCACCCCGGCCGCCATCGTCGAGCGGGCCCACGAGGCACTTGCGGCGGGCGACACGCACTACACCGACGGTATCGGCGAACATGCCCTGCGGGCCATCATCGCCCGCCACTTTACCGCCCGCTCCGGCTGCGACGTCGGTCCCGACAACGTCTGCGTTACCTCCGGCGCACAGAATGCCCTTTTCTTCGCCAGCATGCTGCTGCTCGGGCCCGGCGACGAGGCCATCATGCTCCGCCCCGGCTACGTCACCTACGAGGCGACCATCGGCGCCAGCGGGGCGACGCCTGTCGCCGTCGACCTGCGCGCCGAGGACGACTTCCGCCCCGACCCCGACGCCATCCGCGCCGCCATCACACCACGCACGCGGGCACTGTTCATCACCACGCCGAACAACCCCACCGGCGTTGTGCTCACGCACGCGGAACTGGCAGCCATTGCCGAGATCGCCCGCGAGCACGATCTCTGGGTGATCAGCGACGAGGTCTACAGCGAGATCGTCTTCGACGGCGAACACACTTCCATTGCCGCCCAGCCCGGCATGGCCGAGCGCACGGTAACCGTTTCCAGCCTGTCAAAGTCGCACGCCATGACCGGCTGGCGCAGCGGCTGGATGATCGGGCCCGAAGCCCTCATCGGGCACGCGGCCAACCTGAGTCTCTGCGTCCTGTACGGTCTGCCGGGATTCGTCCAGAAGGCCGCCATCGTCGCCCTCGAGCAGGTGGATGACATCACCCGCGAATTCCGCGACATCTACCGCCTTCGGCGCGATCTCGTCATCGAGACGCTCGGCCGTGTGCCCGCCTTGCGCGTGCAGCGCCCCCAGGCGGGCATGTTCGCGATGGTCGACGTCCGCGCCACCAGCCTCGACAGCGGCGACTTCGCCTGGCGCCTGCTCGAGGAACAGGGTGTTTCGGTGCTCGACGGCAACGCCTTCGGCCCGAGCGCCGCCGGCCACATCCGCCTGTCCTTCACGCTGGATGACGCGCGTCTTGCCGAGGCCTGCCGCCGGATCGAGGCGCTCTGCGCCAATTTGCAGGGGGCACGCGCTTCCACTGGTTAACCGCCGAGTGGAGCGGCCGTTCCGCCGCCCCGTACAACAACATCTGACAGCACGAGGAGACAGCACCCCATGTCCGAACCGAAAAGCCCCGGTCGGTGGATCGTCAACCTGCTCGAAGCTCATGGCGTCGACACCGTCTTCGGCATTCCGGGCGTGCACACCATTGCGCTGTACGACGGCCTCGCCGACAGCCCGATCCACCATGTCACCCCACGCCACGAGCAGGGTGCCGGCTTCATGGCCGACGGCTATGCGCGTGCCACCGGCAAGCCGGGCGTCTGCTTTGTCATCACCGGCCCGGGCCTGACCAACATCACTACACCGATGGGCCAGGCCTACTCGGAGTCGATCCCGATGCTGGTCATCTCCAGTGTCTCCAACCGCCGCCACCTGCACCGCGGCCTCGGCCAGCTGCACGAGATGCCCGACCAGCAGGCGATGGCGGCCGGCGTCAGTGCCTTCAGCCATACCCTGCACGATCTGGCCGAGCTGCCGGCCGTGCTGGCCGAGGCATTCGCAGTGTTCAACAGCAGCCGGCCGCGCCCGGTTCACATCGAGATCCCGCTCGACCTGTGGGATCAGAGCCCGCCCCAGTCCGTGCCCGCCGCACCGGCCGCCGCCGCGCCACAGCGCCCGGCCGACGAGGCGCTCGCGGCTGCGGCGGAGCGAATACGTGCCGCCAGCCGACCGGTAATCCTCGCCGGCGGTGGCAACCGCCGCGACCCGCAGGTCGTGCGACGTCTGGCCGAAGACCTGGACGCCCCGGTCGTCATGACCGTGAACGCGCGCGGCCTGCTTCCACCCGAGCACCCGCTGGCCGTTCCTGCCAGCCCCTCACTGGGCCCGGTGCGCGAACTGCTTGCCGAAAGCGACTGCATCCTCGCCATTGGCACCGAGATGGGCCCGACCGACTACGACATGTACGAAACCGGCATGCCGGAGTTCTCGGCGCCGCTGATTCGCATCGACATCGACGCCGCGCAGATGAACCGCCCACAGGCCCCGGACATCGCCCTCCTCGGCGACGCCGCCCTGACCACGCACGCCCTGCACCGGGCCATCGATGACAATGCCGCGGGCCGTGATGCCGACGGCGCCAACCGCGCCGAACGGGCGCGCACCGCCGCACGCAAGGCGCTTGATGGCGACATGCAGAAGGCACTCGGCTTCCTGGAAACGATCCGCGACACCCTGCCGGAGGCCTACCTGGTCGGCGACTCGACCAACCCGATCTATGCCGGTGATCTCTACTTCGCCGCTGCCACCCCCGGCAGCTGGTTCAACTCCGCCGTGGGCTTCGGCACGCTGGGCTACGCCCTGCCAACCGCGCTCGGCGTCAGCCTGGGCGCGCCGGACCGTCCCGTGGTGTGCCTGGTCGGCGACGGCGGGCTGCACTACACCATCGGCGAACTCGCCGCGATCCGCGCCGAGCAGCGCCCGGTGATCGTGCTGGTGTGGAACAACTCGGCGTTCAAGGAGATCCGCATCGCCATGGAGGCCGAGGGCGTGAAGCCGATCGGTGTCGAACTGTTCACGCCCGACCTGGTCAAGCTGGCCGAGGCCTACGAATTCGCCGCCGAAAGGCCGAAGAGCGCGGAGGAGTTGCCCGACATCCTGCGCCGTGCCGCCGCGCACGACGGGCCGACACTCATCGATCTGGATGAGGGGCTGATTCTGGGTGGCTGATTCTGGGTGGCTGATTCTGGGCGGCTGATCGCGGGCTTTTGCCCCTGATGGATCTTCCGTCGGGTCTGCCGGACGGAAATCTCGCCGAGCCACAGGGGTCGTAGCGTCGCAGGTCGGGTCGTGGTCCGCCCCGTGGGCCAGAGTCCGACGTCAAGGATTCCAGACGCTACTGCACCGCGACGTCGCCAGTGAATGACAAAACACCAGAAGAGTCACTCACAGGTATTTGTTTTTTTTAGCCTTCAATTCACCCCGACACATTCGGTTACCGGGTGCGCCACTTTCACCACGGCGCGCAATCGGCCCACACGAAAAAGGCCCGACTCCCCCATTGCGGGGGCGGTCGGGCCGTTGCATGCAACCACTTTGAGCCGGTGCCCGGCGACCCCTTATTTCGCGTAGGTCCGGGCCAGCACCTTGCGCCGGCTGCCGACCGAATCGCGGTCCATGTAGCACTGGCGCATGTGGCGATCACCCGTACCCGGCCGGTAGCCGAGGCGGCCGTGGTACAGCCGATAGTTGTCCATGATCAGCAGGTCACCCGGACCCAGCTTGAACTGGAGCTGGAACGCCGGATCGTTGACAGTATCGGTCAGGGTGCGCCGCGCCCGGTAGTACTGATCCAGGAAATCCGCATCCAGCGCCGCCACGGAGTCCGTCCGGTTCGACAGCCGTACCTGGCGCACCCGACCCTGCGGGTCCAGCTCGATCAACGGACCGCTGTTCTCCAGCACGGTGTCGTCATCGACATAGGTGAAATCCGGGCGCACCCTGGTCAGCGCCTCGAACGCCTCCGGCGCCTTCTCGCGCAATTCCTCGGCCACGCGAAAACCATCCGTGATCGTCGAATCACCGCCATCGGCATTGTTGATCAGGCAGTGCAGGAAGATGTAACCCGGCACTGGCTCGCGGTAGGGGTTGTCGGTGTGCGGCTCGAGCGTGCGCGTCGTCATGGTCAGGTCGTAGGCGTTGGCGATCGCCTTGACGTCGGCGATGCCACCCCAGTTGGTACGCCGCATCGGGCCGATACGCTCGACCACGTTGCCCACGCCATCCATCTCCGCTGGTACATTGCGCACCAGCACGAAGGCGTAGCGGCGCAACTGCTCGAGCATCTCGTAGAGCGTCGCGTCATCCTCCGCCGCCTGATTCCAGTCGATTTCGGGGATGTCATTCAGGCTGCCACCCCAGAGCACAATGTCATCGCGTTCATCGGGCTCGCGGCGAAGCTGGGCCGTGAGGCTGGCGAGCGTATAGGGCGCGACATGGCCGTCGGAGAAAATGATCTCCAGGTTCTCGCCGTCCTCACGCACTTCGGTCACGGCCAGGTCCAGCGGCAGCGACCAGGAGTCGAGCAGGCGCTGGCCGGTCTGCGGATCGGTGACCTCGTCGCTGGGGCTACGTTCACGCAGCCACAGGGGGTGCAGTTCGCGCTCGCCGATGCCGTCGAGTTCGATGTGCAGCCGCCCGTTGGCGACCTGTGCGCGTTCTGCCGTCACTGCCATGAGTCCATCTCCTCGTCTGATTGGATACCTGCATCGTAGGCAGATGCGGCACACCGCGCTTGCCGGAAATAACCGGATACTGGCAGGATTCGACAATGTTTGGACGGAGCGCGCTTCATGCTGCAGGCGCATCAGGAGGAAATACCACGACGCATCGCCTTCCTGCTGCTGCCCCGGTTCTCGATGATCTGCCTGCTCTCGGCCATCGAGCCGCTGCGCGGGGCGAACCGCACCCTGGGCTACGAGGCCTATCGGTGGTGCTTCGTTTCGATTGACGGGAACCCCGTGGCCGCGAGCAACGGCATGCCGATCGCTCCCGCCGGGAGCATGCATGACGTCAGCGACTGGCCGGCCGTGAGCGTCGTTGCCAGCTACGACCCCATGGCCGCGGTCACCCCGGGCCTGCTGCGCTGGCTGCGCCGCCTGCACCATGGCGGCAGCGACCTGGGCGCCTTCGAGTCGGGGCCGCTGGTGCTCGCCGAGGCGGGGCTGTTGCGCGGGCGGCGAGTCACGCTGCACTGGGAGAACCTCGCCGCCTTCCGCGAACGCTACCTCGACATCGAAGCGCGCGACTCACTGTTCGAAATCGATCCGCCCTTCTTCACCTGCTCGGGCGGAACCGCCGCCATGGACCTCTCCCTCTGGCTGATCGCCCGGCACCACTCGGAAGCGCTGGCCACCTCGGTCTCGGAGCAATTCCTGCACACCGAGATCCGCGCCCATGACGCTGGGCAGCGCATGGCCGCCGACCGCCGTGCCGGTACCTATAATCGTGATCTCGTACGCGTGACCGAAATCATGCAGGCGAATCTCGAGACCCCGCTCGACATCGCCGAACTGGCGCAGCGATGCGGCATCAGCCGGCGCCGCCTCGATCGCCTGTGCGTGCGCCATCTCGGCGTGCCGCCGCAGCGCTACTACCAGCAGCTGCGCCTGGAACGCGCCCGCCACCTCCTGCGCCATGCCGACCTGGCCGTGCACGAAGTCGCCCTCGCCTGCGGCTTCGGTTCAGCGTCGTGGTTCACTCGGGCCTATCGGGGCCACTTCGGGCATCCGCCGAGTGCCGAGCAGCGCGATGAGGTTGCCGGGGCTTCGCGGTGAGAGGATTTTTGTGGGTGGACTGCAGCCCTCGCCAAGGTGAAAAGGAATTCCAGGGCCGGAAAATGATGAATCT
>CAZJGZ010000036.1:12846-19107 GCA_964545695.1 uncultured Ectothiorhodospiraceae bacterium | reverse complement strand
GCGGCCGCCGCGGCGGCGCGTTCGGCTCGCCATGCGCGCCACTCACGCTCCTGTTCGGCGACCTTCTCGGCCGCCTCTTGCGGGTCGATGTCGCGGGCGGCTCCCGCTGACGGCACCTGCAGGTACTGCCCGGCCATCAGCCGATTCATGTTGCCGCCGAGAAAGGCGCGGGGATTGAGCCGCAGGAAGGCAACCATGATCTGTTCGACGGTCACATCATCGGCGGGTCGCTCGCTGCGGGCAATTTCGCCGAGCGTCTCGTAGGGCTGAACGCGGCCGTATTCACGTTCCGCGAGCGCCGTGGTGACCACCCCGCCCGCCAGGCCGGCGGCGAGCGCCACGGCGACTGCGCTGGCTCGGAACTGCATCGCTTCCCCCCTCAAGATCGATGAACCGGCCCGGCCGGCGATCAGGCTGCCGCGCGAATCGTATTGGCCAGTCGTTAATCCGGCGTTAATCGCCGCCAGAAGACAAACAGCGGATCAAGCGACCCGCTGTGCGCCCCCGATTTTTTGAACGTTCAGGATACGAAACTGCATGATCATGTGCGCTGATGCAATCACGACCCGTGACCGGAAGCCTGTTGCGCCCGCCGCGAAGGCGTCAGTCCGGGGCCTCGTCCGCCGCCCCCTCGACGAGTTGACCCAGCGCACGCAGCGCCACGACAACGGTCGGATAGTCCAGCCGCGCGAGCCGCTGCATGTCGGTGATCATGGCGCGGACACGGGCTGCCTCGCGCTCGCGTGCGGCCAGCCAGTCGTCGACCGCGGCCTCCGCATCGCGGCCGTCCCGCACACGCAACACCCGTTCGGCCAGCGCCCGGTGACGCTGATACAGCTCGGCGCGCAGCGAGCCGCGGGCGTTGGCATGCCATTGGCCTTCCACCGGCAGCTCCTCGATGCGCGCGCGCAACCAGCCCAGGCCGAAGGTATCGCCCAGACGCGCGTAGACCCGGCCCGCGTTTTCCACCTTCATGCCGTGGGCGTTGGCCAGCTCGATGATATCGAGCGCGGGGTAGAGGGAATTGAGCGCAGCGATCCGGCGCGCGAGTTCGCCCGGCAAGCCGCGCGCCTCGAGGTCAGCGGTGTTGGCGGCCAGGGCGTCACGCTCGTCCGGCACGACGACCTGCTCCAGATTCTCCTCCAGCGCGGCAAGCCCCGGGGCATAGGCGTCGACGCTGGGACCGATGGCCAGATCCGCACCCGGGCGCTGGAGCAGCCAGCGCGTCGCGTGGCGCATCAGCTCCCACACCCGCAGCAGCAGGTCGGTCTGCAGATCCGTCGGTACCTCATTGTCGAGCGCTTCGATGGCCGCCCACAGCTCGGGGGCCCGGTAGACATCGCGAGCGATGGTGTAGGCGCGGGCGATCTCGACGGCGTTGGCGCCCGTGTCCTCCTGCATGCGCAGCACGAAACTGGCACCCATGCGATTGACCAGATCATTGGTGACCTGCGTGGCAATGATCTCCCGCCACAGTCGATGCTCGCGCATCAGGTCGGCAAACGACTCGCGCAGGGGGGTCGGGAAATACTCGACCAGTTCGTGGGCGAGGTAGTCCTCCGCGTGCAGATCGGAATCGAGCAGGCTTGGATAGAGCGTGATCTTGGCGTAGGACAGGAGGACCGCGAGTTCGGGACGGGTCAAACCCAGGCCCTTGATACGGCGCTCCTCGATCGTCTCGTCATCCGGCAGGTATTCGAGTTCCCGATTCATGTGGCCCTGGCTTTCGAGCCATGCGATCAGATGGGCCTTGCTGCCCAGACGTGCCGCGGTGAAGGCGGACATCATGGTCAATGCCTGGGTCTGGAGGTAGTTGTTGCGCAACACGAGCTCGGCGACTTCATCGGTCATGTCGGCAAGCAGTGTGTTGCGCTGCTCACGGTCGATGCGGCCGGCGGCCACGGCGGCGTTGAGCAGGATCTTGATGTTGACCTCGTGGTCGGAGCAATCCACACCGCCGGAGTTGTCGATGAAGTCGGTGTTGATGTAGCCGCCGGCCAGCGCGTATTCGACGCGGCCGGCCTGGGTGAAGCCGAGGTTGCCGCCCTCGCCCACAACGCGGCAGCGCAGTTCCCGGCCGTCGATCCGGAGCAGGCGGTTGCCGCGGTCACCCACCGCCTCGTCGCGCTCGTCGGCGGCCTTGACGTAGGTGCCGATGCCGCCGTTCCAGAGCAGATCAACCGGTGCGCGCAGGATGGCGCGGATCAGCTCGGTCGGGGCCAGCTCACGCGCCTCGATTCCGAGCGCGGCGCGGATCTCGTCGGTGAGCGGGATGCGCTTGTCCTGGCGCGACCACACGCCGCCGCCGGCCGAGATCAGGCTGCGATCGTAATCGTTCCAGCCGCTGCCGGGGGTGCGGAACAGGCGCTCGCGCTCGGCGTAGCCGGTCTCCGGATCGGGGTCCGGATCGATGAAGATGTGCAGGTGATTGAACGCGGCCACCAGACGGATCTGGCGCGACAGCAGCATGCCATTGCCGAACACGTCGCCGCCCATGTCGCCGATGCCGACGACGGTGAACGGCTCGCGCTGGCAGTCCAGGCCGAGTTCGCGGAAGTTGCGCTTGACCGATTCCCACGCGCCGCGCGCGGTAATCGCCATCTGCTTGTGGTCGTAACCGTTGGAGCCGCCCGAGGCAAAGGCGTCGTCGAGCCAGAAATCGTGCTCGCCGGCGATGCCGTTGGCGATGTCGGAGAAGGTCGCCGTACCCTTGTCCGCCGCCACCACCAGATAGGGATCGGGCTCGTCGTGCATGACGACATCGGACGGATGGGTAATGTCATCGCGGACGATGTTGTCGGTGATGTCGAGCAGGCCGTGGATGAACTGGCGGTAGGCGGCGATGCCTTCCTGCTGGACAGCATTTCGATCACCGCCTGCCGGCAGTTGCTTGGGCACGAACCCGCCCTTGGCGCCCACCGGCACGATCATGGTGTTCTTGACGCTTTGCGCCTTCATCAGGCCCAGCACTTCGGTGCGGAAATCCTCGCGGCGATCGGACCAGCGCAAGCCGCCGCGTGCGACCCGGCCACCGCGCAGATGCACGCCTTCCATGCGCGGGGAGTGGACGAACACCTCGACCAGCGGCCGCGGCTCCGGCAGATCCGGCACCCGTGCCGAATCGATCTTGAACGCGACCCAGGGGCGCGGCTGGCCCTTCGCGTCGAGCCGGAAATAACTGGTCCGCAGGGTCGCGTCGATCAGCTGGCCGAAGGCGCGCAGGATGCGGTCCTCGTCGAGACTGGCGACACCGTCGAGCAATTGCTCGAGCACCTCGCGGCAGGCGGCCATGCGGGCCTCGCGATCGCCGGTCCGGCCTTCGGCCAGGCGTTCGATCAGCGGCTCGAAGTCGGCGCCCGGTTCGGCCTCGGCGAGCGCGGTGAACGTGGCGCGCAGGTGCTCGGCACCGGCAGCGGGCTCGATGGCGTCGGTCGGCTCGAAGCGGGCATCGAAGAACTCGACCAGCAACCGCGCGATCAGTGGATGGCGGCTGAGGGTGTCGGCCATGTACGCCAGGGAAAACGGCACGCCGGTCTGCAGCAGGTACTTGCACTGCGCGCGCAACAGGGCGGCCTGACGCCAGGTCATGTGCGCGGCGAGGATCAGGCGATTGAAGCCGTCACTGTCGGTGCGGCCACGCCAGATCTGCTCGAACGCCTGCTGGAACGGTTCGCGCACCTGTTCGACCGCCAGACGGTCGGTGAACACGGCCTGCAGATCGAAATCCTGGATCCAGATGCGATCACCGTTGGGCATGCGCAATTCGTAGGGACGCTCGGTGACCGCGCGCAGGCCCATGTTCTCCAGCATCGGCAGCGCCACCGACAGCGGGATGGTGTGGTCGTGCTTGAATACCTTGAAGCGCACGACGCCGCGCGATGAGTCCAGCGGTTCGTACAGGCTCATGGCGATGTCGTCCGGCCCCCTGAGGCCGTCCACCTTTTCAATGTCGAACAGCGCCACGCGCGGTGGCACCTGGTCGACATAAGCAGCCGGCAGCGCCTTCTCGAAGCGGCGCGCAAGCCGGAGCCCGGCACGCTCGCCGTGGCGTTCGATCAACTGGTCGCGCAGATCGTCGTGCCAGGACCGCACGGCCTCGATGATCTCGTCTTCGATGGCCTCGATATCGTATTGGTCGGTGCACTCGCCTTCGGGGCGCACGATGACGTGCGCCCGCACGAGATCCGATTCCCCGAGTTGCAGTGCGAAGTCCTCGCGGGCACCACCGAGGTGTTCGCGCAGGATGCGCTGGACGCGCTGGCGGACTTCGGTGTTGAAGCGCTCGCGCGGGATGAAGACCAGACAGGAGAAGAACTGGGCCACATGGTCGCGGCGAACGAAGACGCGCGTACGCGCACGCGCTTCGAGCTCCAGAATCCCCATGGCGAGTTCGAACAGTTCGTCGGTCGTGCTCTGGAACAGCTCGTCGCGCGGCAGCGTCTCCAGGATATTCGCCAGCGCCTTGCCGCCGTGGCTGTCCGGCGACAGTCCCGAACGCGTGACCACGGTGTCGGCCTTGCGCCGCACGAACGGGATTTCCCAGACCGAACGATGATAGGTATTGGCCGTGTAGAGACCAACGAAGCGGCTCTCGCCGATGATATGGCCGGCCTGGTCGTAGTGCAGCACGCCCACGTAATCCATGTGCCCACGCCGATGCACGGTCGAGCGGGCATCGGTCTTGGTGAAGATCAGCGGCACCGGGCCATCGGAGAAATCCTGCAGGCGCCGCTCGAGCGCGCTCACGCTGCGCCGTCGACCCTGTTTGCGGGTACCGCGCAGGACCCCCAGACCACTCTCCGGCGTCAGGTCGAGCACCCGGTCGTGGTCTTTCTCGACCACCTGGTACTCGCGATAACCAAGCAACAGGAAGTGGCTGCGCGCCAACCAGCCGAGGAAAGCGCGGGTCTCCTCGCGATCGGTGTCGGCAAACGGTGAGCCCGCTTCGCCGAAACGCTCGGCGAGCTCCCGGGTGACGGCCTGCATCGCCCGCCAGTCGCTAACGGCGGCCTCGACATCGGCGAGCGCGGTCTCGATCCCGCGGGTGATCTTCTCGACTACCTCCTCGGCCAGCGGCCGCTCCAGCCAGAAGGTCATGAGGGACTCGGCGAACCCGCGATCATCGGGCTCGTCCGCGGCAAGATATTGCTGCAGCCGCCCACTGGCGTCGCGCTCGACCCGGAACTGGGGATGGAACAGGAAGCGGATCGCCGGTCCGGATTCAGTGATGGCCATGGCCACCGAGTCGACCAGGAAGGGCCGATCCTCGGTGTTGACCACGACCAGCGCGAAGGGCAGATCCCAGCCTTCGTGGTCGAGCGTTGGCTCGATCACACGGACCTTCGGGGTGCCGGCAGGCCGCTCGAGCTGGAAGTCATGGATCCAGCGGATCAGGCCCGCGAGCGCATCGCCATCCAGACGCCGCAGTTCTTCCGGCACACCTCGATTGAGCAGCTGCCGCAGGACGTATTCAAGGGCATCCGGGTCGCGCCCGTCGGCACGACGCCGAACGACGTCGACCAATTGATCAACCACACCACTGGCGGCGGAACGCTTGCTGGTAAGAATGATGACTCCCCCACGTAAAACGATGAGTGCCGACCGGCTGCGGGCCGCTCGGCCGCACCCGGGATCAGGCCATCTACGATAGCTCCGCGATGAGGCCATGGCTACCCGGATTCGATCGCCCCGGACGGGCATGGATGGCGCGAAACGTGATGCGGATCACGCCATGACCGGGGCGGCATGATATACACTTCGATCGCGATGATCCGCAGTGGACATCGACAACCAGGAACCGAAAGAGCCATGGCAGGCCGTCCGCAGGACTCCTGACGAAGGCTCATGTCAACACGCGAGGGAGGGGAATATCATGAATCGACGCGCA
This sequence comes from uncultured Ectothiorhodospiraceae bacterium, assembly GCA_964545695.1. Lineage (GTDB taxonomy): Bacteria > Pseudomonadota > Gammaproteobacteria > XJ16 > Halofilaceae > Halofilum. The sequence continues at coordinate 13,220 of CAZJGZ010000036.1, read as the reverse complement.
ATGGTGCTATTGGGGACGTGCCTGAGTGCAGTCATGTTGCTGGCCGCATGCGCGGGGGGCGCACAGATCCGCAACGTCGAGGGCTCGACCCTGGACCGCAGCCACAGCCCGGAGAATGTCGAACGCGCGATCGTCCGCGCCGGTTCGAGTCTCGGCTGGCGCATGCAGCCGCAGGACCCGGGTCACGTACTCGGCACCCTCGAGGTGCGCGACCACATGGCCCAGGTCGACATCCGCTACGACGAGGACAGCTTCGACATCACCTATCGGGATTCGGAAAACCTCGACCACAACCCGGACGAGGGCACGATCCATCCCAATTACAACGGCTGGATCCAGAACCTCGAGCGGAGCATCCACAACGAACTGGCGGC
>CAZJGZ010000036.1:9287-12746 GCA_964545695.1 uncultured Ectothiorhodospiraceae bacterium | reverse complement strand
ACCAGCCCGGCAACCTCTTCCGGCCGTCCGACCCGACCCATGGGCACGAGCGCACGAATGCGCTCGACGCTGAACTGCTCCGCGGTCATCGCCGACTCGATGATCCCCGGTGCCACCACATTGACCGTGATCCCGCGCGAGGCGAGTTCGCGGGCGAGGGATTTCGCTGCCCCGTGCAGCCCCGCCTTGGCGGCGGCGTAGTTGGTCTGCCCCGCATTGCCGAGCACCCCGGCCACTGAGGACACGGCGATCACTCGCCCCCAGCGCTGGCGAATCATCGGCAGCAGCAGCGGCTGGCTGACATGAAAGAAGCCGTGCAGCGATACATCGATCGGCGCGCGCCACTGGGCCGCCGACATGCCCGCCATGGGCCCGTCCTGCACCATGCCTGCATTACTGACAATGACCTGGATCGGCCCGTCGGCAAGCAGCTCCTCGAGCGCGGCGGACGCGGCATCGGCCGCACTCAGATCGAAGACCACCGGCGCCGCCCGATCCGACCCATGCTCGGCGTGGATGTCCGCGACCACCGCCTCGGCACGCTCGCGGTTGCGATGGGCGTGGACGTAGACAAAGAACCCGGCCGCGGCCAGGCGATGACAGATCGCGCTGCCAATGGCGCCACTACCGCCGGTCACGATTGCGCGCTTCATGCCCCGGGCTCCAGGTTGAGCCGCAGACCCCGGCCGGTCCACGGCAGATCGATCGTGGCTGCCCGCTGCGCGGCCAGCGCACACAGCAGCGGCAGGGTACGCGCTGCCGGATTGCCCGTGCGCACGGCCTCGAGTGCCGGATCGGCACACGGCGTCTCCGCAACATCAGCGACCGCCTCCGCACTCAGGCGCATACCGCCGACAGGCGCATCGCGCCCGAGCAGGAATGCCGCGGCGAAGGAAAACGGCACGCGCCGTGAAACTTCGAGCGTCGATGGCGAAATTTCGTCATGCACCACGAGCAGGCAGCGATCATGGTCGGCGGCAAGCGTGGTCAGCGCCTCGCCCAGGCCGGCGGCAAAGCTGACGTCACCGGCACACACCGAGGTGGCCGGGCCGTGGCAGCCCGTGGTGATGGACCAGTAGCCGGAGGGCGTGTTGTGCACCGAGTTCTGGAACCGATGCGGCGAGATCCACGGCGAAGCCTCGGTCAGCGATCGGCAATTGCGCTCCAGCCCCTGCAGATCGCTGTCGGCAGCCGCCCAGACCGAGGGCAGATCCGCGTCCGGCGGGGCCTGACCGGCAAAGGCCTGGCCGGCGACCGTCAGCGCCAGATGGGTCCCGAGCGTCGCTCGGCGCGCTTCGGTGCGCGGCAGACCGGGCGCGACCACGCGGCCCACCGGCTCATGCTGCCACGCGGTATCGCCGGCCAGTCGGGGGCGGGCCTGGTCCCAATCGGGCAGACCGGGGCCGAGGACGCCGATGCCCAGTACGCGCGCGGCCATCATGCCGGATACCCCAGCACCAGGCTGCAGTTGTTGCCGCCGAAGCCGAAGGAATTGCTCAGTACGCGCTGCAGCGACGCACGGCGCGTGGTCAACAGGATGTTGCAGTGCATGTCATCCTCGATGCGTTCGGTGTTCAATGTTCGCGGCAGCAGCCCCTCCTGCAGCGCCAGCTCGCAGATCAGCACCTCGACCATGCCGGCCGCGCCCAGGGTGTGCCCCATCCAGCCCTTGGTCGAGCTGGCCGGTACCTCGTCACCGAGCTCCAGCGATAGCGCCATGGCCTCGATGGCATCGTTGAAATGCGTCGCGGTGCCGTGGAGATTGACGTAGTCGATGTGTCCGGCATCGAGCCCGGCGTGTGTCAATGCACGCCGCATCGCCAGGCGCGCACCCAGCGCCTCGGGATGGGGCGTGGACATGTGGTGGGCATCGGTACTCTCGCCATAGCCGAGCAGCGCGATATCCCGCGCGCCCGTCGGCTCGCGCTCGAGCAGGCCGAGTGCCGCCGCTTCGCCCAGGCACAGGCCGTCACGATCCGGCGAGAATGGACGGCAGAGCTCGCTGGCGGTCAGTTCCAGCGCCTGGAAGCCGAACAGGGTCGTGCGGCACAGCGAATCCACGCCGCCCACCACGGCCGCATCACACAGTCCGGCATCGATATGACGCGCGGCGCTGGCCAGTACCTTGGCGCTGGACGAGCAGGCCGTGGAGATCGACTGCATCGGGCCGTCGATCCCGAGCCGCCGGCGCAGATAATCCGTGGTCGCGGACAGGCGGTGGGTGGTATCGAGCGTGAAATCCGCCGGCAGAATCTCGTCCGCGCCGAGATGTTCATAGCGCGCCTCGGTCTCGCGCATGCCCGCGGTACTGGTAGCCATGAAGATGCCGACGCGATCGGCGCCATGGCGAGCGACAGCCGCACCAACGCGGGCGGCAAAATCATCCGTGGCGAGTGCGAGTTCTGCAAGCCGGTTGTTGCGACAATCATAGGCGGCATCGGCGGCGGACAGCGCGGTGTCATCGACACCGGCGACCTCGCCCGCGCGGAACTCACAACCGGCCAGGGTCACCGGCGCCAGGCCCGTCTGCTCCGTCTGCAGGGCATTCCACGTCGCCTCGCGGCCACGCCCCATGGCCGAGACCAGGGTGGACGCGCTCAGGTATTTCGGCATCATCGGCAATCGCCATCCGGTTGTTGCATGGATGCTGTCGGCGCTGCTGCACGGTCGGCACCCGCGAACAGCATCGCCAGGCCCCACGCCAGTATCGTGCCACAGGCCACGGTCAGGCCAATGGCGCGCAACAGCGGAATGTCCGCCGTGGCAAGCAGACCGAAGGCAAGCGCGGAGGATGCCGCGCAGATCGTCACCGAACCGGTGCCCGCGCGCTCACCCGGTCGTGCAAAGACCCCATAGTCGATGCTGAGACCGACCACGAGCAGCAGCGCGATGACGTGGAATACGCTCAGCGCCGTGCCCATGGCCGTCAGCAACAACACCGTGCCGCCGACAGCGCCACCGGCCACGAGCACGATGCGCAGTGCTCGCGCGAGGCTGGCGGTGCCCAGCCAGAGGACGCCCGCGATGAGCACCGCACCTACCGCAAAGTTTAGCACCGCCCGCCGCTGATAACCGGTAACCAGGTCACTCGTCGCGGTGCGCAGATCCACCAGTTCACCGCTGGCGAGGCCCGCCGCAATCGCATCCGGATCGGCTACACCACCCAGCGGGATCACGCCGAGCCAGTGGTCCCCGCGCGCCAGCAGCCGCTCCTCGATCCAGTCACGCAGCAGGCCCGCCGGCAGCATTTCCGGCTCCAGTGGGGGCAGCTCGCGGCTGGCCGAGACATCGTCGATGAAGGGCGCGAACGCCGCCGGGCGCAGCGGCAGGTCCGCGGTGGCGGCCGCCACGGCAGGCTCCAGCTCGCGCGGTGGCGGCAGAGCCGCTGCCCGCCGGCCCTGGGTGGCGGCACTGGGCAGGAGGCGGGCGACCGGTTCGAAGCGATCGAGCGCGCCCGCG
>CAZJGZ010000036.1:2543-9187 GCA_964545695.1 uncultured Ectothiorhodospiraceae bacterium | reverse complement strand
GGCGGCACTGGGCAGGAGGCGGGCGACCGGTTCGAAGCGATCGAGCGCGCCCGCGTCGGCCTGCGCCGCGAGTTCGCGGCTGGCCTGCTCCGTGGCCTGCAGTGCCGCCTCCCGCGAATCACCGCGGACGGCGACCAGATAGCGTGGTTCAGCAAGCCCCAGGGCGGCGCGCAGGTCGCCATCACGCTCAGCCAGCTCGGGAGGAACCGGCGACAGGCTGGCGAGATCGGTGGCGAGCCGCGTCGTCGTGGTGGCGGCCAGCGCGCCCGCGAGCAACAGGCCGCCGGCAACCGCCAGCGCCAGCCACGGTGGGCAGCGCAGCGCAAAACCGATCGGCCCGCGCACCCGCCGCAGTGGGCGCGGCCATAGTGCCGGCAGCACCCAGGAGGTCACCACGGCGGCGACAACAATCCCCGTGACACTGAGGACCGCGAGCTGCTGGAGGCCCGCGACGCCGGCGATGGCCAGCGCGGCGAACCCGACGGCCGTCGACAACGCACCAACAAACAACGGGCGGCGGATGGCGCGTTCGGCCGGTACACCATCGGCGACACGACTGCGCCACAGATGATGCAGCGGATAATCGAGGGTGACACCGAGCAGCGTCGCACCGAAGGCGAGCGTGATGCCGTGGACCTCGCCGAAGCCGAGACGCACCGCTGCCACCCCGGCGACCAGCCCCGTGATCACCGGCACCAGTGCCAGCAGCACCGCCGGCAGGGCGCGCAGGGCGATCACCAGCACCGTGACTGCGGCAATGCTGGCGAGCGTGCTCACCCGGATGGCCTCGCCACGGATGATCTCGCGCGAGCCGGCCGCAACCGCGGGTGCGCCACCGATGCGGACGTCGAGTGCGGGCTCGGTTTCCGCTGCCACCGCTTCGATGTGCGCGATGGCCTCTGCCTGTGCCGCCAGGTCCTGGGGCGCGGCGGCGGCCGTCACCAGCATCACCGCACGTCCGTCGTCGAGGCGCCAGCCGGTGTCGCCCCCGGCCTGCGACCGGCCACCCAGCCACTGTTGCAACAGGTAGCTGAACTCCCCGGTGGGATCGCGCGCCAGCATCGCTTCGTCGACCACCATGTCCGAGCGCCGCAACTGCGTGACCACGCCGCCAAAGGTCGCTTGCAGCGCCGGCACCCGGAAGTCGCCGGGCGCGAGCCGATCGCTGAGCAGGTAGCGGTAGGTGAACAGTTCGTCGCGGCCGCCCAGCGCGGTCGGATCCGGATGCGTCAACACGAGGGCAAAGCGCTCGCTCGCCAGCAGCCGCTCGCGCAGGCGCTCGAGTTCGCCCGGCTCGACCTCGCGCTCGCCGTCGCCGACCGCCACGATCAACAGTCGACTCGCCGCGCCGCGGCGCAGCTGATCGGCAACCAGCTCCTGTTCCGGCGTGGCCCCGGTCGGCAGGAACGCACCAAGGTCGGTCACCAGCCGCGCGGGCAGGATGATGGCGAGCGCCACGGCCAGCCCTGCCGCCCAGAGCGCGACGATCCCCCAGCGCGGCATCAACCCTCGGCCTCGTCCAGTTCCAGGCGCAGACGCCCGCCTTGCGGCGACGCCAGCAAGATCTCGCGCACACCATCCGCGCTGCCCCGCACCTCGACCCGCAGGGGTTGCGACGCCTGACTCGGGCGATTACCCGACTGTTGTTCCTCGCGGGTTTGCAGGCGCAGGCGCCAGTCGTCGTCCGCCGTCGCCAATTCAGCGCTGAAGTGCTCGCGCAACAAATCCGCATCACCGGTCGCGAAGGCTTCCAGCAGCGCCATCAACGCCTGCAGCTGGCGCGAGCGCGACAGCGGGAAACGGCGGGTCTCCTCGGGGCCTTCGATATGCACCGTGGCGTCGGCAATGCGCACGGTCCGTTCGCCGTCGGCATCGATTTCGGTCTTCTCGAGCTTGCCCGGGCTGGCGTAGTGCAGCTCGCCCTCGGTGGTGACCGTCTCGGTAAGCAGACCGGATTCACGCGTCTGCACGTACGCGCTGGCGATCACGCCATCGGCCGGCGCAAGACGCGCAAGCAGGTCATCCACCGTCGGGGCAGCCGACGCGCTGCCCGTGATCAGTAGCAGGACCATCAGAAGCGGCAGCCGGAGACGGTGCGCAGGCATGGCGATGGGGCTCCCGTAGAGCGATTGCCGAAGAGTGATCCCCCGAAGCGTGATCCCCGCGCAGTGATTCCCGCGCAGTGATTCCCGCGCAGTGATTCTGGCGGCGCGAGGATCAACCCCGAGATTCTGCTCCCGCATCATCGGCAGCGGGTTTGACACCGCTGTACTCGGAGAAGATCCCGAATATCACGTGGCGGTGAACCTGCTCGAAGCCCGACGTCCGCAGTGCGTCGAGAATGGTTTCGGGCGGCACGCATTTCTCGATCGTGTCCCAGTAGTAGTACATCAACACCTGCGCATCGCGCGAACGCCGGAACACGCGCGTGACCAGCGGGACCACGGTCCGCAGGTAGAAACGCAGCAGCACATAGCCGATGCGGCTGCGCGGGGGCGTGATCTCGAGCAGCAGTACGCGCCCGCCGGGCGCGAGGGCACGGCGATACTCACGGAAGGTCGCATTCAGATCGGCAACGTGGCGCAGCGCGTAGCCCATGGTCAGCAGATCGAAGTGATCGCTGTCGACCGGCAGATCCTCGCCATGGCCGCTGCGCGTATCCTTCACCCCGGCGGCGCGCGCCTGGTCGAGCATGCCTTCGCTGGGATCGACCGCCACGACCTCCCCTTCGGGCCCGACCTGTTCCTGTCCGAGCTGGGCGAGCACGCCGGTGCCGGTACCAACATCGAGCAGTTTCATGCCCGTATCGAGGCCGTGACGCCGCAACGCCCAGTTGCGATACCAGCGTCCCGAGCCGAATGACATGACATCGGTGATCCAGTCGTAATGCGCCGCACTCGCGTCGAACATGTGGTCGACCCATTCCTGGCGCTTCTCACTGCTGCCGTAATACTGCGAGATCACCGGATGGGGCGGCGCCGCGCCGTCTTCGCTCGACGCGCCGGTGGCAGGAGTCCGAGTGGTATGCGGTTCGTTATTCTTGTCGTTCATGGACGTTCCCGACCGTAATCACGTGGAGGGCGAGGGTACAGCATCGGGGCGCCGACGCGGAATGGCGCACGTCAACGGTCGGCACGATGGAACGCCTCGATCTCGACCTCGAGGTCATGGCGGCAGATATCAGCGGCAAGTCCGGCGAGATGCACTTCGGGCCAGCATTCACGGATCCGCGCGGCCACCTCGTCCCAGCGCTCGGGGACCCGCAGGTAGACGCGCAGCAGGCTGTCACCATTGAAGCGCGCCAGCCCCGGCGCATGCAGCTTTTCCGCTGCCTCGCCCAGCAACGCCTGCAGGTTGAGCAGGGTTTCGTCCAGCTGCGGCATGAGCTCGCCCGGATGGATGGTCTGATGGCCGACGATGCTGGCCGTTCCCGAGACGAACAGCCCGGTACCCTCGCCGCCCAGGTCCAGCCCGAGCGCGCGGGCGAACGACGGGCTGCGCGGGCCATACAGGCGGGGGTAGTGATACGCCGCGACCTGGCGTGGGTTCTCGATCGGTACGCCCCGGCTGCGACCGACCAGGCAATGGATCAGCAGGCGTTCGCCATGGGTGCCGACGGCAGTCGCGGCGCACAGCTCGCTTTCCGCAATGCCGGCTTCCTCGAGCGCGAGGTTGCGACCGAGGCAGAATCGGCGATAGCGCTCCTGATCCCCCTCGCCGTGATTGATCTGGGGCAGGAAGTTCCACAACCGCAACAGCCACGGATAGCCTTCCGCGCGGGCGAAGGCAAGCATGTGCTCGTAGGCATCATGGCTTGCAGCCATGGGATCGTCGTCGCCGTGATTGGTCACGGCCATCGACATGAACAGCAGATCATCGGTGGCCGACCAGCACAGGGCGTCGGTGGCACCGCGACTCACCGTGCCCGCGGATTCCCAGTACTCGGCCGCAAAATCCCCGCCCAGCCAGCGCTGGTCGGTAGCGAGTTCGAGCGCCGCCGTTGCCGGCGCAGCGACCGACGCATCATGCGCCCCTCCGCCGTCGCCAAAACGAAAATGCGCGAGCGCTTGCGGTCGCGACGGTGCCGTGCGCACGGCGAGCGCCACGGGCGTGCGGTGATCCTGCTGCTGGCCCCGCGTCTGCAAAGTGATCCTCCTGCTCTGCTTGTGGCGCTGTGCTCGTGGCGCGCTGATCATGACGCCGCCGGCATCACGCCTGCGGCTGCGGCCCCTGGTCATGGCCCCTGGTCATGGCCTCGGACGTGGCCTCGATGGTCGACCGGGCCACCATTGAGTGTCGTCCGTGAATGAGCCCGAACAAAAGGTAGCGAACGAGCGATTGGCCCGCGAGGGCCGGTGTGCAACCGGCTTGCAGACGCTGACTCGAAATATACACCAAGCACGCGGGCGGGTTAACATTCGCCGCCTTGCTGGCCCGGTCGTGACGCACGCCACGCCCATGGTCGACCTGCCGGAACCCCGCGTTCCGGACACCGATGCATCCCGAGTCCACAAACGCAGGAACGCTGCATGAGCCGGCTCCCCCTGACAACGCGAGGGCCGCACGAAGTCGTTGCCCAGCGCGGCTCGGCGAGGATCGGCGTGCAGCGCTTCCTTGCCGAGGCGGACGGCCTCGCCCGCCGACTCCCCGACCGCGGCTTCGCCATCAACCTGTGCCGTGATCGCTACCGCTTTACGCGCGCCTTCGCCGCAGTCCTGATCGCCGGGCAAACCAATCTCCTGCCGGGCAACCGGCTCGACGCGACCATTCGCGATCTGCTCGCCGACTACCCCGATGCCTACATCCTCAGCGACGAGGATCGTGATCACCATTGGCCAGCGTGCCATGACGCCAGGGCATTCGAGCGGGAAGCTGCCACCCCGGTCGAGGCGCCGCAGATTCCGGCGGATCATTTGGCCGCACTGGTCTTCACCTCGGGCAGCACCGGTCAGGCCAAGGCCATCGCCAAGCCGTGGCGAACCTTCCACGACAGCACGGCGATCAATGCCGCCGAGATGGGGCTGGCGGAACCGCCCCTGCGGCATGTGCTGGCCACGGTACCGGGGCAGCACATGTACGGGCTGGAGACCTCCGTCCTGATGCCCCTGTTCGCGCCGGTCGCCGCCAGCAGCGCGCATCCGTTCACCCCGGCCGACATCGCGGCCACGCTGGCCGCCCTGCCGGCACCGCGGGTACTGGTGAGCAGTCCGGCCCACCTGCGCGCACTGGTGGATCCGGAGATCGAATTCCCGCCACTGGAAGCCGTCTGGTCCGCGACCGGGCCGCTGGATCCGGCCATTGCCGCGAGTATCGAACAGCGCCATGACACGCGCGTGAGCGAGATCTACGGCTGTTCCGAAGTCGGCAGCATGGCGCGGCGGGAGCCCGTGCGCACGCGCGTCTGGACTCCGTTCCGCGGTTTCACCCTGAACATGGAAAGCGATGATCGGACGCGGGTATCAGCCCCTCACCTGCCCGTCGATTTTGTCCTTCAGGATGTCCTTGAACACGAGCCCGATGGGCGCTTCCAGCTGGTCGGGCGCACGGAGGATCTGGTCAACGTCGCCGGCAAGCGGGCCTCCCTCGTCGACCTCAATCAGGCCCTGCTGCAGATCCCCGGCGTCGAGGATGGGGTCATCTTCGATCCGCCCGAACGCAGTGATGGTCGAACTTCACGACTGGCGGCGCTGGTCGTGGCTCCGGAGCTCGATGCGCCCACACTCCGAGCCGAGCTGCGCAAGCGCATCGATGCCGTGTTCATACCCCGGCCGATTCGCTGGACCCGGGCACTGCCACGCGCGGAGACCGGCAAGCTGCCGCGTCAGGCGCTCCTCGACGCGTTTGCCCATGCGCTGCCCGTGCGCGGCGACCCCGGGCCGGAGTAACGCTGCGACTCCGCCCGGAAAACCCGGCCCAGCAGCGTCAGATCTGGTCCTCGTGATGGAAGGCCCGGATTTCGTGCAGAAAGCCGCTGTCATCACCGCTGACGTAGGGTGTTACCGAAAAGGTCAGCTCACCGCCGCCGCGGCCAGATGCGTAGACGGCAGCGTCTCGGCCCAGCAACCGCGTGCCGGCGACATCGAGAAAGCTCTGGGTGACATCGATGGCCACATCGCCGCTGATGCGCCCGGCGGTGACGCTCACGTCGCTGCCGACGATGCGCAGCCCGACCTCGTCGCCGACCAGCCAGGGTTCACGCAGCGTCGCCCGCGATCGCTCGATATGGACATGGCGCGCCGTAACGCGGTCGAACAGTACCCGACGACAGTTGATGATCTCGATGCGGTCGTAGACACCACTGAAGGTCGCACCGATATCGTCCTCGCAGCGCCCGACGCGTTCTCCCGGCTCCGTCGACGGTGGTGGCCAGGCGTCGACGCCGACCTGTTCGCCTTCGAGCCGACTCACCAGAAATTCGGCAAAACCCTCCGGATCATCGAGCATCGGGTTGTGGGCGCTGCCCGGGAAGATGGTCAGGTCGCGGCCGGGCAGGACGCCCGCCAGCATCCTCCCCGTGCGCAGAGGAGCCACGCGGTCGCGCGCGCCCCAACCGATACTCACGGGCACCGGGAAATCCTCCAGCGTTTCGCTGAAATCCGTTTCCAGGAGTGCGACGGCGGCAATACGGTCAGGCCTGCCGCGCA
>CAZJGZ010000036.1:0-2443 GCA_964545695.1 uncultured Ectothiorhodospiraceae bacterium | reverse complement strand
CTGAAATCCGTTTCCAGGAGTGCGACGGCGGCAATACGGTCAGGCCTGCCGCGCAGGATCAGGTCGCGGCCGCGCTCGTCCTCGGCGATGTTGACGCCACCTTCCGTGCGCCGGAAGAACTTGTCGAGCAAACGCCCGAGCACACGCTCGGTCCAGCTGTCAGCGTGATCACCTTCGTCCTGATCGATGTCGCCACGGCGCGCAGTGAAGCCGGTGTAGGAGGCCCGGTGCAGAATGCCGGCAACGCCAAAGATATGGAGGTGCTCTACCGTATCGGGGTATGCAGCGGCATAGCGCAGGCCGATCGCGCCGCCGAGCGAATGGCCCACGATGTGCACGGGTTCGGCGCTGAAATCGTCGATGAGGTGCGCGAGCACCTCGACGTAGCGGTCAGGGCTGTAGAAATGACTCCCGCGCGAGGAGTGGCCAAAGCCGGGGAGATCGAACGCCAGGACATGGTAATCGTCGCGCAGTACCTCGATCAGCGGTTGCCAGGTCGCCGCCCCCTCGCGGTCGATCCCATGCACCAGCACGACCGGGGGATTGGCCGGATCGCCCACCTCGTAGGCGTAGACATGGCCGCCGAATACCGGGTCGTTGACAAGGCGCGAGTCCACGCCCGACAACACCGGCAATTCTTCATTGCCGGTGGATGAACAGGCGGCGAGGAGCAGCAGGCTCAGCATCACCGGGAACAACTGGTGCAGTGGACGCCACGCCCTCGCGGCGCGCTGGGGCCGCCGCGCCGGCAGCGCGGCGATGGGGGGTACAGCTTCCTGCGTCATGTCATTCCCTGCCGGGGCGGCGAGACACGCGCGACAGCATACCGTGATTGCCGGTCAACTGCGCATACAGGCGGCCGGTGTGGTACCAGTGCAGCAGGTAGCTCTCCCAGAGCACGGACCACACACGCAGCAACCCCGGCCAAGGCCGCGCTTCCGCCGGGCACAATTCGACCTGCAGGCCGAGATTGCGAGCCATGGTCGCCGCCCGCGCCAGGTGGTAGCGATTGGTCACCAGCACCAGCGTTTGCTGCTGGCGCTGGGCCAGCAGCGGCAGTGCGCGCTGGAAGTTCTCGAGGGTATGGCGCGAGGTCGCCTCGCCGGCGATGCGCCCGACCGCGACGCCGCGCGCCACCAGGTACTCCGTCCCGGCCTGCGCTTCCGATTTCACCTGTCCGGGCACGACGCCGCCCAGGACCAGGATTCGTGCTCGCGGCAGGGAATGGGCAAGACCCAGGGCTCGCTCGAGCCGGGCGCGGAAATCGGCTGATGGGTCGCCGGCCTCGAGTGCGTGGCCCGGAACAATCAACCAGTCACATGCGGCAATCCGCGGCGTGCGGCGACAGCCATCCCGGAGGACGATACCGAGCACGGTCAGCAGTGACAGCCCGGCGGTAACCACGATGAGCGCGTTGCTCAGCAGATTGGTCAGTAGTGCGGCGTCGTCCCAGTCAACACGTCGCGACATCGTGGTCCCCACCCTTTGCTCCACATGCGTCGTGGAGCCAGTGAACAAGGGGCCATCCCTGCCCGCGCCCAGGCACGGATCATCGAACTGCAAGATTCCCGTGCCGCATGACAATCCGCCCGCAGCAGACCTTCTCTTACCGCGAGATCGCGGTCAACACGAACTCACTCGCGCGGCCCGGTCAGACTGCGGTACAAGCCCTGCGGGTACGAGCCCCGCCGGATCAGTTTCCACGCCACCATGCGGATGATGCGCAGGGTGTCCGCCGTTGCCCGGTAGTGGCTCGCGCGGGCGTCATGGTGATAGATGGCGCGAATCGGCACCGCACGGCTGCGTGTACCCAGCCGCGCCGCCTCGATCAGGACCTCGCTTTCGAAGACGAAACTGCGGCTGCGATCGACCGGCACGTTCAGTCGCTGCAGCACGTCGGCCGGATAGAGCCGGAACCCGGACTGGCTGTCACTGATCGGGTAGCCGGCCGCCCACGAGATCCAGAAATTGGCCATGCGATTGGCGAACAGGCGCAGCGGCGGTGTCTGGTCACGATCGATCAGCCGCGAGGCAATGATGATCCGCTCGGGCTCGGCGCGCGCGGCCGCCAACAGCCGCGGGATCTCTTCGGGCGCGTGCTGACCATCGGCATCCATCGAGATCACCGCTTGCGCACCCGCATCCAGCGCCTGACGAAAACCGCGCCAGAGACTCGCCGCCTTGCCCCGGTTGTCGTCGTTGCGCAAGCAAGTAACGGGCGCTGACGCCAGCGCGGTGGCGGTGTCATCCGTGGAACCGTCGTCAACGACGATCACCGGACAATGCTCGGCGGCACGCGTGGCGATGTCGGCGACGGTGGCGCCGTCGTTGTAGGCAGGAATCACCACCACGGCATTATTCGGCGCGTCGGCGGCTTGGTCGACGTGATCGGTCATCGCGCGATCACCGTCGCCGTGCCCTCGGCCAGTGGGTGCTCGGCAGC
>CAZJGZ010000035.1:0-19217 GCA_964545695.1 uncultured Ectothiorhodospiraceae bacterium | reverse complement strand
CAGTTTCTCGGATTCCTGGCGCTGATCAGCATCAGTATCGGCATTATCAATCTCCTGCCGATACCCATGCTGGATGGGGGTCACCTGCTGTATTTCCTGATCGAGGCGGTGAAGGGTTCTCCCGTGTCGGAACGGGTGCAGGTGATCGGACAGCAGATCGGCATCGTCATGCTGTTGGGACTGATGACGCTCGCGATCTATCAAGATTTTCTCAGATTGGCTTCCTGAATTATGCGTTTTTTATGGTCATGCAAGCCGCTGGCAGCTCTCGTTCTGTTGTTGGCGGTGGTTACCCCGGCTCATGCCTGGGAACCGTTCGTGGTGGACGACATTCGCATCGAAGGGGCGGATCGCGTGGCCATCGGCACCGTGCTCAACTACCTGCCGGTCCGGGAGGGCGAGGAATTCGCCCCGGGCGATGCCGGACGTGCGATTCGCACGCTGTACGATACCGAGCTGTTCGATGATGTAGAACTCGCGCGTGATGGTGATGTTCTCATCGTGCGGGTGCAGGAACGCCCTGCGATCGGCGAGCTCAACATCAGTGGCAGTTACGAGATGAATGAGGATCAGCTGCGCGAAATGCTCTCGGGTATCGGGCTCGAGCGCGGCCGTATCTACAACCAGGCCCTGCTGGATCAGGTCGAGCAGGAATTGCGACAGATGCTCCTTGGTCGCGGCAAGTACGCGATGGAGTTCGATACCGAAGTGCGCGAACTCGATGAAAATCGGGTCGCCATCGATCTGACCCTGAACGAGGGGCGTACTGCGCGTATTCGCCAGGTCAACATCATCGGCAATGAAGCGTTCGCGGACAGCACGCTCAAGGGCCTGATGGATTCCGGCGTGCGTGGCCGACTCGCGTTCCTGTCATCGCGCGACGAGTACTCGCGTACCCGGCTGGAGGGTGATCTCGAGGAGATCCGCTCCTGGTATCTGGACCGCGGTTATCTCGAGTTCGCGATCACGTCGAGCCAGGTCACGCTGACGCCCGACAAACGCGACATCTACATCACGCTGAATGTGGAAGAGGGCGAGCAGTACACCATCCGGGACGTCACGGTCGGTGGTGAGATCCCGATCGATCGCGAGGGACTGGAGGATTACGTCGAGGTCGAATCCGGGCAGCTGTTTTCGCGCGCGGACATTGTCGAAAGTCAATCGCGCATGTCCGACTGGTTGGCGGCGTCCGGTTACGCGTTTGCCAATATCAATGTTGATACGGAGGTGGACGAGGACACGCGCGAGGTCGACGTGCACTTCTTTGTCGAGCCCGGTCGGCGCGCCTACGTTCGGCGGGTCAACTTTCGGGGATTCCACGATACCCGGGATGAGGTATACCGGCGCGAGATGCGCCAGATCGAGGGCAGCCGGTATTCGCCGCAGCAGGTGGACCGCTCGCGCATCCGCATCCAGAGACTGCCGCAGGTGGCACAGGTGTCGGTCAATACGGACCGGGTGAGTGAGGATGAGGTCGACATCAATTTTGATATCCGCGAGCAGCCGACCGGATCGCTCTCGTTCGGCGCCGGGTATTCGTCCAGTCAGGGTGTGATCTTCAGCATCGGACTGCAGCAGCGCAATGTGCTGGGTACGGGGCGGGATCTGAATCTGCAGCTGGACAACAGCGAGGCCTCGAATCAGGCGGAGATACGCTACCGCAATCCGTACCACACCGAGCATGGCGTGAGCCGAACCCTGCGCGCACGCTATCGTGAGACGGATCCGCGCCGTGTGAGCGCATTGGCGAATTTCTTTACCGACTCGGCATTGCTGGGGGTCGACTACGGGATTCCTCTGAGTGAGTTCAATACCCTGTCACTGGGTTTTGCGGGCGAAGGTACGCGTGTCCGTACAACCGGTCGCACGCCGGAAGCCATCGAGGAAGAGATCGAGGAATTCGGTGATGAATACGGCGTGTTCGAACTCAACATCGGGTTCCGTCGGGATACACGCAACCGAACGATTTTCCCGACGCGGGGACAGTCGAATCGAATCTCGTTGGAGGGAGCGGCGCCCGGCAGCGATGCAGAGTATTATCGCTCCCGATTCAGTCATGAATCCTACTACCCCTTGACGGATCGGTTGACCGGCGCGCTATCGGGTGAGGTTGCCTACGGTTCGGGGTACGGGGATCGTGACAACCTGCCGTTCTTCAAGCGCTACTTCGCCGGTGGCATTCGCTCCGTTCGTGGCTATGAACAGAGCAGTCTCGGGCCTCGGTTCGAGGATCGCGACGACCGCGCGACTGGTGGCGATCTGCGCACGACGGGAAGTCTGGAATTGATCTTCCCGCCGCCCTTCGTGGAAGAGCCCGGGGGGACGCGGTTGAGCGTGTTCTACGACTTCGGTAATGTCTTTGCGAGCAGCGATGATTTCGACGCCTCGGAACTGCGTACCTCGGTCGGGGCATCGTTCAACTGGCGTTCGCCGGTGGGCCCGCTCTCCTTCAGCTACGCCGTGCCCTTGAATGATCAGCCGGGTGACCGGACGGAAAGCTTTCAGTTCACGATTGGTACCATGTTCTAGACACTGGCCTTGGGCAGGCTTTGATACGCGAGATAACTCAGGAGGCAAATCCCGTGCAGAAGATTACGATCGGTTGTTTACTCATGATGCTGCTGTTGGTACCCGCAGCGGCGGCACAGGCCGAAAAGGTCGGTGTTGTGGATATCAACTATCTGGTGGAGCGTGCGCCCCAGGCCGAGGCGGCGAGCCAGCAGCTCCAGCAGGCATTCGGACCGGCGCAACAGGAAATGCAGGCGAAGCAGCAGGAGTACCAGGAACTGGGGGAAGAGCTCGAGCGTGACAGCCTGGTAATGGATGAAGCGGAGCGTGAAGAAGCCGAGCAGCGCATGCGCGAATTGCAGCAGGAAATGCAGCAGATGCAGCAGCAATTCCAGCAGCAGCTCGGCCAGCAGCAGGAGCAGGCCTATGCCCAGATCCAGCAGTTGATTGCCGAGGTCACCGAGGAGATCGCCCAAGAGGAAGGCTATGACGTCGTCGTCGGCCAGGGTGTACTCTATGCAACCGAATCGGCCGATCTGACGGATCGGGTCCTCGAGCGTCTCGAGAGACGCGCCGAAGAGTGAGAGCCTGCACCATGGGCACATGCGAACGGCACACACACGGACGGCGTACGTGAGCTGGTCCCTGCAGCGACTGGCGGACGCGCTCGGTCTTGAATTGGTGGGCGCCGGCGACACGCGTATCGATGGCGTGGCGTCCCTCGACGCGGCCGAGCCGTGCCATCTGGCCTTCGTTGCCCGCGAGGCGTACGCCGAGCGACTGGGGTTGACCCGCGCTGGTGGTGTGATCGTGCCGCGGGGCCTGGCGGGTGCCGTCACGGGGGCGGCCCTGATTGCCGAGAATCCCCATGTGGCGTTTGCCCGGGCCGCATTGTTGCTGCATCCGGACACACCAGCCCTGGGTGAGCGTGGGGCGGGCGCGGCCATCGATGCCACTGCCACGGTGGACGACGACGTGAACGTCGGCGCCGGTGCCGTGGTCGGCCCCGGTGCCCGAATCGGTCGCGGAAGCCGGATTGCACCTGGTGTGGTGATCGGGCGTGACGTGACCATAGGTGCGGATGCCAGCATTGGCGCCAACGTGGTGATCGATGATCGCTGTAGCTTGGGTGACAGGGTACGGATTCAGCCCGGAGCGGTGATCGGTGGTGAAGGCTTCGGGTACGTGCACGACGGCGACGTCTGGGTTCGGGTGCCACAGATCGGTCGGGTCGTGATCGGTGATGACGTCCAGATCGGTGCGAATACGACCATTGATCGTGGCGCCCTTGAGGATACGGTCATCGGTGACGGCGTGCTGCTGGATAACCTGATTCAGGTTGCCCACAATGTGCACATCGGCGCGGGCACGGCCATCGCGGGTTGCGCCGGCATTGCCGGTAGTGCGGTCATCGGTCGGCGCTGCACGATTGGTGGCGCGGTCGGGATTGTGGGCCATATCACGATTGCCGACGATGTCCACATTACCGCCATGTCAATGGTTTCACGCTCGATACACGAGCCAGGCACGTATTCGTCCGGTACGCCACTCGATCGGCATGCCGACTGGCGGCGTAACGCGGCCAGGTATCGCCAGCTCGACCGGCTCGCCCGCCGCGTCGGGCGACTGGAAGCCGAGCGTTCCGGGAACGAGGAGTAGACAGATCGTGAATACGATGGATATCCACCAGGTGCTGGATCACCTGCCGCACCGTTACCCGTTTTTGCTGATCGATCGGGTGACCGAATGCGTGCCCCGAGAGCGGCTGGTGGCGCTGAAGAACGTCACCTTCAATGAACATTTCTTTCAGGGCCACTTTCCGGGCCACCCGGTATTCCCCGGCGTGCTGATCATCGAAGCGATGGCGCAGGCCAGCGCCGTCCTCGCCTTCCGCAGTCTGGAAAAGACGCCCGAGGACGGCACGCTCTACCTGCTGGTCGGGATTGACGGGGTTCGCTTCAAGCGCAAGGTGGAGCCGGGTGATCAGATGATTGTCGAAACGAATGTGCAGCGCATGAGCCGTGGCCTCTGGAAGTTCCACGCGGGTGCAACGGTCGGCGACGAGACCGCCTGTGCCGCCGATATCATGATCACCGAGCGTCGAGTCGAGCGGTGATTCACGATCACGCCATTGTTGATCCGGCGGCCGAGGTTGCCGACGACGTCGAGATCGGCCCCTTCTGCGTGATTGGTCCGGACGTGACAATCGGCAGCGGCACCCGGATCGGGCCGCATACGGTCATTCGTGGACCCTGCACCATTGGTCGGGACAACCGCATATTCTCCTTTGCCTCCATTGGCGAGGGGCCCCAGGATCTGAAGTACGCGGATGAGCCGACGCGCCTGGAAATCGGTGACCGCAACACCATTCGCGAGTACGTGACGCTCAATCGTGGGTCGGCGCACGGAACCGGATTGACGCGGATCGGTGACGACAACATGTTCATGGCCTATTCCCACGTGGCACATGACTGCCTGGTCGGCAGTCACACCGTGTTCGCCAACTGTGCATCACTTGCCGGCCATGTGGACATTGGTGACTGGGCGATCCTGGGTGGCTTCTCGGGAATCCATCAATACTGCCGGGTCGGAGAGCACAGCTTCGCCGGCATGGGGTCGATGGTCAGTCGGGACGTACCACCCTATGTGATCGTTGCCGGCAATCATGCGCGCTCCTACGGCATCAACAAGAACGGACTCAAGCGCCGGGGGTTCTCGCCCCGTGCGATCCGGGCGTTGCACGGGGCCTACATGGCCCTGTTCAAGTCGCGGAGTACGCGGGCGGAGGCGCGATCACGTGTCGACAAGCTCGCTGCAGAGTTTCCGGAAGTACGCCGGCTGGTCGAATTCCTCGATGACAGTCAGCGCGGAATCGTGCGCTGACGTTTCCGCGCCGTCCGTCCTGCGGTGGGTGATTGGCGGTGCCACGGATGTGGCGCCGTCAATACGCGTCGCTGCCTCGTTCGCCTCGGCGTTGCGCCAGCATTTCCTGAATCAGCCGTGCCGTGCGTTCCGGCGCCCCGCTGTCGCCCAGCAGCCCGCGAACCTCATCAAGATCCGTCAGCATGCGCTCACGGTAGGCCGGGTCGTCGAGCGTACGGAGCGTTTCACGGGCGATGCGCCACGGCTCGGCCTGCCCCTGGATGAATTCCTGGACCACACGGCGTTGGGCGACGATGTTGACGAGTGAAATCATGTCGATAGTGACGAGCTGACGCAGGATGAGATAGGTCAGCCAGTGAACGCGGTAGACCACGGTCATGGGCACGCGCAGCAACGCCGCTTCCAGCGTTACCGTGCCCGACGCCGCGATCACGCTGTCGCAGATCTGCATGACATCATGGGCGCGCCCGCCGGGAATGACCTGGACGGGGGCACCGTGGCGATCGACGGCGTCCTGGATCGCGGTGGCATCCAGCGTACTCGCCACCGGCAGCAGGAAGCGGGTGGGCCCGCGCAGCCGTTCGATCTCGCGTGCACTATCGAGCAGTGTCGGCAGCAGCCTGCCGATTTCCCCCTGGCGGCTGCCGGGGAGCAGGCCGATCAAGGTTTCGCCGGATTCGGCGCCGAAGGTCGCGCGCGCCGTTGCCGGGTCGAGACCGGGCCGGATTTCGTCCACCAGCGGGTGCCCCACGTAGCGTACCGGAACACCCGCGCGGGCGTAGAGCGCCTCTTCGAACGGGAACAGCACGGCCATCATGTCCACCAGTCCGGCGATGCGCTGCATGCGCCCGGGTCGCCAGGCCCAGATCTGCGGGCTGATGTAGTAGAGGACTGGAATCCCGAGCTCGCGTGCGGTTTCGGCAAGCTTGAGATTGAACTCGGGGTAGTCGACGAGGATCAGAAGATCGGGTCTCTCGTCACGGAGATGGCAGCGGAGGCGGGCCAGGTTGCGCTGGATCCGGCCCCAGTGGCGAATGACCTCGACGATGCCGACGATCGCCATGTCGCGGCAATCCACCAGGATTTCCATGCCGGCCGCCGCCAGGTCGGGTCCACCCATGCCGGCGGTCCGGGGGCTGACGCCCTGCGCATGGAGCGCATGCAGCACGCGCGCGACGTGATGTTCTCCGGAGGCCTCGCCCGCGGAGATCATCAGGTGCGGGCGTTCAGCCATTCAGCGTCTGGCGCACGGTTGCACAAATGGTGTCGATGCGCTCGTTGTCCAGTTCGGGAAACATCGGCAGTGACAGGCACCGGGTCGCGATGTCCTCGGCGTGATGCAGTGCATGGGGCGTCGAGGCGCCGGCGAACGCCGGCTGGCGATGCAGGGGTACCGGATAGTAGATGGCGTTGCCGATGCCTTCGGCCTTGAGCGCGTCGGCGATGGCGTCGCGCCGGTCACAGGTCACGGTGTACTGATGGAATACATGCGTGCCGTGCGGGGCGCGAACGGGGGTTCGCAGCGGCAGATCGGCCAGGCCGGCATCATAACGATCGGCCACGCGCCGTCGCTCGGCGTTCCATGCGTCGATGTGCGGGAGCTTGTGACGCAGGATCACGGCCTGGAGTTCGTCGAGCCGGCTGTTGTAGCCGATGTATTCGTGATGGTACCGCCGCGTCTGCCCGTGATTGCGCAACACCTTCAGCTGTTCCGCGATTTTCGAGTCGGTCGTGCTGATCAGTCCGCCGTCGCCGTAGCAGCCGAGATTCTTGCTGGGGAAAAAGCTGAAGCAGCCGGCGATCCCCTGGCTCCCGGTCATGGCATCGCCCACGCGGGCGCCGAACGACTGGGCGCAGTCCTCGATGACCAGCAGGCCGTGGCTGCAGGCCAGCCGGTTCAAGCGTTCCATGTCGACGGGTTGACCGAACAGATGGACCGGCAGGATCGCCTTCGTGTTCGCCGTGATCGCGTCCTCGACGGCATCCAGATCCAGATTGAAGGTTTCCGGGTCGATATCGACAAAGACCGGGGTGGCGCCGACATAGCAGATGGCTTCGGCCGTCGCGATGAAGGTGAAGGGGGTGGTGATGACCTCGTCACCAGGCCCGATCCCGGCGGCGGCAATGGCGAGATGCAGGGCATCGGTGCCGGAGGCGCAGCTCACGGCATGATCGACGCCGAGATAGGCGGCTACCTCGGTTTCGAAGGCCTGGACATTGGGGCCGAGGATGAACTGGGTGGCGGCGAGCGCTTCGCCGATGGCGGGTTCCAGTTCGGTGCGCAGCGTTTCGTATTGCGCCTTGAGGTCGAGCATCGGGATCATGGGGTTTGAACATCCGCAGCCGCTGGGGAGCGCGTATTCTCGGTCATCGGGCGGCGAGTGTCATCCGCCGTTCCGGCCGGACTCCCGGCGCAGCGTCTGCTGCTCCGGGGGCCCGCACTCATGAGGCCGGCCCGTAGCCGCCGCCGCCCGGTGTTTCGATGATGAAGACATCGTCCTTGTGCATCTCGGTGCTGTCACGCCCCGCCAGCTCGATGATCTCGCCATCGGCGCGCTCGATCCGGTTGCGACCGGTTGCACCGTCATCCCCCCCGGCGAGGCCGTAGGGCGGCACCCGTCGATGTCCGGAGAGGATCGAGGCCGTCATCGGCTCGAGGAAGCGCAAGCGGCGGACGACGCCGTCGCCACCGCGGTGTGTGCCCTTACCGCCGGAGCCGCGGCGAATATGGAAGTCTTCGAGCCGGACGGGGAAGCGCCACTCCAGCACTTCGGGATCGGTCAGGCGCGTATTGGTCATGTGGGTATGTACCGCGTCGGTGCCGTCAAAGTCCGGGCCGGCACCACTGCCACCACAGATGGTCTCGTAGTACTGATGGCGATCATTGCCCCAGGTGAAGTTGTTCATCGTGCCCTGGGCCGCGGCCATCACGCCGAGTGCGCCGAAGAGTGTATCGACGACACACTGTGATGTTTCGACGTTGCCGGCGACCACGGCGGCGGGGTGATGCGGATTGAGCATGCAGCCGTCGGGGATGTGGATGTCCAGCGGCTTCAGGCAGCCACCGTTCAGCGGAATGGCGTCGGCGACCAGGCAGCGGAAGACATACAGCACCGCGGCGCGAGCAACGGCGGACGGCGCATTGAAATTGCCCGGATGCTGGTCGCTGGTGCCGGTGAAGTCGATGCTTGCGCTGCGGTTGCCGCGGTCGACGCGGATCGCCACGCGAATCACGGCGCCATCGTCCATCTCGTAGTGGAAATCGCCATCGTCGAGCGCATCGATGACGCGACGCACCTGCTCCTCGGCGTTGTCCTGGACGTGACGCATGTAGGCCTCGACGACATCGAGGCCGAACTGATCGATCATGCGACCGATCTCCTGCACACCCTTTTCGCAGGCCGCGATCTGCGCCTGCAGGTCGGCCATGTTGTTGTCGATGTTGCGCGCCGGCCAGCGAGCCGACGCCAGCAGCTCCCGGGTTTCCCGTTCACGTAGCGTGCCGGCCTCGACGATGCGGAAATTGTCGATCAGTACGCCCTCGTCCTCGATGGTGCGGCTGTCGGGCGCCATCGATCCGGGCGTGATGCCGCCGACGTCGGCGTGATGCCCGCGACTGGCCGTGTAGAACAGCACCCGGCTGCCATCCTCGGCGAACACCGGCTTGACGACGGTGATGTCGGGCAGGTGGGTGCCGCCGTGGTAGGGGTCGTTGAGCATGTACACGTCGCCGGGCTGCATGCGCTCGGCATTCTCGTGATGGATCACCTTGACGCTGTCGCTCATCGAGCCGAGATGCACCGGCATGTGCGGGGCATTGGCGATCAGTTCGCCGTCGCTGTCGAACACCGCGCAGGAGAAGTCGAGGCGTTCCTTGATATTGACGGAATAGGCGGTGGTCTCGAGGACCGCCCCCATCTGTTCGGCGATCGACATGAACAGGTTGTTGAAGACCTCGAGCATCACCGGGTCCGCGCTGGTCGACACACCTTCGCTCGCGCGCGGGATCACGCGTTCCAGGAGCAGATCCCCCAGGCTGGTCGTCTGCGCCTGCCAGCCCGGCTCGACAACGGTGGTCGCGTTGGCCTCGACGACGACGGCCGGTCCGGCAACCTGCGTCGCCGGTTCCAGTGCGTCGCGGCGATGGAAGGGCGTGTCCGCCTCGACTTGGCCATCCATGACCGTGCGGGCATGGGCGAGGGTGGTGTCGTCGGCGACCGTGTCCGTCGTTGCCGGTGGTACCGACTCGGGGGTATCGCTGGTGCCGACGCCCTCGACCTGTGCGGTCTCGACGATGAGGGTCTTTTCCGGCGAGGAAAAACCGTAGCGTTGACGGTGGGCCTCGGCGAAGGCCGCCGCGATGTGGGCACTGTCACCGGCGGCGATCAGCAGCGGCGTGTCCGAGCCGGCGTAGCGCACCTGCAGTCGCGGGACGGTGTGGATGGCGTCGCTGGGGACGCCCTGCTGTTGCAGGTCCGCGCGGGCGGCATCGGCCAGCCGGGCAAGGGCGTCGTCGAGTCGGGCTTCCAGGTCCGGTTCGACCGGCTGCTCGATCGCGCACTCGTGCACCGTGCGCACGTCGGCGAGGCCGATACCGAAGGCCGACAGCACACCGGCATGCGGGTGCAGCAGCACGCGGTCCATGCCGAGGGCATCGGCGACGAGGCAGGCGTGTTGACCGCCGGCACCGCCGAAACAGCAGAGCGTGTAGTGCGACACGTCGTAGCCGCGGGCGACGGAGATTTCCTTGATGGCATTGGCCATGTTCTCGACCGCGATACGCAGGAATCCCTCGGCGACCTGTTCCGGCGTGCGTCGGTCGCCGGTCTCGCGGTGGATCCGCTCGGCCAGCTCGGTGAACTGGTCGCGCACGACATCGGCATCGAGCGGCTCATCGGCGCCGGGGCCGAAGACCCGGGGAAAGAACTCGGGCTGCAGCTTGCCCAGCATGACGTTGCAGTCGGTGACGGTGAGCGGGCCACCCCGGCGGTAACAGGCCGGGCCCGGGTCCGCGCCCGCGGAATCGGGGCCGACGCGATAGCGCGTGCCGTCGAAATGGAGAATCGAACCGCCGCCCGCGGCCACCGTATGGATGTGCATCATCGGCGCGCGCAGGCGGAAGCCGGCCGCCTCGTTCTCGAACGTGCGTTCGTACTCGCCGGCGTAGTGGCTGACGTCGGTCGATGTGCCGCCCATGTCGAAACCGATCAGGCGATCGTAACCGGCCGCCTCGCCGGTGCGGACCATGCCGACCACGCCGCCGGCCGGCCCGGAGAGGATCGCATCCTTGCCCTGGAAGGAGCGCGCCTCGGCGAGCCCGCCGCTCGACTGCATGAACATCAGACGGGTATCGCCGAGTTCGGAAGCGACGCGGTCGACATAGCGGCGGAGCACGGGCGAGAGGTAGGCGTCGACCACGGCCGTGTCACCACGTGCGACCAGTTTCATTGTCGGACTGGCCTCATGGCTGGCGGTGACCTGGCCGAAGCCCATCTCGCGGGCCATCGCGGCCACCTTCGCCTCGTGGTCCTGGGCGTGGTAGCCATGGAGGAAGACGATCGCGAGACTGTCGAAGCCGGCATCACGCAGCTCGGTCAGCGCTGTGCGGGCGGCATCCTCGTCCAGGGGGTGCAGGACGGTGCCGTCGGCGGCGACGCGCTCGTCGATCTCGCGCACCTCACTGTAGAGCATCTCGGGCAGGTCGATGCGCAGGGCGAAGATGTCGGGGCGGGCCTGATAGGCGATGCGCAGCGCGTCACGGAAGCCGCGCGTGGTGATCAGCGCCGTGGGTTCACCCTTGTGCTCGAGCAGGGCGTTGGTGGCCACCGTGGTGCCCATCTTGACGCTGGCAATGCGCTCGGTCGGCACCGGCTCCCGCCGGTCGACGCCGAGCAGGTCGCGAATCCCCGCGAGCGCCGCATCCTCGTACTGCTCGGGATTGACCGACAGCAGCTTGTGCGTAACCAGTTGGCCGTCGGGACGGCGGGCGACGATATCGGTGAACGTGCCACCGCGATCGATCCAGAAATCCCACTGCTCAGCGTTGGGCACAAAGGCCTCCCTCAGTGTGTAATGGCCGGGTCGCTACCCGGATCGGCTCCGGGATCGGCTGCGGGATCGTCCGCGGAGCCCGGGAGCACGTCCGGCGATGCGGCAAACAGGCCGGTAATATGGATGGCCGTCGCCAGGGCACGGCGACCGTCCTCGCCGGAAACCAGCGGCTGGCCGGCGCCGCGGACGGCGGCGACAAAGGATTCGACTTCCGCCAGGATCGCGTCGGATTTGGCGAACTCCTGCTGGTGCGAGATCACTTCCGGAATCCCCGGATACATCTCCTCCTCACCCTTGCGATAGACCGACAGCCGGCGTCCGTGGAAATCGACGGCGAGGTAGCTGTCGTGCTGGAAGAAGCGCATGCGACGCTCGGTGCGAGTGCTGACGCGGCTTGCCGTGACATTGGCCACGCAGCCGTTGGCGAATTGCAGCCGAGCGTTGGCGATGTCGGTCGATGCGGTCAGCACCGGGGTGCCACTGGCATCGATACGGGTCACAGGCGAGTTGACGATGTCGAGGATGATGTCGATGTCATGGATCATCAGGTCCAGCACCACGTCGACGTCGGTGCCGCGCGGGTTGAAGGGTGCCAGGCGGTGGGTTTCGATGAAGCGCG
Source organism: uncultured Ectothiorhodospiraceae bacterium (assembly GCA_964545695.1). GTDB lineage: Bacteria > Pseudomonadota > Gammaproteobacteria > XJ16 > Halofilaceae > Halofilum. Next base: position 7,156 of record CAZJGZ010000035.1, on the reverse strand, counting down.
GCGCGGTCAGCAGCTCGTCGGCGGCCCGCAGCGCCGGATTGAAGCGCTCCAGATGGCCGACCTGGAGTACAAGATTCTTGTCCGCGGCGATGTCGACCAGTTCATCTGCCTCGTCGAGTGTGACCGTGATCGGCTTTTCCACCAGGACATGGGCGCCGTGGAGGAGGAAGTCACGGGCGATCGCGTGATGCAGGCGAGTTGGCGCAGCGATGCTGACGACGTCGACCTTGCCGAGCAGTTCGCGATAATCGGCCACAGCGCGTGCGCCCAGGGAGTCCGCACAGGCCGTGGCGGCTTCGCTGTCGGGATCGGCGACAGCGATCAGGTCGCAGTCGTCAATGGCAGCGTATTTCTGGGCGTGGAACTTGCCCAGGTAGCCGACACCGATTACCGCAGCAGAGAGAGTCATTGGCACTGTCCTGGTTGTCTGGTTCGGACCGGGTGTGCATCAGGGCGTCCTGCCGTCTGCCCACGCGCCGGATCGGCTGCGAGGCTGCCATGTCGCGCCGTTGCAGGCGGTTGATTGTCAGCCTGCTGTCAGCGTTGAAAAGCGCTGCTGAGAGGACGCGCTGGCGTGGTATCTTGTGCCACGTTTCGCCGTTACCTCCGCGCCGCCGCGAGCATACTATAGATATGGCCCCGATTGCTGAAACCCGGGCCGGCACGGCCGGTGTCGACGAGGTGGGCCGCGGCCCGCTGGCCGGGCCGGTGGTGGTGGCGGCGGTTCTCCTCGACCCGGCCCGACCGGTGAGTGGATTGATGGATTCCAAGCGTCTGACCGAGCGCCGCCGCCGCGCCCTCGCCGAGGCCGTGCGCGAACGAGCGCTTGCCTGTGTGACGGTCCACGCCGACGCGGCCGAGATCGATCGGCTGAACATCCTGCAGGCGACGCTTGCGGCCATGCAGCGGGCGGTGGGCGCGCTTCGCCCCGTGCCCGAGCGGGTGCTGGTGGATGGCAATATCTGCCCGGAGCTTTCCCTGCCGGCGTCGGCGCTGGTCGGGGGCGATGGCCGCGAAGCGGCGATCGCCGCCGCCTCGATTGTGGCCAAGGTCGAACGTGATGCCTACATGACCGCACAAGCCGAACACCATCCGGGCTATGGCTTTGAACGGCACAAGGGGTACGGCACGCGCGAGCATGTCGCGGCGTTGCAGCGTCACGGGCCGTGTGTCCTGCATCGCCGGAGCTTCGCGCCGGTGCGGGCGGCAATGCGCGGGTGTGGCGAAGGGGTGCGGGAATGAGCGACCACGAGCCCGGCTTCATCCATCTGCGCCTGCATACCGAGTACTCGCTCGTCGATGGCACGGTGCGCATTCCGCAGCTGATGCAGCAGCTCGCCGCCGAGCCCATGCCGGCCGTGGCGCTGACCGACCAGAGCAACCTGTTCGCGATGGTCAAATTCTATAGTGCGGCCATCGCTGCCGGCATCAAGCCCCTGATCGGCTGTGACGTGCTCCTGCGTGGTGAGACCCCGGGTGAACCGCCGACGCCACTGGTGCTGCTGGTGCAGGACAACACCGGCTATGCCAACCTGATCCGCCTCGTGTCTCGCTCCTACCAGGAGGGCCAGCAGGGCGGCACGGCGATGCTGGAGCGCGCATGGCTCGACGGTGCCACGGACGGACTGATCGCGCTCTCCGGTGGGCGTGAGGGGGACGTCGCCCGCGCCTGGCTGTCCGGCAAGCGCGAGCCGGCGCTGGAACGCACGGCCGCCTGGATGGCGCGCTTCCCGGGCCGGTTTTACCTGGAGATCCAGCGCACCGGTCGCGAGTACGAGGAAGAGTGGATCGCCGGTGCCGTGGAGCTTGCCGGCGTGATGGATTGCCCGGTGGTGGCGACCAACGATGTGCGTTTTCTGCGCGCTGATGATTTCGACGCGCATGAGGCGCGGGTGTGCATCCAGGAGGGACGCGTACTGAACGACCCGCGGCGGACGCGGCGCTACAGCGATCAGCAGTATCTGCGCTCCGCGGCGGAAATGGCCGAACTCTTTGCGGATCTGCCGGAAGCGCTGACCAACACCGTGGAGATCGCCCGGCGGTGCAATCTGGCGATCACCCTGGGGGAGTCATTCCTGCCTGATTTCCCGGTGCCGGACGGTTCGTCCATGGATGAACACTGTGCGGCCGAGGCTCGCAGTGGGCTCGATCAGCGCCTGCTCCAGCTGCACGGCGATGGCGCGACCCGTAACGCGGAATTGCGTGCGCCCTACGATCAGCGCCTCGATCGCGAGCTCGGCGTGATCACCTCGATGGGGTTTGCCGGGTACTTCCTGATCGTCGCCGACTTCATCGCCTGGGCCCGGCGCAACGGCGTCCCGGTCGGCCCCGGGCGCGGCTCGGGTGCCGGCTCGCTGGTCGCCTACGCGCTCGGCATAACCGACCTGGATCCATTGCGTTACGACCTTCTCTTCGAGCGTTTTCTCAACCCTGAGCGCGTGTCGCTGCCCGACTTCGATGTCGACTTCTGCATGGACGGGCGCGATGACGTCATCGACTATGTCGCCGAACGCTACGGCAGCGAAAAGGTCTCCCAGATCATCACCTACGGCACGATGGCCGCGCGCGCGGTGATCCGCGATGTCGGTCGGGTGCTGGGGCATGGCTACGGTTACGTCGATCGCATTGCCAAGCTGGTGCCGTTCGAGGTCGGCATGACGCTGGACAAGGCCCTCGACGACAGCGAGGACTTTCGCAACGCCTACGAGCAGGAGGACGAGGTGCGCACCCTCGTCGATCTCGGCCTCAAGCTGGAGGGTATCGCGCGCAACGCCGGCAAGCATGCGGGCGGAGTGGTGATCGCGCCTTCGGCGCTGACCGACTTCGCCCCGCTCTATTGCGAGCCCGGCGGCCAGGGGCTGGTCACGCAGTTCGACAAGGATGATGTCGAGAAGATCGGCCTGGTGAAATTCGACTTCCTCGGCCTGCGTACGCTCACCATCATCGATCGTGCCGTACAGGCGATCAACGCCCGCCGCCGCGCCGAGGGGCGGGAACCGGTTGATCCGGAGCGCCTCGAAACCGGCGACGAGGCCACGTTCCGTCTGCTCAAGGCCTGCCGGACCACGGCGGTATTCCAGCTCGAATCGCGCGGCATGAAGGAGCTGATCAAGCGCCTGCAGCCGGACAACTTCGAGGAGATCATCGCGCTGGTCGCGCTGTTCCGGCCGGGGCCGCTGCAGTCGGGGATGGTTGACGATTTCATCGCCCGCAAGCACGGCCAGCAGAAGGTCGAGTACCCGCATGACGATATCGCGCCGATCCTGCAGCCCACCTATGGCGTGATCCTGTATCAGGAGCAGGTGATGCAGATCGCCCAGGTGCTCGCCGGCTACTCGCTGGGCGAGGCCGATTTGCTGCGCCGGGCCATGGGCAAAAAGAAGCCGGAGGAGATGGCACGCCAGCGCAGCGGTTTCGTCGACGGCGCCACAGCACGGGGTGTCGATGAGGGCACCGCGACCTATATCTTCGAGCTGATCGAGAAATTCGCCGGTTACGGCTTCAACAAGTCGCACTCGGCGGCCTACGCGCTGCTGTCCTATCAGACCGCGTGGCTGAAGGCGCATTACCCGGCCGAATTCATGGCCGCCGTGCTCTCCGCCGACATGGATCACACGGACAAGGTCGTGACGCTCATCGACGAGTGCCAGGACATGGGCCTCGCCGTGTTGCCGCCGGACATCAATAACTCGCGGATCCGGTTCACGGCCGTGAACGAGTCCTCGATCCGCTTCGGCCTCGGTGCCATCAAGGGGGTCGGGCAGGGCGTGCTGGGGGCGATGCTCGAGGAGCGCGAGGCGGGCGGTGCCTTCCGCGATCTGGATGACCTGTGCTTCCGTGTCGATACCGGGCGGGGCGTCAGCCGTCGGGTGCTGGAGGCGCTCAACCGCGCCGGCGCGCTGGCACCCCTGGGGCCGAACCGGGCGACCATCGAGCGCCGCCTGGCCGGTGCGTTGCAGGCCGCCGAGCAGCGCCGGCGCGATGTCAGTGCCGGCCAGGACGACATGTTCGGCGGCACGGCGCCCGCGGAGGCCGAGGCCATCTCCGACATCCCGGTGGTGGCGGAATGGGATGACGAAACGCTCCTCAGTGGCGAGAAGCAGACCCTCGGCCTGTATCTGTCGGGACACCCGATCGAGCGCTACATCGGCGAACTCAAGCGCTTCACCAGTGGCCGTCTGGTCGACCAGTGCGGTCGACTGGAGACCGGCAAACGGCGGCGCGGGGAGGCCACGGACGTGGCGGCCGGTCTGGTGATGAATATCCGCACGCGCAATACAACCTCCGGCAAGATGGGCTTCGTGGTGATCGACGATCGCAGCGCGCGGGTCGAGGTCAAGATCGGACCGGAGCTGTTCCAGCGGCGGGGCGCCGTGATCATTCCCGACCGCGTGCTGGTGGTCGAGGGCGAGCTGTCCTGGGACGACTTCAGCGGCGGCTATCAGATCCGCGCCCGCGAGCTGATGACCATGGACGAGGCGCGTGAGCGCCATGCGCGGCGCCTGCTGCTGCGGATCGAGTCGGGGCAGGCCGGCAATGGCCTCCTCGATGAACTCGAACAGGCACTGACCCCCTTTTGCGCCGGCCCGGTGCCGGTGATGGTCGAATACCACTGTGCACACGCATCCGCGCGCCTCGCGCTGGGTGCGCAATGGCAGATCCGGCCGACCGATGACCTGTTGGCACGCCTGCGGGCCCTCACCGGCGACAGCGCCGTGCAGGTGCAGTACTGACGTTCGCCTCGGCACGCATGGGCGGCACCCTGCATCCGTGGACTCCCAGCGTGTATCATGGCGCCCTTGGAAGCAGCCAGTGGCCAGGCGACAAGAATGAATCCCAATTTCCTGGACTTTGAACAGCCGATTGCCGAACTCGAGGCGAAGATCGAGGAACTGCGTTATGTCGGCTCCGACAGTGACGTCAACATCAATGAGGAAATCCAGCGGTTGCAGCAGAAATGCGACTCGCTGACACGCAGCATCTTTGCCAAGCTCAAGCCCAAGCAGGTCGCGCAGCTCGCCCGGCATCCGCAGCGGCCCTATACCCAGGATTACCTCGAACGCGTGTTCGACAGTTTCGAGGAATTGCATGGAGATCGTTGTTTTGGCGACGATTATGCAATCATAGGCGGGCCGGCACGGCTGGATGGGCGGCCCGTGATGGTCATCGGCCATCAGAAGGGACGCGATACCAAGGAGAAGATCCGGCGCAACTTCGGCATGCCGCGACCCGAGGGCTATCGCAAGGCCTTGCGGTTGATGAACATGGCCGCGAAATTCCGCATGCCGGTGCTGACCTTCATCGACACCCCGGGCGCCTATCCGGGTGTGGGTGCCGAGGAGCGCGGTCAGAGCGAGGCGATCGCGCGCAACCTGTGGGCCATGTCGGAGCTGAAGACGCCCATCCTCTGCACCGTGATCGGGGAGGGCGGATCGGGCGGCGCGCTCGCCATCGGCGTCGGCGACCGTCTGATGATGATGCAGTATTCCACCTACTCGGTGATTTCCCCCGAGGGTTGCGCGTCCATCCTCTGGAAGAGCGCGGACCGCGCCGGCGAGGCGGCCGAGGCGATGGGAATCACGGCGAGCCGTCTGCGTGAGCTCGAGCTCAACGACGAAATCATCGACGAGCCCCTCGGCGGTGCCCATCGTGATTACGATGGCGCGGCCGAGCGTCTGCGCCAGGCGCTGATCACGTCGCTGGAGCGCCTCGACGGCGTGAGTATCGATCGTCTGCTGGATCAGCGGTATCAGCGCCTGATCGGGTTCGGCCAGTATCGCGACAATGGCTGACACCGGTCCGTCGTGCCGTGTGTGAGCCCGACCCCGTAACCCCCGCGCCGGACGGGGGCGCGTGGGGCGACCTTCTCGATGACCTTGAGCAACTGCTGCAGCGCGAGTGCTGCGCCGACTCCCGTCTTTTCGTCGCCTTCAGCGGCGGGCCTGATTCCACGGTCCTGCTCGCCCTCGCGGCCGCGCGCGGCCCGCGACGGCGACTGCGCGCCATCCATGTGGACCACGGCTGGCATGCCGATGCGCCCGCCTGGGGCGAGCACTGCCGCCAGGCGGCACGCCGGCTCGGCGTCGCCTGTGATGTCGTTCGGGTCGACAGCCGACCCCGTGGGGGCGAAGGGGCCGAGGCCGCGGCGCGCACGGCGCGGTACGAGGCGCTGAGCGCCGCACTGGCGCCGGGCGACATCCTGCTTACCGGTCATCACGCCGATGATCAGGCGGAGACCGTCCTGTTCGGCCTGCTTCGCGGTGGCGGCGTGCGCGCCCTGGCGGGAATGCCGACCGCACGCGCACTCGGGCACGGGCGCCATCTGCGGCCGCTGCTTGGCCGCTCGCGGGCGTGTATCCGCCAGGTGCTGGAACAACGCGGGCTGCCGGCGCTGGATGATCCGGCCAATCGGGATGTCGATCATGACCGCGTGTTCCTGCGTGAACAGGTGCTGCCACTGCTGCGCCAGCGCTGGCCCGCGGTCGATCGGGGTCTGGTGCGCAATGGCGAGCTGGCCGCCGACGCGATGGTGATCGAGGATGCCCTCGCGGCGATTGATTACACGCGCTGCCAGGCACGGCTGCCCGCGACCCTGGATTGTGCCGCGCTGTTGCGCCTGCCCGCGGCACGCCAACGCGCGCTGGTGCGCTGGTGGCTCCGGCGCGAGGGGTTGCCCGTGCCGCCGGCGGCGCGACTGGCCTCGGCGCTGGCGCAAATCGCCACTGCCAGGACCGGCCGCAATCCCTGCATTGCCTGGCCCGGCGGTGAACTGCGCCGCTGGCGCGGACGGGTGTGGGCGCTGGCACCGCGACCGGAGCCGGTGCCCGGTGCCGTGTTCCACTGGCCCGATATGCGCCAGCCCCTCGACCTTCCCGAGCGTCGCTTGCCTGCGGAGCTGCTTGCGGACGTCGTTGCGGATCCCGATACAGCGAGGGTGACGCTGGAACGACGACAGCGCGGCGAGCGCGTTCAGGTGAAGGGCGAATCGCGTCCGCGCGCGCTCAGTGAACTGTTGCGGGACATCGACGTGCCGCCTTGGGAGCGACCGGACACGTTGCTGGTGCGGCACGCGGGCCGCCTGATCGCCGTGATCGCGGGTGATCGTGTCATTCCGGTCGAGGGTGATTAGCGGGTGCATGTGCCGACAGCACGCGCG
>CAZJGZ010000034.1:13084-20026 GCA_964545695.1 uncultured Ectothiorhodospiraceae bacterium | reverse complement strand
TGGCAGTGACAATGGTGGCAGCAACGGCGCCAGTGTTAGCGATGCCGAGCTGGCAGTTCTGGCCGCCAACGAATTGAGCAGCCAGACGCAGGCAGTGGATGGGCAGGCTGAGTCTGCGGTGGATCAGACGGAAAGCGAAGAAGAGACGAGACAAACACAAGCGCTACAACATGATCAAGATGGTGTTGTTGTAATGTCGGGTGATAATTCTGATGATTGCACCTTGGCCTTATTTGAAAGCCGAGAAGGTGATACTGATAACCCAGTTGCTGATTCCCAGGTCAAAAAAGTGTCAGATGGTGATGATAAGGGATTTCCGGACCTTTTTGATGGTTCGTATGACGGTGGTGGCGAGGAGCGCATCCAGACTCGTACTGACTGTGATGACGATTCGGTGACTTTTTCAGGCGGCGTGGATTTATCGACTATTGATGAATTTGCTGATGGTCAAGATCTTGGCGTAGTGCGTATCGGGGGTGTTGAAGGTTTGGAAAAGAGCGACCCGGTAAAGCTCAGGGAGGACTATGTCGTTGAGGTTGATGACGTTAACTTCTCGCTCGGCGGTCGCGGCATGATATATGTATGCGATGGCTGTCCAATGGGCGACAGTGGCGCCGATATCGCGCGTGTGGGCGATGATGAGGGAGCCTCAGATGTTGATGTTGCTGTTGCCGCCAACATCCGGTACGAGTTCGGTGGCGACCGTGCAGGTCTTCCCGATGTGATCGAGATGGGTGATCCTGAGACGCTACCTGAAACAATAGGCGAAACAAGAGGTGAAGAACCAAGTCATGACCTGCAGGACGTCGATTTCTTTGAGTTCTGGAGTCAGGATCATCCTGAAGGTGTCGAAACGTTCGGCAATGGTCGATTGGCGAGTGAGGGTGGTGTCTGCGATTTCGACGTGATTTATGATAGCGAGGCAGGAGATGAAGAGAGTGGTCTGGTCTACGACGTAGAGAAAGTGTCAGAGGCCAGCACTCCCATCGACGGTGCCATTGATATGACAGTGAATGGCTCGACCTATCGTGTCGATTTCGATACCGGTGATGCTAATACGGTGGACGTTGCCGAGGTCGTGAACGATCAACCGGAAGAAACGGAAACGGTCGACCTGTCGCAGTTTGATGGTGTTGACGATGATCTGGAATGCTGAGGCACCGACCTCAGAAACGGGCCATGGAAATGCGAATTCCGTGGCCCTTCAGTTCGTAGGGCAGATAAGGACCCGCGTGAGCGGGTCCGCATCTGCCATTGAGGTTTATTCCGGGAACGCGGGGTGGCCGTAGAGGTAATCCTCGAGGAAGCGCCAGTATTCGCGGATGCGGGTGACGTAGAGAACCGGCTCATAACCGCGGGCATAGCCGTAGCGCAAATCCTGGTAGTACTCGGGATCGGCCAGCAGCGGCAGCACCTGGACCATGTCGGTCCAGCGCAGCGGGTCGTAGCCGAGCTCGCGCGCAAGGCCCTGGGCATCGTGAAGATGACCACGACCAACGTTGTAGGCGGCAAGTGCGAGGAACGTGCGGTCGGGTTCCAGCGCCTCCTCGGAGATGCGGTTGCGCATCCAGTCGAGGTATTGCGCGCCGCCGAAGATCGCTTGGCGGGCATCGGTGCGATCGGCCACACCCACTTCCTGCGCCGTACGCCGGGTCAGCATCATGATGCCGCGCACGCCGGTCGGGCTGACCGCGTTCGGGTTCCAGTGTGATTCCTGATAGGCGAGCGCGGCCAGCAGAGTGTAGGGGATGTTGTACTGGTCGCCGGCCTGGCGGAACCAGTGCTCGTACTGGCGGAAACGCTCGCCGATGCGCCGCATCATGCGGCGGATGTTGACGTAGTCGAATTCCTCGTAATGGCCATAGTAGCTGTCGCGCAGACGCTGCAGGTCGCCGGAATCCTCGAAGTCGTCAAGCCAGTTCGACATGGCGCGCGCGAGATCGCGTCGCGCTTTCGGCATCGGCCAACCGAGCTGCTGTTCTTCGGTCAGGCTTTGCGACAGTACGAGCTCGGGGAACAGCCGCCGGTTCATGCGCGCGATCGTGGAGTCCGCCACGGTGCATTCGACTTCGCGTTCCCAGACTTCCTGCAGCAGCATTTCCGTGGTTGCGTCCTCGCGCTCCTGCCAGGACAACTCGGGATGATCCTCACGCAGTTCCTTGAGGCGATCGACGTAGGCGCTTTCGGCGATGACCTGGATGTCACGGCCAACCATCTCCTCCGGTGTTTGCGGCTGCGGACCGCCACGGCGGCATACCAGTTGCTGTTTTACCGCCTGGTAGGGCGGGCCGAAGCGGAAGCGTTGGTCGCGCTCGTCGGTGATGGTCAGCCCGGCCGCGGCGAAATCGACTTCCAGGGCTTCCACGGCGTTCATGACTTCGGTGATGTTGGGGTAGAACTTGAACTCGACGTCGACGCCCAGGTGCTGGGCGAACGCCTGGACCAGGTCGTGCTCGGGCCCCGTCGGCTGATCGTCACGACCGATGTACCAGGTCGTGGGCGCATTGCGGGTGGCGACGACGATGGTGCCGTCGTCCTTGATATCGTTCAGCGACCGCGAGTCATCCGACCAGCCGCAGGACGCGGCGAACAGCAGCACGAGCGCCGTGCCGACGGGTACTATCAGCTTGTGGGCGGGCAGTTTGTGGCCACGCAATCGGTTGGCAGGCATACGCAGGTTCCCCCCGGAATCAGTCGCCGTTTCGTTCCCCGGTGCGAACCGCCCCCGCCGCTCGCCGGATCAGCGTAACGCGGTCGAATCGGTTTTACCACGCAGTTCCGCGCGGTCTGCGTGGGTGCACGATGGGTCAGTCCGGCGTGTCGCTGCCGGTGTAACCGGCCAGTTCGACGTACCCGCGGCCGACGGATGCGCCGCCGCGCAGCACGTCGACGGCGCCTTCCCAGTAGCGCACGGTGCCGGTGAATTCCTGATCGGCGAGCACGGGTACGACCTCGAGCGGCCCGTCCAGACCGGCGATCCGCAGGCGCCAGCGGGCGGGATAGGTGTCGCCGCGCGGACTGGTCCAGTGGTCCAGCACGTCGATCTCGAACTCGTCGGGGCCGAGGCGGCGGACTTCGCCGTCGGGCTCCATGACCGCAGCATAGGCGTAGGCGCTGCGCCCGGCGTCGAAGCGGCGCATTTCGTAGATCATGACGTCGGTGCCGTCATCGAGCTGGAGGGCGAACCAGTCCCAGCCCTCCTGCTCGTCACCGAGGACGCTGGTGCTCCACTCGCGGTCGAGCCAGCTGCGGCCGCTCACGACGCGCGTGTCGTCGCCGACGCGGATCTCGCCGCGGGTCGCGAGCCGCGGCTTGGAGTAGTAGTAGGACGCGTTGCCGGGCTCCGCGCTCTTTTGCGACAGCCCCTGCTTGCCGTGCAGCACGGGGGCACGCTCGGGGTCGAAGGAGAGGTTGAGCGCGAAATCCTCGGTGGCGGCGGTCAGGTGCCAATCGCCCTCGGGTGCGCGCTCGAGGGCCCAGTCTTCCAGCCAGATCCGGCGGCCGTCGGCCTCGGCACCCGCCAGGCCGATGTCGCCGTCACGGGCGAAGCGTTCGCTCTGGTAGTGGGTTTCGGCCTCGACGTCGGTCAGGGCCAGATGCGCCATCCACATCTGATTGCTTGCCCAGGCCGATGCGCGTGTCTCCGCGTCCGGCGTCAGGCCGATGCGGAAAAAGGTGACCTGGAAACCGTGGCGCCGGCCCTGCTCGTCTTCCAGGTTGCCGACCAGGTACCACCACTCGTTGCGAAATTCGGGATGCGGGCCGTGGTCGGCCGGGAAGTCGAACTCGCGCACTTCTTCCGCGCGGGCGAACCCGGCGTCGGCGGGGCCACCGAGCTCGCTACGCATGGTCTCGTTGCCGGGAGAGTCCGGTTCGGTCGCCGTGTCGGGGCCGCACGCCAGGACGGCAAGCGCGCAGATCAGGTTGAGGAGCAGGGTGCGCATGGTCATTCCTCGCGCAACGTGTGGGCCGGTTCGGCGCGCGCGGCCCGCCATGCCGGCCACAGGCCGGCCAGCAGGGCGGCGCCCAGCGCCACCAGCATCGCTTCGACAAACACCCACCCGGGGACGACGGTATCGATGGTCCAGCCGAACCCGCGCCGGTTGATGACGTGGATCAGGACCTCGGCCAGCGCATAGCCGAGCGGCAGCGAGAACAGCCCGGCGATCACGCCCAGCAGGCCGTTCTGGGTCAGTACCAGGCCGCCGACCTGCCACGGAGTCGCGCCCGTGGCGCGCAGGATGGCGCGTTCGCGCGCGCGCTCCAGCTCCAGTGCCAGCAGCGCGGTGACCACACCGACGAAGGCGACACCGATGGCGAGCCAGCGCAGCACGCCGGTGATGGCGAAGGTGCGATCGAAGACGACCAGCGACTGTTCACGGATCTCGGCGCTGGGCTGGATGCGCACGGGGTCGGTCGCCGCCAGGCGTTCGCGCAGTTGCGCCTGCACCGTGTCCGAGTCGGCGGTATCCGTGAGATAGAGGCCGAGCGACGATATGCGCGGGTCATCCCAGTGGCGGTCGTACAGTGCGCGATCCATGAGCACGCTGCCGCGGTCGGTGTTGTAGTCGCGGTAGACGCCGGCCACGGTGAACTCGTGCAGGCCGTCCTCGGTGCGCAGGGCGATGGTGTCCCCCGGTTCGAGATCGCGGTGACGGGCCAGCGGTTCGGTGATGAGCACCACCTCGCCGGCATGCCAGTGCGCGAGTGCGGCGTCCGGGTCGCCGGCGATGAAGTCGAGGACGTCGCGCAGGCTGCCCGGGGCCGGGTCCAGCGCCAGCATTGGCGTGCGCCCGTCGGCGCTGTCGACCTCGACCTGCCAGCCACGCGAGATCGCTTCGATGCCGTCCACATCGGCGACGAGTTCCCGGGCATCGCCCGGCAGCGGCGCCGAATGGCCTTCGGCGACCCGCTGGGGCGCGCTCAGGTAGATATCGGCCGCCAGCGTGCGATCGAGCCAGCCTTCGACCGAGGCGCGGAAGCTCGTGATCATCATGCCGACACTGACGGTGGCGGACAGCGCCAGCGCCAGCGCGATGACGGCAAGACCCGTGCGTGACAGGCCGGCGGCGAGCCCTCGTGCGGCCATGCGGCCGAGGACTCCGAACAGACGGCCGGCAATCCCGGCCAGCGGCGGCGTGACCGCGAGCAGGCCCGCAGGCATCAGCAGCGCCGCGCCGAAGAGCAGCGCGGCCAGCGCGACGAAGCCGACGATCAGGCCTTCCCCGGGCAGCAGGAGCAGCCCGGCAGCGGCGGCCAGCAGCGCCAGGCCGGCGCCCGCCAGCGGCACGGCGAGGCGGCGGCTGCGCTGTTCCAGTACCGAGCGGCGTCCGGCTGCGGCCGGGGGCGAGCCGGCGGCTTCGATGGCGGGGCCGAGCGCGCCCAGCAGCGAGGCCAGCAGGCCGATGCCGATGCCCTGGGCGAGCACGGCGGGGCTGATGAAGATCTCGCGCACGGTCAGCACGAAGTAGAGGTCGTTGATGGTCTGTGTGACCAGACCGATCAGGCCGTGGGCGAGGGCGATGCCGCCCACGAGGCCGAGCGCGGTAGCGACGGCACCGAGGGCGAGTGTCTCGATGATGATCTGGCGGCAGATCATGCCGCGGGTGACGCCGAGGCCGCGCAGGGTCGCGATCAGGTCACGGCGGCGGACCACGGCGAAGGTCATGGTGTTGTAGATCAGGAAAATGCCAATGACGACGGCCAGTAGCGCCATCGCGGTCAGGTTGGTGCGGAAGGCCGCGGTCATGGCCCGTGTCTGGTCGGCGCGGGCATCGATGCGCTCCAGACGCAGGCGCCCGGGCAATTCGGCCGCCAGTGCATCGGCCTCGGCAGCGGTGAGGTCGAGTTCGATGCGGTCGAGCCGCCCGTGGCGCTCGAACCACTCCTGGGCGGCGGCGAGATCGATCACGGCCAGCCCCTCGATGGCCGCGGCGGGCTGGTCGCCCGACTCGATCAGCCCGGCGATGCGGACGCTGCGGCTGCGTCCCGCGACTTCGAGATCGATCGTGCTGCCGGTGTCGAGGCCGAGGCGTGCGGCCGTCGGCTGCGCCAGCAACAGGCGATCGGAGCGCGTCATCAGCTCCTCCAGGTCATCGCCATCGACGTTGATCAGGCCGGTGGCCGCCCCGGTCCCGGCCAGTGGATCGACGCCGAGGATGCGCCAGGTGTCCGTGCCGTAGCGGCCGAAGCCCTCGATCAGGGGCGCGCTGGCGCGCAGCCGCCGGTCGATGCGCAGCTCGCGGTAGAGCGCCTCGTCGATGCCGGCCGGCGGCCCGGTGATCTGGTGGGTCGCATCGCCCGTGATGCGGTCGACGGACAGGGCAAAGGCGCGGTCGGCGCTGTCATTGGCCAGCTGGACGGCGACCACGACGGCCACGCCCAGGGCGATGCCGACGATTGCCAGCAGCAGCTGGGTGCGCTGGCGCATCAATGCGCGGACGCTTGCAAGCTGCCAGCGCTGCACGGCTCAGCCCACCGTCCGTGTGCGCAGGGGGTTGCCCGGCAGGCTCATGCCTGGCCGTCGGCCACGAGCCGGCCATCACGCAGGGTGAGGATGCGATCGGCGCGTCGGGCGACCTCGCGGCTGTGCGTGACCAGGAGCATGCCGTGCCCGGCGCGCTGGACCAGGCGGTCGAGCAGGTCGAGGACCACGCCGCCCGTTTCGCTGTCGAGGTTGCCGGTGGGCTCGTCGGCCAGGATCAGTGCCGGCTCATGGATCAGCGCACGCACCAGCGCCACGCGCTGCTGTTCGCCGCCGGACAGGCGATCCGGAAAGCTCTCCTCGCGGCCGCCGAGGCCGGCCTCGGCCAGGAGCGCGCGTGCGCGCGCCTCGTCGTCCTTTGTGGTCCGGCGATCGAGTTCGAGCGGCAGCATGACGTTGTCGAGCACCGACAGCGTCGTGATCAGGTTGAAGAATTGATAAACGAAACCGATCCGACG
>CAZJGZ010000034.1:0-12984 GCA_964545695.1 uncultured Ectothiorhodospiraceae bacterium | reverse complement strand
GTCCGCGACCTGTCGGTCGTCATCGCCCTCGCGGTCCGCGGTCGGCTCCGGGTCTTCGTGGCGTTGCACCATGGGTAATTCGAATGTCATGCCCGGGCGGAGGCGGTCGAAGTCGAGATCCGGGTTGTATTGGCGCATCAGCCATACCGGGATGTTGTCGTGGCGTCGGGCCAGCGTCCACAGCGAGTCGCCGGACTGGATCTCCAGCGTTTCCGCGCCGGTGATGCGGAACTGATCGAAGAAACGGACTTGCAGCGCCTGGTGATAATCGCGCCGCTGGCGCTCGAAGTATTCGGGCTCGACATGGCGGAAATCGAGCTTGAGCCGATGGCCGATGACGACAGGAGAGCCGAAGCGCTTGTTGTTGATGCGGCGCAGATGACTGGCGCGCAGATCGAGCCATTCGGCGTAGTGGCCGAGGGTCTCTGCGGCCTGGACCTCGATGGTGCCGTCATCGGCGACGGTGTAGTCACTCGGGTCCGCGGCCAGCATCGGCTCTTGCTCGTCGTCCGCGCCGCGATCATTTGCGCGTTCAGCCAGTGCGGGGGCGGCGGCAAGTGCGGCGGGAGGTCCACGCAAGCCGTCGGTGCCAAGCGTCAGACGCTCCTCGGTAGTGGCCGCCTCGGCCGGCATCATCGCCGCCAGGATCTCGAATGTGGTGGCGAAGTCGACGGTGTCGCCGAATGCCGCGGTCTCGCCGAGCGCCCCGGGCTCGTCCTGGGCCAGCGTTGATGGCTCGGTGTCTCCTGGGTCAATCTCCCCGGGCTCAACATCACCCGGATCAGCCTCGGCCGGCGTGTCGGTGTCCGGCTCTGCCGCGGGGAGGTCGGCGGCGGCCGTCTCACTCGGTGGTGGTGCGTCATCGGCGCTGGCCGGGTCGTCTTCTTCGGCGGTCGCTACGGCCGGCTCGGCGCCTTCGACCGGGCGGCCATCGATACGCAATTCCTGGCCGGGCTGGATCGGCCGGCTTGGGTCGATGTTGTTGGCGGCGGCCAGTGCGCTCACGCGCATGCCGACCCGCTGGGCGATACGCGACAGGTTGTCCCCGCTCTGGACGGTATAGGTGCGACCCCCGATGGGGGCGTCACCCGCGCCCGGCAGGCGCAACTGTTGTCCGACCTGAATCAGGTTCGCGCTGCGCAGATTGTTCAGCTGCACCAGTTCGCGGGTGGATACCCCGTAGCGGCTGGCGATGATCGACAGCGATTCGCCACGCGCGACCCGATGGTAGCGATCGGGCACCTGGGCAAAATAACGCTGGTCCGAATCGATGCGCGCGAGCCGGTCCGCAGCCGGTGGTACGTCGGGACCGGCGGGAACGCGCAGGGTATAACCGCGCGGGACGAGTTTTTCGCCGTTCCACACCGCCGGCCGCAGGGCACGATTGAGCGCACGCAGCTCGTCGCGATCGACTTCGAACGCGGCCTTGATATCGTCGATGCGCGCATAGAAGGGCATGTCGATGGTTTCACTGACGACCGGGCTGTGCCGGTCGAGCAGACCGAAGTAGTGCTGCCCGGCGTACTCGACGTCGACCGCGGCGAGGAAAGCGGCGTAGAAGTTGCGCGAGGCAAAGCCCCAGTTGCGGCCTTCATACTCGCGCACGATATCCGCGATGTCATCGGAGCCCGTGGCGCGTGCGGCCCGGCGGATACCCGCCAGGCCGTGATTGTAGGCAGTGATTGCCAGGGCCCAGTCGCCGGTGACCGAGTAGTTGTGCTGCAGCAGACGCGCGGCGGCGACACTGGAGGCAAACGGATCCATGCGTTCGTCGACGATATTGTCGACTCGCATGAAGCGTTGGCCTGTGGCGCGCGTGAACTGCCACATCCCGGCGGCACCGATGCGGGAGTAGGCGTTGGGGTTGAACGACGACTCGACATGCGGCAACGCGGCGATCTCGGGCGGCAGCCCCATGTCGGCCAGCGTGCTGCGGATATGCGGCTCCCACGCGCCCGCACGGATCATGCCCCGACGGAAGCGGTCGGCCTGGCCGAGCTGGAAGCGTACCTCGTCGGCGGCCTGGCGCAGCGTGGCGTTGTCGACGTCGTCGGGGAACAGTGCCAGGACGCGGCGGGCCTCGTCCGACAGGTCCTCCCGCTTGCCGCTGGCAAGTTGTTGCAGAATCGACTCGTAATGCTCACGGCGCTCGCGGACTCCGGCGCGGCGCTCGTCCCGCGTGCGCCCCGGCTGCAGGTCCACCACTTCGTAGACCACATTCAGGTCGCGGCGGTCGTGCAGCAGGCCCGATTCGCTGTCGACCTGCGAATACACCTGGGTCCAGAACGCCACGGCGGGCTCGAGCTCGGCCGGCCGCGGCAGCTCGCTGGCGGCGGCGGGCGTGGCGAGGAGGATCGGGACGACAAGGGCAAGCGCGGCAAGGGCGCGACGCATGATGCAGTCACTCATGGTTTTGGAAGTTCGGATGTTGATCCCTGGGGGCATGCCGACGGGCAGCCTTGATGTCCATTGTTGTCCGCGCAGCCGTTGCCGGCAAGGGGTAATGTGGACGTCGGTCAGGCTACCGGTCGATTCGGAGGCGCGCGATCAACCACGTATAATCCGCAGCGTTCGTGCTGACAAACCACCCAACGTCGATGGCCGCCGGATCCCGGCGAACTGGAGACTGCACGTGTCCGTGACCAAGATTCAGCTCCCCGAGTCGGACCTGCCGACCCACTGGTACAACGTGGTTGCCGATCTGCCGCAGCCTCCGGCTCCCTACCTGGGGGCGGACGGTCAGCCGGTGTCGGCCGAAACCATGGGCGCGATCTTCCCGCCCGGCATCCTTGAACAGGAGATGTCGGATCAGCGCTGGATCGCGATCCCCGAGCCGGTGCGCGAGGCGCTGGCGCTGTGGCGGCCGAGTCCGCTCTACCGCGCGCATCGCCTGGAGCAGCGCCTGGGCACGCCGGCAGAGATCTGGTTCAAGTATGAGGGCGTCAGCCCAGCCGGCTCGCACAAGCCCAATTCCGCCGTCGCGCAGGCCTGGTACAACCACGTTGCCGGCATCCATCGGCTGGCGACGGAGACGGGCGCCGGTCAGTGGGGCTCGTCACTGGCGCTGGCCGGGCAGATCTTCGGTCTGGATGTGCGCATCTACATGGTCCGCGTGAGCTATGAGCAGAAGCCGTTCCGCAAATCGATGATGGAGCTCTGGGGCGGCGAGGTTGTTCCCAGCCCGTCATCGCTGACCGCGGCCGGACGCGAGGCGCTCGCGGCCGATCCGGATAACCCCGGTTCGCTCGGGCTGGCCATCTCGGAAGCGGTGGAAGAGGCGGCCGGCCGCAGCGACACGAACTATGCGCTCGGTTCCGTGCTCAACCATGTCCTGCTGCACCAGACCGTGATCGGCCAGGAGACCCGGCGCCAGTTCGAAATCGCCGGCACGCGGCCGGACATGATCTTTGCGCCCTGCGGCGGCGGCTGCAACGTCGGCGGCATGATGTTCCCCTATGTGGCCGACAAGGCGGCGGGCGATCCGATCCGGCTGGTGGCCTGCGAACCGGCGTCGTGTCCGACCCTGACGCGGGGGCACTACGCCTATGACTGGGGCGATTCCGCGGGCCTGACACCGATGATGAAGATGTACACCCTGGGCCATGACTTCATGCCGCCCGGGATCCATGCCGGCGGGCTGCGCTATCACGGGGATTCGCCACTGGTGTCGCAGCTCTACCACGAGGGCGTGATCGAGGCGGTGGCCCTGCCCCAGCTCGACACCTTCCGTGCCGGCCAGCTCGTGGCCCAGACTATGGGCATCATCCCGGCCCCGGAGTCGGCCCATGCCGCCGCCGGTGCCATTGCCGAGGCGCTGCGCTGCAAGGAGAGTGGTGAACCCAAGCGGCTGCTGTTCACGCTCTCGGGCCATGGTCACTTCGACATGGCCGCCTACGATCGCTACCTCGCGGGTGATCTGGAGGATTTCGAGTATTCGCAGGACGCAGTCGATGCCTCGCTGGCGACGCTGCCGCGGGTGGTCTAGCAAGTCCCGGGAGATCCTGATCGGCGGATTCCCGGGCGCGGGGTTGACCATGCCGACAGCGACCCGCACTGCGGGGAAAAATGCCAAAAGATTCAGGAGGTTGACATGAGTACGGATCCGTTGCTTCAGTCGTTCCGCCTGCGCGATCTGGAACTGAAGAACCGGGTGCTGTCGACCAGCCATGAGCCGGCCTATTCCGAGGACGGCATGCCGGGCGAGCGCTACACCGCCTACCACGTCGAGAAGGCCCGCGGCGGGCTGGCGCTGACCATGATCGGCGGCTCGGCGATCGTCGCGCCGGACTCACCGCCGGCGTTCGGCAATCTGGATGTGACCACGGATCGGATCATCCCCTACTTCCAGCGCCTGTCCGCAGCAGTCCATGAGCACGGCTGTGCGGTGATGACGCAATTGACCCATCTCGGGCGCCGAACCGGGAACTACACCGCCGACTGGCTGCCGCTGGTCTATCCGTCGCCGGTGCGTGAGCCGGCCCATCGCGCCTTTCCCAAGCAGGCGGAAGAATTCGATATCGAACGCATCATTCGCGCCTATGGACACGCGGCGCGGCGCTGCCGCGAGGGCGGTCTCGACGGGATCGAGCTGCAGGCCTACGGCCACCTGATGGACGCCTTCTGGTCGCCGCTGACCAATCAGCGCGAGGACCAGTGGGGCGGGTCGCTGGACAACCGCATCCGCTTTGCGCGCGAGGTGATCCGCGAAATCCGCGAGCAGGTCGGGCGTGACTACGTCATGGGTATCCGCATGGTGTTCGATGAGGAACTGCCCGGTGGTCTGCAGCGCGACGAGGGTTTCGAGATCGGGCGCCGTCTGGTCAACGACGGTGGGCTCGACTTCGTCAACGTGATCCAGGGGCATATCGACACCGACGAGGGTCTGTCGCATGTCATCGCCAACATGGGCACGCCGCAGGGGCCGCAGGTCGACTTCGCTGGCGAGGTGCGCAGCGCCCTCGGGACCGACATCCCGGTATTCCACGCCAACCGCATCAATGACATTGCCACGGCCCGCTACGCCGTGCGCGAAGGGCATGTCGACATGGTCGGCATGACGCGCGCACACATGGCCGACCCGCACATCGTGCGCAAGGTGGCGGACGGCACCGAGGACCGGA
Organism: uncultured Ectothiorhodospiraceae bacterium; assembly: GCA_964545695.1. GTDB lineage: Bacteria > Pseudomonadota > Gammaproteobacteria > XJ16 > Halofilaceae > Halofilum. The sequence goes on along the minus strand of CAZJGZ010000034.1, from coordinate 7,864 downwards.
TTCGCCCCTGTGTCGGCGCCGGCTACTGCATCGACCGCATCTACGAGGGCGGCGATGCGCTGTGCATCCACAATCCGGCGACCGGGCGCGAGCGCGAGCTGCCGCAGGAAATCGCGCCGACCACGGGGGCCCGGCACCGCGTTGTGGTCGTCGGTGCCGGCCCGGCCGGGCTGGAGGCGGCCCGCGTCTGTGCCGAGCGCGGCCACGATGTCACGGTCTTCGAAGCGGCCGACCGTGCCGGCGGTCAGATCGCGCTCGCGGCCGTGCCCGAGCGCCGACGCGAACTGATCGGCATTGTCGACTGGCGCCTGGCGGAGCTCGATAGACTCGGCGTCACGATGCGCTACAACACCTATGCCGAAGCCGCGGATGTGCAGGCCGAGGCGCCCGATGTGGTCATTGTCGCCACGGGCGGATTGCCGAATACGTCGTTCCTCGAGGCCGGCGAGGAACTGGTGGAATCCACCTGGGATGTGCTCGGTGGCCACAGCAGCGGGGAGGGCGAGGTGCTGCTCTATGACGACAACGGGCAGCACCCCGGCATGTCCTGCGCCGAGCATCTGGCCGCGCAGGGGACGAGTCTGGAGCTCGTTACGCCCGAGCGCATGGTCTGCGCCCAGATTGGCGGCACCAATTATCCCGCCTATCTCAAGGCGTTCTATGAGCATGGTGTGACGCTGACCCCGGACCATTGGCTGCGCCGTGTCGAGCGTGACGACGCCGGCCGTCTGGCGGTGACGCTGTACAACGACTTCACCAAGCAGACCGTTGCCCGACAGGTCGACCGCGTCATCGTCGAGCATGGCACGCTGCCGCTGGCCGACACCTACGAGGAACTCAAGGCGGACTCGGTCAACGGGGGCGAAACCGACCTGGATGCCCTGATCGCGGGCCAGCCGCAGACCCGCGAGCGCAACCCGGATGGCAACTATCGGCTGTTCCGGGTCGGCGATGCGGTGGCGAGTCGCAATATCCATGCCGCGCTCTACGATGCGCTGCGACTGACGCACAATCTGTAACTGTCAATGCGGCCCGGCACTACATCCACCAGCGGCGACAGGGCGAAAACGATCGCATACAGGCAAGGGCCATCCCGCCCCGGCCTAACGGATACCCCGTGTAGCCGGCCGCAGGGCCGGCCACGGGGTATCGGAGGTGCGCACAGTGATCGCCGATCCACTTCTCGTCCGGCCGTGGTCGCAGGTTGTCGAGGTCGCCGAGCGTTTGACTCCGACGCGCGTGCGAGCGAGACTTCAGTCTGCCGTTATCACGGAGTCCACACCTCGACATGTATCCCCAGACCGGCCGTCCGCGGAATCCGGTGGCAGCAGCGCTGGGCCTCGCATCATGAGTGAGGTGCGCGAGCCCGATCAGCCGGTGCTTGCCCGCGTGGCAAGCGGTCAACCTGCGGCCATGCAGGAGCTCATGAAGGCGTATGGCGGCCTCGTGTGGTCGCTTGCGCTGCGCTTCTGTCCCACGCGCGATGATGCCGAGGACGCCACGCAGGACATCTTCACCGATATCTGGAAGAGCGCGCATCGTTACCGCGAGCAGCGGGCGTCGGAGCGGGTGTTCATCTCCATGATTGCGCGGCGTCGCCTGATCGATCGGATCCGGCGGGAGAAGCGCCGGCGCGAGTTCGAACCCTTTGCCGCCGGTCCGGCCAGCGATCAACAGATCAGCGGCGACAGCGGTGAGCGCGGCTGGGATGCCGAGCAGGCCGCCGGAGCAATCCAGGAACTCAGTGATGACCAGCGCCAGGTGCTGGAGATGAGCATCGGCCGCGGCATGACGCAGCGCGAGATCGCGGAGGCGACGTCAACGCCGCTCGGTACAGTCAAGACCCACATGAGGCGCGGGCTCATTCGCCTGCGCGAGCGCATGGCATCACAGGATCAGGACGCTGCCGGCGCGGATGGTGATTCAGCAGATGTACGGCGGGAAGATCCGCGATGAACGGCGAAAACAACAATAACGAGCGCCGCGAGCGACTTGAAGAGCTGCTGGTCACGCGTGCCGTCGAGGGGCTGCATGCGGGCGAGACGTCCGAGCTGGAAGCGCTGCTGCGCGAATTCCCCGAGGTCGATCCGAGCGCCTACGACGAAGCGGCCGCCGGCTACTGGCTTGCGACCGGCGATAGCGCCGACGAACTGCCGGCCGATGTGGCACAGCGACTGGAATCGCATCTGACGGCGCTGGCCGCTGGGGACGACGACGGTGTGGTGGCGATGGGCAGTCGTCGTCCGGCGGCCGCGACCGCCGACCGTGGTGAGGATGGCGCGCGGTCCTCGGGTTCGCCCCGGCGACCCGCGAGCGGCAACTGGGGCTGGCTGGCCGCCGCCGCGGCGCTCGTGCTTGCCGTTGCCGGGTGGTGGCCGCAGGCGACAGACGAAGTGACGCAGGAACAACCCACCTCGCTGGCCGAGGCGCGTGACCGGTTGCTCGAGGAAGCGCCGGATGCGGTGCGGGTGGAATGGCAGGAAACCGACCATCCGCTGTCGGCGGGTGTCACCGGCGATGTGGTCTGGAGTGAAAGTCGTCAGGAAGGCTACATGACCTTCCGCGGCATCCCCAACAATGATCCCGGCGAGCAGCAATACCAGCTCTGGGTCTTCGACGAGAATCGCAGCGACCAGTATCCGGTCGATGGCGGCGTCTTCGACAGCACCGGTGAAGAGGAAGTGGTGGTTCCGATCCGCAACCAATTGCCCGTGGACGAGGCCAAGCTCTTTGCGGTGACGATGGAGCGTTCCGGTGGTGTGGTCGTGTCCGACCGCGAAGATCTCATGTGGATCGCGAAGCGCGGAGAGGGCCAATGTCCCGGTGACAAGGAAGAGCAAGACGCGCAGGACGAAGGCATTTAGACCCCCGCATTTCGAGCCCCGTTGGTATCCGCGCAGCCTCCGGACACGGACCGCCCCGGTCCTGTTCGGAGCGCTCGCATGAATATCCGCTGTTCATGCCCATCCGCCTCGGCGACTCCTGCTCGCTGAGCCGTCACGGCACACCTGTGCCGCGTGGCCCACTCGCTACAATTCGTAAACGGCCAGGATGGGCCAATGGTCCGAGGGGGAGAGATCGTCGTGGAATTGATGGGGTGATGCCGCACTCATCGCCCGCACCGGTCCTTGGGCGGTAATCCAGTCGAAGGTGGCGTTCGTGAAGTACTCGCCCGGGCTGACCGTCGCGGTGGGCAGCGCGGGGAACGTGGGGGGCGGCTGAATCGCCAGGTCGCTGTAGCAGGCAGTGAAGCCGGCGCCGTGCAGCATTGCCGGCACATGGATGGCGTCGTTGAAGTCGCCGACAACCCATGCCGGTTCGCCATCGCCCACAATCCGGTCCAGCGTGTCGAGCATGGCGCGCGTCTGGGCAATGCGGGGCGATTGGCCCGTGTCTGCTTCGCGTTCATTGCGCTGATGGGTGAGGTGCGTGGTTGCCACCAGCACGGTGCCTTCGCGGTCCGGCCGGTCAAGGCGCACCCAGAACAGGCGTCGGTCCGGTTCGTCGTGCCCAATATTCTCGGCGCCGTGGGCCAGCCTCCGGAACAGGTCGGACCGCCACCAGATATTGCTCTCGTTCGTCCATCCCGGCAGCTCATCCTGCACGCGCTGATGAGTTGACAGCACCTGATCGATGCAGTCCCGCGTCTCCGCGCGCAACTCCTGAACACACAGGATGTCCGGCTGAAAGCATTCAAGGAATCGGCGCAGTGCCGGCTCCCGGTCCGGCCAGCGCCGGGTGTTCCACAGGTTGTAGGTGCAGATCGATATTCTCAGCGGATGCACGATGCATGATCCCCCGTTGGTGTGGGCTTGGTTGCGGCTGGGGCCCGGGCGGCCGTCTCAGGCGTCCGGCAGCAGCAGCGTCGACCCGGTGGTCTCGCGCGCTTCCAGCGCCTGGTGGGCACGCGCGGCTTCGCGGAGCGGGAACGTGGTGCCCACACGGACCTGGACGTTGCCGTCGGCAATGATGCCGAAAAGCTCCTGCGCGGCGGCGCGCAGTTCCGACTGCGTACCGACGTAATGCGCCAGTGTGGGCCGAGTCAGGGTGAGTGAACCCTTGGCGGCCAGGATGCCGACATCGAGGGGCTCCACCGGGCCGGAGGATTGGCCGAAGCTGACCAGATGGCCGCGCGGCGCGAGGCAGTCAAGGGAGCGCATGAAGGTATCGCGACCGACGGAGTCGTAGACGACGGGCACGCCCCGGCCGTCGGTGATTTCGCGCACGCGCTCGACGAAGTCTTCCTCGCCATGAACGATCGGGTATGTGCAGCCATGTCTGCGCGCCAGTTCCGCCTTCTCCGGCGTGCCCACGGTGCCGATCACGGTCGCCCCCAGCGCACTCGCCCACTGGCAGGCAAGCAGTCCGACGCCACCGGCCGCGGCGTGGAACAGGATGGTGTCGCCGGCCTCGATCGGACGGGTCTTGCGCAGCAGATAGTGTGCGGTCATGCCCTTGAGCATCACCGCAGCAGCAGTTTGATCGTCGATCTGGTCCGGTAGCGGCACCAGCCGGTCGGCGGGGAACACCCGGTGCTCGGCATAGCTGCCAAGCGGGGCGGACGCGTAGGCCACGCGGTCACCCGGCCGCAGATCGGTCACGCCCGCGCCGACGGCCTCGATGATGCCGGCGCCTTCCATGCCCGGTGTGAACGGGAGCTCGGGCCCCTTGTACAGCCCCGTGCGGAAATACACGTCGATGTAGTTGAGACCGATCGCGGTGTGGCGAAGCAGCACCTCGCCATTGTCGGGTTCGGGCACCGCAATCTCCTCAACCTCCAGTACCTCGGGGCCGCCGGTCTGATGGATGCGTATGGCTCGTGTCATGTAGTCTTTCCTCGATCTCAAGTTGTTTCAACCGGTGTATCGCGTGAGTCTGGCGTGAAGAATGTGGGTTAAGCACTTGATCAATCAGCTGAACGGTGTCAGGCTCAGCCGGAAATGCGGGTGTGCGATCGTGTGCGCACCATAACAGAACGGGGATTTTCACGAGGGAGCCCGCCAATGGCCAGCCGTATTCTGCTGTGTTTGTTCCTCCTCGCCTTCTCGACAGCGGCGGCTGCCACTGATCGTCCTGCGCAGTATTTCGGGCTCTCGCTCGGTGATTACGATCTGGAGAGCGACGAAGGCAGCGGTCTGGAGCGGAATTTTACCAACGTCGGTCTGCAGGCCGGCTACCGGTTCTCGCGCTTCGTGGCGATCGAGGGGCGGGCCGGGTATTCCCGCAGGAGCAGTACCGAACTCCTCGAGCGTTCCACCTTGCACATGGGCGCTGCGTTCCTGCGCATTGACCTGCCTTTCGAGCGCGTAAGCCTGTATGGCCTGGCCGGTGGGTCCCAGATCTGGTTCGGGGACGCCAACGGCGACAATCAGACCGAGTCGGACTTCTCCGGGGGGATTGGTGTCGAGCTCTACGGCTCACCCCGCACCGCGATCAATCTCGAATACATCTCCCATGCGGATCGCACCTACGAAGGCATCAGCCTCGGTTTCATCCACCATTTCGACTGGCCGTCGCTGCGGCGTTGAACATGGCCGGCCTCACCGTTACTCGCCGAAACGACGCATCCGTTCCAGCGTCTCGGCGCTGACGTGATGCTCGATGCCCTCGGCATCGATGCGTGCGGTCTCATCACTGACACCGAGCGCCCGCAGGAACCGCAGCACGACCTGGTGCCGATCACGGGAATGTTCGGCCATGGCACGGCCGGCGCCGGTGAGAAAGATGGAACGGTAGGGTTCGCTGGTGATCAGCCCACGCTCCGCCAGACGCCGCAGCATCTTCGTCACCGTTGCCTGACTCACACCCATCCGCCGGGAGATATCGACCGCCCGCGCTTCGCCTTCCTGATCCAGTAGCTCATAGATGAGTTCGATATAGTCCTCGATCAACTCGGTCTCGTGGGCCTTGCGCACCGTGGCATGCTGTCGCGCATGGGCGTCGGTCGAGGGCAGAAGATCGGCAGGCTCATCCATTGAGTCGTTCGGTGCTTGTTCCGATGGTGTGTTCATGGCGTGAGGGTAATCGCCGGCGGTGTCTGTGCCAACCGGGATCGAATTCGGTGGTGCCGGTCGAGTGTGCGCTGCCGGATAAGAACGGTTATCATTCGCAGATCGTACGCCGACTGCGCGGCAGCAGCGCCATCAAGATTTCTGGAGTGTAGTAACGATGTTCGATGTCACTCCGCTGACCGGTCTGCTGGAGGCAGGTGGTTTCGTCATGTGGATCATTGCCGGGCTCTCGGTCGCGGCTGTGACGCTGATCCTCGGCAAGATCATCGAGTTCTGGTGGAGTGGGCTGTGGCGACGGCAGCCGGCCGAAGCAGCCGTCCGGTTCTGGGAGCAGGGTGACCCGGAAGCGGGACTGGCCGCCATTGCCCGTGAGCGCGGACCAGTCAGTACCGTGGTCGGGGTCGCCATCCGGGGCCGCAATGATCCGGCGCACGAGGACGCCGTTGTTCGCGAAGAGGTTGCGCGCACGGGCGCCGCACTGCTCGAGCGCGCGCGTGCCGGATTGCGTCCGCTGGAACTGATCGGCAGCCTCGCGCCACTGTTGGGGCTGCTGGGTACGGTCATCGGCATGATCGACGCATTCCGCGAGCTGGAAGCTGCCGGCAGCCGCGTTGACCCGGCGGTCCTCTCCGGCGGTATCTGGGTCGCGCTGCTGACCACCGCCGGTGGTCTCAGCGTGGCGATTCCCGCGGTCGCTGCCCATGTCTGGCTCGAGCGGCAGGTCGAACAGGCCCATCATGCCATGCAGGATGCCGCTACCCGCGTCTTTACCCGCGGCGGTGCGGCTGGCGGCGTATCGCGACAGGCAACCGCTGCCGAGTCGCTCGGCGAGACGCGGCCGGGGCCGACAAAGGTCGCGCGCGCGTCTGGAGGTGGCAGTGCGGATTGAGGTGGCTCGCCGCCGGCCGACGCTGATCCGACTGACACCGCTGATTGATGTGGTGTTCATCCTGCTGGTTTTCTTCATGCTGGCGTCGAGCTTCCTCGACTGGCGTGCGTTCGAGGTCGCGGTCCCGGCCGACGTCGCTGCACCCGACGTCGACCTCCAACCGATCCTCGTGGAAATCGATGCCGATGGCGGCATCCGCGTCGGCGGCGATACGGTCCGTGCCGACGAGCTCGCCGGTACCGTCCGTGATCGTCAGCAGGGTGATCCGGCCCAGCATCCGGTCATCCTGCGCGCGGACGATGATGCGCCCTTGCGGGCCACCATTGGTGCCTTTGATCGGTTGCAGGAAGGCGGGATCCCCGGCGTATCGCTCTCCGGAGTCGAGCCGTGATCGTACCGATTCCGCGCAGTCAGCGGACCACGGAAGAGAACGTTCTGCCGCTGATCAATATCGTTTTTCTCCTGCTCATCTTCTTCATGATTGCCGGAGTCATCTCGGCGACCACGCCGTTTCCGGTCGATCCGCCGACGACCCGTGCCGCGGAGGCTTCGGATGCGCCACAGGATGGCATCGCCATCGGTCGCGACGGGCAGCTGGCATTCGGCGGTGAGCAGATCACGCTCGCCGAACTGGATGAGTACCTGGTGAACTGGCAGCGGGACGCGCCCCCGGATGATGTGTTGGCGGTGCAGGCCGACGCCGACGCGAGCACGCGTCAGCTGCTGGATGTGATCGAACGCCTGCGCGCAGCAGACGTTGCAACTGTCCGGCTGATCACGGTTGGTGGCGCGGAGGACCCATAATGCGCGGCTGGCGGTGGCCCCTGGCCCTGGTGGTGGCATTGGCGCTCCATGCGGGCGTTCTGACCGCCCTGACCGATCCGCGTGCACGCCAAGGGGCGGAATCTCCTGGCGAGCAGGGTATTACCATCAGCCTCGCACCTGCCGGCGGCATGCCCGGCGA
>CAZJGZ010000033.1:8480-20365 GCA_964545695.1 uncultured Ectothiorhodospiraceae bacterium | reverse complement strand
CGGCTCATCGACATCGACATCCAGCCGCGACAGGAGCTCGCTCGAGAGAAAGCCGTCGGGCACCATGTCATTGGCCTGCTGATAGTGGCTGATCGCGCGCCGCGTCATCGGTCCGGCGATGCCGTCCGGTGTTCCACTGATGAAACCCTTGGCATTCAAACGCTTCTGCACGGAAATGATCTGATCGCGGCTCAGTCGGGGCGCGTCTGCGGGCGGTGAGCGGCGCAGCTCGCCGGCGCCTTCGATGCGATCGGCCAGGTGCCCGACGGTCAGCGCGTAGAACTCGGAGCGGTTCCAGCCCATGATGACATCGAAGTTCTCGTAGACCAGGAACGCCGGCCCCTCGTGCCCCGCAGGCAGCAAAATGGCCGCTTCGATATCGGCGTCCGGTAATGGATGCTCCCAGGCAGTCGTGACGCCCATTTCACGCCAGTCAGCAAGTGGGCGCCGATTTTCCCGGCCGATTTCGCGGTAGGGGAAATCGGCCGGCAGCGTCACTTCCCGACCCCAGCGATACCCACGGTCCCAGCCGAGTGCTCGCAGGAAGTTTGCCGCCGACGCCATGGCATCGGCCGTGCTCGTCCAGAGGTCGCGGCGACCACTGCCGTCGTAGTCGACGGCATAGCGCCGGAAGATGGACGGCATGAACTGCACGAATCCCATTGCCCCCGCCCACGAGCCCTGCATCCGGTCGATCTCGATCTGGTCATCGTCGACGATGTGCAGTGCTTCGATCAGTTCCTGACTGAAATAGGCGCCTCGGCGACCGTCGCAAGCAAGCGTGGCCAGCGAGTCAAGCACGCCCATCCCGCCCGTGAAACTGCCGTAGTTGGTTTCCAGGCCCCAGAAGGCCACCAGATACTGAGGTGGCACGCCGTATTCGGCAGCGAGATTCTCGAGCAATGGTCGATGCTCGGCGAGGAGCTCGCGCCCGCGCTCGACGCGGCGCTCGGTTACCCGGCGGTCGAAATAGTCGGCAAACGTGCTGGTGAATTCGGGCTGTGCCCGATCAAGCTCGATCACACGGTCGACGAAACTGACCTGCTCGAGATGGGCGTGCACGGTATCGACACTGACGCCTGCCTCGATGGCGCGTTCACCGATGGAGGCAACGCACTCGGCAAAGTCCTGGTTCGGATAGTCATTGTTGAGGTCGGCCAGGGCCAGTGCCGGGGATGAACCCAGAAGGCCAGCGAGGGCGGTTGCGATCCTGCAGAAACCCATGATTTTCAATGACTCGGAGGGGAGTGGGCTAACGCTGCATTTATAACAGATTGCGGTCAGACGGCGCCATGAATATCGATGCGCTCACGGCCATCGGGTGTTGGTGGGTGGCCACTCGTCGGGATCGGTGCCCGTGTGGGATCGAGACCGAGCAGTGTCCGCAGCGGGCCGGCATTGACACATTCGGCCCGACGGCGGAGGCCGTCATGGATACCGGCATGACCGATGGCATGTTCCAGTCGCGGCCGCTGTGCCTGAATGGCATGAAGATAGGGCGTTTTGCCCTTGAAGTGCGTGGCCTCGTGGCGATGTACGGACTCGAAATAACCATCAAGCCGGTCAGCCCAGATCTGGTCAATGAAACCGGGTGTCGAGGCGATGAGGGCTTCTGCCGACGTGAAGGGGGTATCGGCCTGCCCCTCCCCAGCCAGACCCGCCAACACGAACTCGGGGTAGAGGCAGTCACGGCATTTTTCCAGATAGCAGCGGTCGGACATCTGTGCCAGCAGGTCGGCGGATCCGAGCATGAACCCGAGCCGGCGATCACGTGGATCATCAACGCGGATTTGGTCCAGCGCGAGCTCATAGCCGGTGTAGTGGATCATCTGACGCGCAGCTTCCGCTTCCTCGGCAAAGCCGAGATCGGGTAGCAGTCCGGCCAGAAAGTCGCCGCTGCGTTTGACGTGCCAGGTGGTGAACTCCGCTCCGTGCTGCTGCGGATCAGCGCGACATCGAATATAGCCGGCATCATGGAAAAGGGCGAGAATCACGGCAAGCACGCTGCGCCGCGGACCCAGGCGTTCCGCTGTCGCGACCGAGCGTTCATGTCCGTCGACCAGACGCACGAGCGTGAGTGTGCAATCAAGGCTGTGCTGGGCGTCGTGATACCAGGTCTCGCAACCGAGGTAGTCATCGAGCTCGCCGCTGTAGAGGCGGGCGAAGACATCGAACGCCTGCTGGATTGGCGTCAGATCGATGTCAGAAGACTGTGCCTGCAGGATTGCTTCGACGGCAGCCCGTACCTCGCGCGGATCCGCGATGAAGACCTCGTCCGTTACGTCGTAGTGGTTGCGGCGCCGAAGTTCGTGCACGAAGAAACCCGTTTTGCCTCCATTCGGCATTAGTATAATGCAATTTGTCACAAAATCACTTCATCACGATGCGGCCGGGGTGATCGACGGCACCGATGCTTAGCCGAGCGCTTCGATCTGCCGCTGGCCGGATGCGGGGGCGCTATCGAGGTCTTGAGTGATTGGCTGCCGTCCATGCTGACACCGCTGACGGCAATGGTTCTGCTGCTGGCGGCGGCCGCGGGCGCCTTCGTGACCACCGCGGCGGGGATTGGTGGCGGCGTGTTCCTGCTGGCGGTGATGTCGGCGCTGGTGCCGGTCGCCGTGCTGATTCCCCTGCATGGAGCCGTACAGGCTGCGGCCAATGGCTGGCGCACCTTGCTGTTCCTGCGCAGTATCCGCTGGCCGGTGGTGCTGGTGTTCACGGCCGGTTGCGTGCTGGGCGCGGCGGCGGGTGCGCCACTGCTGGTGCAGATTCCATTGCCGTGGCTGGAACTGCTGCTCGCCGGCTTCATTCTGCTCATGGTGTGGAGTCCCGGCATCGGGGGCGTGCGGCAGTATCCGGGCGTGCTTCCCCTTGGCGGCGCGATCACCGGCGCCCTCACACTTTTCGTGGGTGCGACCGGCCCTTTCGTGTCGGCACTGCTTGCCGGTCACCGTTGGGATCGCTTTGTGCATGTCGGCACGTTTGCGGCCTGCATGGCGTTTCAGCATGTGGTGAAACTCGTGGTCTTCGGTCTGCTCGGTTTTGCCCTGGGCGAGTATCTCCCGCTGTTGGTCGCGATGATCCTCTGCAGTCTCGCCGGCACGCTGGCCGGGCGTCGGGTGCTCCACGCCGTGAATAATTGCTGGTTTCACCGCCTGCTCGCCGTACTCCTGACCCTGCTGGCATTGCGTCTGCTCTGGAGTGGCGCTACCGCGCTTTGGGGATTGTGAGAGGGGGCGGCAGCACTCGAATGGCGATGGGCATGGACCCGGTTGGCGGATTGGTCGCTGCATCGGGATGCGGGTATGATGAGCAGCTGATCCCGAACAGTGATCCGGTACGTCCGTATCGATTCAAAACCGTCATCAAGAGGATTCGAATACCCATGAGCGACGCCGAACAACCCTGGAAGCAGTCCATGCCCGAAGACCAGTTCGCGCGCATGCGCGACATTCTCGCCGCCCCGAGTCCGATCGGACTGGAGGGCGCGATGACCTATGGTGTCCTCAAGCCGATGTTCGAGTCGTTCGCGCCCAAGGACTGGCAGGTCAGGCAGTTCCGCGGCAACGCGAGTGTGGTACTCGATACGCATCCCGGTCGCGATGACCTGTTCAGCGTCATGGTGATCGGTCACGCCGACAAGATCCGCATGCAGGTCCGCAGCATCGGTGAAGATGGCAAGATCTGGATCAACAGTGACTCCTTTCTCCCCGTCACACTGATCGGCCACGAAGTACGCCTGTTCAGTGAAGACCCCGAACAGCCCGGACGCTATCGCATGATCGAGGGCGGCACGGTGGAGGCGCTGGGCGCGATCCATTTTGCCGAGGAGCCGTTGCGGACCGGGGCCAAGGGCGTCAAGAAGGAGCAGCTCTACCTCGAATTGCAGCTGCATGGCGAGGAGCGCAAGAAGCAGGTGCAGGATCTCGGTATCCGTGCTGGTGACACGATCATCCTCGATCGCCCGATTCGACGGGGCTTCGCGCCGGACAGTTTCTATGGCGCGTACCTCGACAACGGCCTCGGCTGCTTTGTCGCCGAGGAGGTGGCGCGTCTGGTCGCGCAACAGGGCACGCCGGACAATATCCGCATGCTGTTTGCGGCGGCGACCCATGAAGAGATCGGACGCATGGGCAGTCGCGTGTTGGCGGGCGAGATGAAGCCCGATGCCATCATCGCCGTGGACGTCAATCACGATTATGACGCCGCGCCGAATGTTGGCGACCGCCGGCTCAATCCGCAGAAAATGGGTGCGGGGTTCACGCTGTCTGTCGGCTCGATCGCCAGCGAGCAATTGAATCGCGTCATCGAGACGGCCGCCCGCGATCGCGGTGTGCCGTGGCAGCGTGATGTCTGCGGCGCCGACACGGGCACCGATGGCATGGCCGGCGTGCTTGCGGCGATCGATTGTGCGGCGACCTCCGTCGGTTTCCCCATCCGCAACATGCACACGATCTCCGAATCGGCGAACACGACCGATGTGCTGGCGGCGATACACGGCATCCATGCCGCGCTGCATTCGCTGGATGCGCGTGGCGGCGATCTCGGGCGGGAATTCGCGGACAATCATCCACGCCTGGACGAGGCCGAACCGCTGACACATCCGGGTGGGGCGAGTGGCAGCGCGAAAGCCTGACACCGGGTGCTGATTCATGTCCCGGTCCGCCGCCAGAATGCGTGATTTCGACACCGAGTTTCGGGTGGCCGCGCCACCGGCACAGGTGTGGGCGATCCTCACCGATCTGCCACGCTATCGGGAGTGGAACCCGTTCCTGCGCGAGGCGCGCGGCGAAATTCGTGAAGGTGGGCGCGTACTGCTGCAGATGAGGCCGCCCGGCGGCAATCCGCTGCGGTTCACCGTCCGCGTGGACCAGGTGGAGGAGACCCGGCGTGTGCGCTGGGTGGCGCACCTGGCAGCCGACTCACTATTCCGTGCCGTCCACGAGTTTCGCCTGGAGCCAGTGGGTCAACGCGCGACCCGACTACAGGTGAGTGCACACTTCAGTGGTGCCTTGGCGGGTCTCGTTCCGGGGTTTCTGTATCGCCGCCAACATCACGGGCTCGAACGCATGGCCGAGGCGATGCAGGAGCGCGCCGCGACGGGCGCGTGACAATGGCCAGCCGGCCGGCGGACGTGGCGTCCGCCGACCGGCTCGGCGCCTTCAGGCGGTCGCGCGCTGTGCCGACTTGGTCAGTTCCGCCAGCGATGCCTCGATGATGTCGAGACCCTCGTCCACGACCTCGGACGACGCCGTGATCGGTACCAGAACGCGGATGGCGTTGCCCCAGATCCCGCAGGACAGCAGGATCAGTCCGCGTTTGCGCGCTTCGCGGCAGAGCGCACCCGCGAGTTCCGCATCGGGCGTACCCGGCGAACCATCCTTGATCAGGTCGAACGCAGCCATGGCACCGACATTGCGCACGTTGTCGACGCAGCCGAACTGCTCCTGCCACTGCCGGAAGCGCTTGCCGAGGTGATCGCCCAGCTGGTTGCTGCGCGCGAGAATGTCTTCGGATTCGATGGCGTCCAACACCGCCAATGCAGCCGCACAGCCCAGCGGATTACCACTGTATGTGCCGCCCAGCGAATTGGGGCCGGAGGCATCCATGATGTGATCGGTGCCGACCACCGCCGACAGCGGCATGCCGTCGGCCAGGCTCTTGGCCATGGTGATCATGTCCGGCTCGACACCCGTATGCTCGACGGCAAAGAGCTTGCCGGTGCGAGCGAATCCCGACTGAACCTCGTCGACGATCAGCACGATGCCGTGCTCGTCGCAGAGGGCACGCAACTGCTTCATGAAGTCGGCGGATGCCGCATAGAAGCCGCCTTCGCCCTGGATGGGCTCGATGATGATGGCGGCTACGCGGTGGGGTGCAATGTCGGTCTTGAACAGCATCTTCAGGCCATGCATCGCATCCTCGTCGCTGACGCCGTAGTAGGGCAGCGGGAAGGGCGCGCGGAATACGTCCGCGGGCATGGCGCCGAAATCATTCTTGTAGGGGAGCACCTTGCCGGTCATCGCCAGAGTCATGAAGGTGCGGCCATGGAATGAACCGTCGAAGGTGATGATGCCGTCGCGCCCGGTACTCGCGCGGGCGATCTTGGCGGCGTTCTCCAGCGCCTCGGCGCCGGAGTTGACCATCATGGCCTTGGCGTTGCCGCGCACCGGTGTCACGGAGCAGAGGCGCTCGGCCAGGCGGACGTAGGGCTCATAGGGCATCACGGTCTGGCAGGTGTGCATCAGCTTGTCGAGCTGCGCCTTGACGGCTTCCACCACCTTCGGGTGACGGTGGCCGAGATTGAGCACGCCGATGCCGCCGGCGAAATCGACGAAGCGATTGCCGTCCGCGTCCCACAGTTCGGCGTTCTCGGCATGGTCGGCGAAGGCCGTTGCCGGGCTCGCGGCGCCCTTGGCCACGTAGCGCTCTTTCAGCTTGTTGAGTTCCGCATTACTCGTCATGGCAGGAATCCTTGCGTGCCGTGCACGTCGGTAGTCAGCGATTGCTCCATTGTAACGCCGATTCAATCGTGTTGCGCCGGATTGTCGCTGTCGAGGGTTTGCCCCGCGAGCCGTTGGCCCAGGGCGATCATCGGTTCCGCGCGGTGAAATTCGTGGACCATGCAGGCATTTTTCGGGATGTTGATGACAACGTCGGGTCGGAAGATCGCCAGATGCTGGCGTGTGATGGCTGCCTGCATGATTTCCAGGGAGCCGTTCAGTACGGCACTGAGTCCCGGTGCGCTATCCACCCGCGGCTTGTCACCGCCGAAGCCGCCGATCAATTCGCGCAGGCTCTGCAGGCGACTCGTCGCGGTGTCGTCCGAGGCCGGTCGCGCTTCGCGTGGCGGCGGATACTCGGAAGCCGCGTTGGCGTCCACCACAACGGTCAGATCGGTCACGGTGCTGAGTGTCGGGGCGACCGGAACCGGGTTGAGGATGCCGCCATCGACCAGCGTTCGACCGCGATGTATGTGGGGCGTGAACACGCCCGGGATGGCAATCGATGCCCGAATTGCGTCGAACAGCAGGCCACGGTTGAGCCACAGCTCGCGGCCGCGCTCGAGATCGACGGTCACCGCTGTGTAGTCGATGGGCAGATCCTCGATATCGCTTTCGCCGGTCAGTTCACGCAACTTGTCGATGATGCGGCGCCCGCGGATCAGGCCGCCGCCGGCCAGTGTCCAGTCGAGCAGCCGCAGCACGTCGGTCTGGTCGAGCGCGCTGACCCACTCGGCGTACGTCTCGAGCTCGCCGAGGGCGTAGATACCACCGACCAGCGCGCCCATCGAGCTGCCCGAAACCGCCCGAATGCGATAGCCGCGTGCCTCCAGGGCCCGGATCACGCCGATGTGGGCGAGCCCGCGCGCGCCGCCCGCACCCAGAACCAGCGAAACGGTCGGTGCCTCTCTTCCCATGGCGATACTATAACGAATGGTGCCGGTTGTTGCGCCGGTGGCGGGCCTTGAAAATCGCTGATGAGACCGGATCTTGTCCGGAGGGTCGTTGATGCGGCCGTATTGCCACCAGAGCGGAGGACTTGGGCTGATCATGCATATCGAAATCGAAACCGCCGATGGCGTTGATCATTCGCCAGCGCTGGAAGAACACGTACAACGCGAGCTCGACCGATTCGAGCGCCGCCATGGCGAGCGGATCACGCGCATTGAAGCGTTCTTCAAGGATGAACGCCCGGGCAAGGGTGGTGTCGACAAGGTGTGCCGTCTCGAAGTGAGATTGGCCGGGATGGACCCGATCACCGTCGATGCGATCGCCGAAAATGTCTATGACGCGGCGCGCGACGCTGCGGGCAAACTGGAAAAGGCGGTGGACAAGCGTATCGGCAAGCAGGCCTGAATGTCGTGATCAGGGGGCCCGTGATCAGCGGGTCCGTGATCAGGCGGCCATCGCGTGTCGCATGAGCGGGGAAGCGAAGGGTTTCGCCGCCGTGACGACGGGGCGGATGGCGTTTGGTGATGGCGTCAGCGGGCCACTTCGCTGGCGTTGGTTGCACCGGGGTCGAGTTGCACGGGTTCATCGCTTGGCTCTTCTCCGCCATGTTCATGGACCGCACGGTCAAGACTGGCGCAAACAGCTTCCAGTTCGGCCCGCAGGCGCATGAGTTCATCCGCGCTCAGCCCTGTGGCCTCGAACACGACCTGGCGGGCTGCCGCGACCTGGGCCTGCAGGTCGTGACCGCTTTCGCGCAGATGGATGTGGATGCGGCGGCGGTCGGTCTCGTCCCGGCGGCGCTCCACGTAGCCGGCATTCTCCAGGCGCCGCAGCACGGGTGTGAGCGTGCCCGAGTCGAGATGCAGGCGCGAGCCGATCTCCTTGACCGTCAGACCATCCTCTTCCCACAGCACCAGCAGCACGAGGTATTGGGTGTAGGTCAGGCCGAGGTCCTGCAGCAGTACCGTGTAGAGACGGGTGAAAGCGTGGGCGGCGGAATACACGGAAAAGCAGAGCTGGCCACCCAGTGCCAATGGGTTGTCGGGGGCAGACTCGGGAGAACATTGCGCCGGCTTGCTCATGGTTTCACTCCCCCTGGTCGGATCGAGTCGCGTGCGATTGCCTTGCGAGGCAAGGTCCCGCACTCGTCCGTAGTGTCGACTTCGTGACAGGGCAGTGTAAGGCAAGAGCTCACCATCACCAAATTGGTTTTGCGCAATCATAATTTGCGGGATGTCCTGCGTCACACGGCGGCCGGGCGACGGCTGAGCAGGTCGGGTTCGAGAAGGATGTCCGGCTTTTTCCAACCGGTACGGGGTGGATCCGGTTGGAGAGTGCCTCAGGGACAGCGGGTGTCGATTTGTTCGCGCATGCGGGTCATGCGCTCTTGCTGTTCGTCCTCGGACATGCGCCGAACGTTGCCATCATCGTCCGGCACGAGAATGCCGGCCGGACGGCTCTCGAGCATCGTGTAATCGCGCTCCAGCTGTTCGCAGCGTTCCGCCGACAGTGGTTCCGGCTCTGGTGCCTCGGCGGTCTGGGCGTCGGGCGCCGAGTCAGGGGTTGCGTCGCTGGTCGAGGCGTCCTCCTGTTCGGTTGCAGCCGGGGCTTGCGGCTCCACGCTGCGGGCGTCCAGATCCACTCGCTCGGCGTCCACGCCGGTCGGCGGATTGGAGCCGAAATGCACGTTCCCGTCTTCATCCTGCCAGCGGTAGACATCCGCCGCGAGGGCGGCCGTGCCGGCCACGGCAACCAGCAGACCGAGCGCGATGCCGAGCAGTCGGCAGTGATCCAGGTGGTCGGGCAGCATGGCAGGTTCTCCCGTCTTCCCATTGGCGTTGTAGCACAACCCGGCGTCGATCGCAGCGACTGCGCTGCAGCCGCCCAGACGGGGTAGGTCTGCTGCCGGCGGCGGACATGGGGGATGTTGGCGACGTGAACTCGATCACAAAGTTCGCATGGAAGGGGGGCAATTCCGGTCCCGGTCTGCTAGGGTTTCCGGGAATTCTTCGCGGAAAGTACGGTCCCTGTTCAGGGCACAACGCTATTAAGGGGGAAACATGAGAGTGTCGATCACGATGACCGCAGTGGCCATGATCGCCGTGCCGATGGCGCTGCATGCCGGCGAGCCCAACATCCAGCCGGGTGAGTGGGAATACGAGAACGTCACCACGTTCCAGGGTGACATGGAGATCCCCGAGCAGCGCGAGACTACGCGGGAGTGCATCACCCAGGAGGATATCGACGACGGTCTGGTAACACCGGACGAGTCGGCGATGGGCGATTGCGAGATCACCGATCAGCAGATTGGCCGTGATTCCATGTCCTACTCGATGAGCTGTGTCGATCCGGAAGGGGGCTCGATGACCATGAACGCGCAGATGGACT
The DNA here is from genome assembly GCA_964545695.1 of uncultured Ectothiorhodospiraceae bacterium. Lineage (GTDB taxonomy): Bacteria > Pseudomonadota > Gammaproteobacteria > XJ16 > Halofilaceae > Halofilum. The sequence goes on along the minus strand of CAZJGZ010000033.1, from coordinate 10,523 downwards.
TCATGGGTGATAGCGCCAGCGGCACCATCGATGGCGAGATGGAGTCGCCCATGGGTCAGATCACCGTGCGTACCCAGATGGAAGGCCGGCGCATCGGCGACTGCTGAGGAATCCCTGAACAAGGCTCGAATGGTCCTTGTTCGCAGGTTCCTCAGTGATCGCGCTCCATGCGCGGTCGGTCGCTCAGGACCAGGCGCATCTGCCGACGTTCTCCGCCGCGCAGGATGGTCAGTGTGACTTCCTCGTCCGGGCGTGTTGCGGCAAGCGCCGCGAACAGTTCCGCAACGGAACCGATCCGGGAGCCGTCGAGGGCGATGATGATATCGCCCTCGACGGGGATGCGATGGGGCCCGACACGAATCATCCGGCCGCCACGTCCATCGCGCAGGCCCGCGGCTTCCGCGTTGCTGCCCGGCAGCACGCGCGTGACCAGCATGCCCTGGTCCGCGGCGGTGTTGCCCCGGGCTGCTACCTGCGGATCGAGAGCGATGCCCTCGATATCGATCCATCCCCGCTCGACCCGGCCCGCGCGCACGATCTCTTCCACCACGCGCTGCGCGGCATTCACAGGAACGGCGAGGCCGATGCCGACGTTGCCGGCCGCCGGTGCGATCATCATCGAGTTGATGCCGATGACATCGCCGCCGGAGTCGAGCAGCGGACCGCCGGAATTGCCCGGATTGATGGCCGCATCACTCTGAATCAGGTCGCGGATGATGAACCCGGATTCCGTTTGAATCGGGCGATTCAGGGCCGAGACAACGCCGGACGTGAATGTGCCCTGCAGGCCGAACGGGTTGCCCAGCGCAAAGACGCTCTGTCCCACCTGGAGGCTGTCGCTGTCGCCCGGTGACAACGTCACCAACTCGCGGCCCTGTGCCGGAAAGCGCAATACCGCAAGGTCGAGCTCCGGGTCGGAACCGACAACGCGGGCGGGGTAGTGGCTGCCGTCATAGAGCGTCACGATCAGTTGCCGGGCGCCGGCAATGACATGGTGGTTGGTTACCACATGCCCGTTCTGGTCGATGATGAAGCCGCTGCCGGTACCGAACGCTTCCTGCGTGCCGCGCAGACCATGGCGCCACGAAGCGTGGGAGCGGATGTTGACCACGCCCCGCACGCTGTTGCGATAGACGCGCACGGCCTGTACCTCGGCCTCACCCAGACCTTCGGTGCGCACGGGCGGCAGCGGCTGCTCCTCCGGGATACCGCGGGTGAAATCCGGGTCGACGGGTGCCGGTGCCGCGCGCTCTTCCTGCTCCGGCGGGGCGAGCGTACACGCGTTCAGCACCAGCGCCGCAACCAGAAGCAGTAGCCGGGGTCGAGACGCTAACGCTCGGATGGCATGGGGCTGTGGCATGATGGCCGAGTGTACCGCATGGGGCTGCCATCATGAGGCAACAGCAGGCGAGCGCGGATTCCGCACGGGAACAAGAGACTTCGCAGGGGCGAACCGGTGGCATGCGCCCGATATCGCCGTGCGCCGACATCGGGCACGTGCATCTGCGCGTTGCGGATCTGGACCGGGCCCTCGGCTTTTATGTTGGCGTTCTCGGCTTCGGCGTGCGCCAGCTCTGGGGCGACAGCGCCGCCTTCATCGCGGCCGGTGACTATCACCATCACATCGCCCTCAATACCTGGGAAAGCCTGGGCGCGAGCCCGCCACCGCGTGGGCATACCGGCTTGTTCCATCTCGCGATTCGCTATCCCGACCGGCGCGAACTTGCCGACGCACTGCAGCGCCTGCTGGATGCGGGTATTCCACTGGATGGCGCCAGCGATCACGGTGTCAGCGAGGCGCTGTACCTGCGCGATCCGGATGCCAATGGCGTTGAACTGTACTGCGATCGCCCGGCAGCGGAATGGCCGCACAATGCGGCGGGCGAATTGGCCATGGGCAATGCGCCACTGGATCTGGACCGGTTGCTCGCCGAGCTGGCGTGACAGTCGCGTCCGCGGCCATCAGTAACAGTTTTCCCGGAACAGCGGCTCCAGCGAGCCATGCCAGCGCTCGTGGTAGGCGGCAAGAAGGCGTTCCGCCGG
>CAZJGZ010000033.1:0-8380 GCA_964545695.1 uncultured Ectothiorhodospiraceae bacterium | reverse complement strand
GCTCCAGCGAGCCATGCCAGCGCTCGTGGTAGGCGGCAAGAAGGCGTTCCGCCGGCGTGATGCCCGACTCGGCGATGGCGTGCAGGTCGTCGAGGAAATGGCTTTCGTCGCGCCCCTTGGCATCAAGGCGGCCACGTCGTGCCAGTCCGTCGCTGGCGATGGCGACCACCTCGCGTGCGATGTCCTGGACGCGCCGACCGCGCATGCGCGCCTGCAGGCCAAGCCGCGTTACATCGTCGAGCAGGGTTGCGATCTCCGCCGGATTCCAGTCCCTGCAGATCTGCTCCGCGGCGTCGAGTGCCGCGTCGTCGTAGAGCAGGCCCGTCCAGAGGGCGGGGAGCGCACACAGGCGCCGCCACGGGCCGGCATCGGTGCCGCGCTGTTCGATATAGCGCTTGAGTCGCACCTCGGGGAACAGGGTGGTCAAGTGGTTTTCCCAGTCCGCCAGTGTGGGCCTTTCACCCGGCAGGCCGGGCAGCTTGCCGGCGAGGAAGTCGCGGAATGACTGGCCGGCGACATCGACCATGTGGCCATCGCGGATGACGAAGTACATGGGGACGTCGAGCGCATGGTCGACGTGGCGTTCGAAACTCATGCCGTCCGCGAACACGTACGCCGGCAGCCCACAACGGTCCGGGTCGGTATCGGTCCAGATGTGGGCGCGATGGCTGAGATAGCCGCTCGGCTTGCCATCGACGAACGGCGAATTCGCAAACAGCGCGGTCGCGATGGGTTGCAGGGCCAGCGACACGCGCAGCTTGCGCACCATGTCCGCTTCCGAGGAGAAATCGAGGCTGACCTGTACGCCGCAGGTGCGCGTCATCATGTCCAGGCCGAGGGAGCCGACCTGTGGCATGTACCGCCCCATGATGCCGTAGCGCTCCTTCGGCATCCACGGCATTTCCGCGCGTGTGGCGGTCGGGTGGAAGCCGACCCCGAGCAGGCCGACCCCGATCTCTTCGGCCACTTCACGCACTTCGGCGAGGTGGGTGTTGACCTCGCGGCAGCTCTGGTGGATATCGTCGAGCTGTTCCCCCGACAGTTCCAGCTGACCGGCCGGCTCCAGCGTGATGCTGGCGCCTGCACGCTGCAGAGCGATCGGCTGACCGTTCTCCAGTACCGGTGTCCAGCCATGGCGCGTCATGCCCTCCAGGAGTTCACGGATCCCGCCTGCTTCGGCGTAGCTCGCGGGTCGGTAATCCGCCCAGTGAAAGACGAACTTCTCGTGCTCGGTGCCGATATGCCACTGCTCGCGCGGTTTGCAGCCCGCTTCCAGGTAGGCAGCAAGCTCGCGCTTGTCGGTGACTACGTCGGTCATCGTGTCGGGTTCAGTCGCCATCACTGCATTTCCGGAATGGAACGAGGCGCCACTATCGGGCGCACGGGCAGCCGATGCAAGCCCTCCAGTGGGTAGCCGAGATCGTCAGGGGCGGAGTGGCATGCGACACTCGCGTCTACGATTCCACCGTGGAGTGATCCATCCATGCTCGACCCCGTACTGCAGCGTATCGATGAGGAACTGGAAAACGCGATCGGGCGCTGGTCCGATCTTCTGCGCATTCCCAGCGTCAGTGCCGATCCCGCCTATGCGGACGATGTTCGCCGCGCCGCGGACTGGCTGGCGAGTGATCTTCGCACGCTCGGCTTCGAGGTCGAGATCCAGGAGACACCGGGCCACCCCGTGGTCCTGGCGCATCATCCGGGGCCGGAGGGCGCGCCGCATCTGCTGTATTACGGCCACTACGATGTACAGCCCGCCGATCCCGTCGAGCTGTGGGACACCGGGCCGTTCGAACCCACCCTGGTCGACGGGCCGCATGGTCGGCGCATGGTCTGTCGCGGCGCGGTCGACGACAAGGGGCAGCTCATGCTCTGGCTCGAGGCGCTGCGCGCCTGGAAGGCCGTGCACGGCTCCCTGCCGGTCGAGGCCACGGTCGTACTCGAGGGCGAGGAGGAGATCGGCAGTCTCAATCTGCGCGACTTCCTGGCGGCGAATCGCGACCGCCTGGCTGCAGACGTGTGCGTGGTCAGTGATACCACCATGCTCGATGTCGACACGCCGGCCATTACCTACATGCTGCGCGGGCTGCTGTACACGGAGATCACCTGTCGCGGACCGGACATGGACCTGCACTCCGGTTTCTACGGTGGTGGCATCCCCAATCCGCTGAACGCGCTTACGCGGATCCTCGGCAATCTGCATGATGACGCGGGCCGGGTCCGGATTCCCGATTTCTACGCCGATGTGACGGAGCCGGGCGAAGAGGAGCTCGCCACCTGGCAGGCGCTCGATGTCGACGAGTCGGCATTTCTCGAGAGCGTGGGTGTCGATGCCGGCACCGGCGAGGTGGATCGCAGCCTCGTCGAACGCCTGTGGTCCCGGCCGACGGGTGACATCAACGGTATCGTTGGCGGTTATACCGGTGAAGGTGCGAAGACGGTGCTGCCGGCAGAAGCGAGCGCCAAGGTCAGTTTCCGTCTGGTGCCCGATCAGGATCCGGACCGCATCATCGCCGGCTGGCGCACGTTCCTCGAAACGCACACGCCGCCAGGCTGTCGTACCGAGCTGACCGTGCATTCCGCAGCGCCCGCCATCCGCATACCGACGGACTCGCATTATCTCCAGGCCGCGCGCGCCGCTCTGGGCACCGTCTACGATCGAGACACGGCACTGATCGGCTGCGGCGGCTCGATTCCCGTTGCCGCCTGGGTACGCGACGTGCTGGGCTTCGATACGCTGTTCATGGGCTTCGGACTCGAGGATGACCGCATGCACAGCCCCAACGAGAAGTTCGAGGTCATCTGCTTTGAACGCGGGATCCGCGCCCATGCGGCGCTGCTGGCGCAGTTGGCCCCGTAGCGGGCCATGCAGCAGGCCACCCGCTCGCTGCTGCTGGTTGCCGGCGTCTTCGTCGGCCTGATCGTGCTTGCCGGCTGGGCGTTGGGCGTGCTGGTGGATGTGCGTGACCAGCCCAACCGCCACCTCGCCGCAAGTGATGACGGGCCGACGCGGATCGAACTCGAACGCAATCCGGCGGGCCAGTATCTGGTTCCGGGCCGGATCAATGGTGTCGAGGTCACCTTTCTCGTCGACACCGGCGCGACCCACGTTGCCGTGCCGGCCGACATCGCGGCCGATATTGGCCTCGAACGCGGCCGCGAGATTGCGGTGATGACCGCCGGTGGCCGCACCACCGCCTGGCAGACCCGGATCGAGACCATCCAGATCGGCGGTATCCGTCAGCAGGGGGTGCGTGGCTCGATCGTGCCGGCGATGGCATCGGATTACGTGTTGCTGGGCATGACCTTTCTGCGCCATGTCGATTTCGCGCATCGCGGCGATCGATTGATCATCGAACTGGCGACGGACTGACGGCGTGCCGGGCAACGTCCGGCCACGCCGCCGGGGTCCTGTTATCATGTGTCACTGATACATTTCTGCTTGCAACCCCCATTTCTGTTTGCAACCCCTTGGAACCTGGAGATGCACCGCATGAGTCGACATCTGGATATCGCTGAAGGCCTGTGCGCGAACCCGGACCCCGAGACTCGCGAATACCGGCTCAACCACACCATGCTGCGCGTCAAGGACCCCACACGCGCGCTGGATTTCTATACCCGCGTGCTCGGCATGCGGCTCCTGCGCCGCCTGGATTTCGCCGAGATGGATTTCACTCTGTTCTTCCTCGGTTTCGTCGACGATGATCTTGCCGTGCAGGCGCCGGCAGACGAGGGTGCCCGCACGACCTGGACGTTCGGACGTGAGGCGTTGCTGGAACTCACCTGGAACTGGGGTACCGAGGACGATCCCGAGGTCGCGTTCCACAGCGGCAACGAGGAACCCAAGGGGTTCGGTCACATCGCCGTGACCGTGCCCGATGTCTACCGTGCCTGCGAGCGCTTCGACCAGCTGGGGGTGGAGTTCATCAAACGCCCCGAGGGCGGCAGGATGCCGGGCATTGCCTTCATCCGTGATCCGGATGGCTACTGGATCGAGATCGTGCAGGCCGACATCATCGAACAGCTGCATCGTGGTTGATCCGGAGTCGTTGCCGACCGATGCCATCACCTATCAGCTCGTGATCCGACTGCTGCAGCCATGCCGCGTGACGCCCGGGCGTCTCGGCAGTCACGATCTGGCTGCCGGGCTGTACATCTACACGGGTAGTGCGCGGCGGAACATGCATGCACGCATTCAGCGCCACTTGCGACATGACAAGCCGATGCGCTGGCATATCGACTGGCTGTTGAGTCGGCCCGAGGCGCAGGTGATCGAGGTCGCGACCAGTGCCGAACGCGAATGCGCGGTCAACGCGCGCACCGGGGGCGATATCGTGATTGCCGGCTTCGGCAGCAGCGATTGCCGTGCGCACTGTGGCAGCCACTTGCGTCGTGTTGCCGATGCGGCCAGCGAGGAGGTCGACCCGAGCACCGTCCTTGCCCGCGCGCTACCGGCCTGCAAGCGCATCGGGGTCGCGGCGCATGGGTGAGTGCGACGGTGGCAGTGCACGTCTGCCTGACGGCATCACGCGCGAGGTTCTGGAGGCGGACGGCATCCGCGATGTGTTTCGCCAGCGTCACCCCGACGTGCCGCTCGTATCCGATGCGGACCTGCGGGAGTCGCTGACGGCAACCCTGGCCGCAAGACCGGATGGCCGCCGGCACGACGATCCCGTGTGGCTGTTCGGCTACGGTTCGCTGCTCTGGAACCCCTGTGTCGAGGTCGAGCAGCGCGAGCAGGTTCGACTGCGCGGTTATCACCGGGACTTCCGTCTGCGCCTGACCTATGGCCGTGGCAGTCCGGAGTCCCCCGGGCTGATGCTCGGCCTGACGCCTGGGGGATCCTGCGTTGGCGTGGGCCTGCAGGTCAGCGGCCACGATCCCGTGCACGAGTTGCATCTCGTGTGGCGGCGGGAGCTGCTGACCGGTGTCTACCGGCCGCGCTGGGTCAGGCTGGAAGGGGATCAGGGGGCGCTCCATGGCGTCGCGTTCGTGGTGGATCCGCTGCACCCCTGCTACTGCGGGCGCATCGACGAAGCAACCATCGTCGATTATCTTGCGACGGGGGCCGGGCTTCTTGGCACCTGTGCGGAGTATCTGGAGAACACCGTGCAGGCACTGGATGCGCGCGGGATCCACGATCGCCGTCTCCACCGGTTGCAGGGGTTGATGCAGAACCGCCCCGATGGGCGTGATCCAGAGCCCTGAACACCATCGCTACTCGAGAGGAAAAACCGCATGAACGATACGGCTTTCGACCGTTTCCAGTGGCAGGATCCCTTCCTGTTGGAGCAGCAGCTCGGTGACGAGGAGCGCATGGTCCGAGACAGTGCCCGCGAGTACTGCACGCGGGAACTCATGCCGCGGGTGCTGCAGGCGAACCGCGAGGAGCACTTCGACCGCGCGATCATGCGCGAGATGGGAGAGCTCGGCCTGTTCGGCTGCACCTTGCCGGAAGCGTATGGCTGTGCCGGCCTGAACTATGTCGCTTACGGCCTGATCGCGCGCGAGGTCGAACACGTGGATTCCGGCTACCGCTCGGCAATGAGCGTGCAGTCGAGCCTGGTCATGCACCCGATCCATGCCTATGGCAGCGACGAGCAGCGCGAACACTATCTGCCGCGCCTGGCCACGGGCGAGCTCGTCGGCTGTTTCGGCCTGACCGAGCCCGATCACGGCTCCGATCCGGGTGCGATGGCGACCCGGGCGAAGCGCGTCGACGGCGGCTGGATGCTGGATGGCAGCAAGACCTGGATCACCAATGCGCCGATTGCCGATGTGTTCGTGGTCTGGGCGCGCGACGAGGATGACGTCGTCCGCGGCTTCATCCTCGAAGCCGGCATGGAGGGACTGTCGGCGCCGAAGATCGAGGGCAAGTTCTCGCTGCGTGCGTCGATTACCGGCGAGATCGTCATGGCCGGCGTGTTCGTGCCCGAGGCCAACCATCTGGCGGGGGTGAGCGGTCTCAAGGGGCCCTTCGGATGCCTCAACCGAGCGCGCTACGGCATTGCCTGGGGCACGATGGGCGCGGCCGAGTTCTGCTGGCACGCCGCCCGCCAGTACACGCTCGATCGCAAGCAGTTCGGCCGCCCGCTGGCGGCCAACCAGCTGGTGCAGAAGAAGCTCGCCGACATGCAGACCGAGATCAGCCTCGGCCTGCAGGGTTGTCTGCAGGCCGGACGGCTGATGGATGCCGGCTCGGCCGGACCGGAGCTGATCTCGCTGCTCAAGCGCAACAACTGTGGCAAGGCGCTCGACATCGCCCGCATGGCGCGCGACATGCACGGTGGCAACGGCATCTCCGACGAATATCATGTCATTCGCCACGCCATGAATCTGGAAGCGGTGAATACCTACGAGGGCACGCATGACATTCATGCCCTGATCCTCGGTCGGGCCCAGACCGGTCTGCAGGCGTTCACGGGCTGAGCCGGGCATGGGCGCCCTGTCACATCTGCGCGTACTCGATCTCTCGCGCGTGCTCGCCGGGCCAGCGGCCGGCCAGATCCTGGCCGATCTCGGTGCCGAGGTGATCAAGATCGAGCGCCCGGGGCAGGGCGACGATACGCGCGCGTGGGGGCCGCCCTGGTTGCGCGACAGCGCCGGCAACGAGACCAGTGAGGCGGCGTACTACCTCGGGGCCAACCGGGGCAAGAAGTCCGTCGCCATCAACCTGTCATCAGCGGAGGGACAGCAGCTGGTTCGTGATCTCGCCGCCACATCCGACATCGTCATCGAGAATTTCCGCGTCGGCGGCCTGGCCCGCTACGGCCTGGACTACGCCTCGCTGAGCGCCGACCATCCCGGTCTGATCTACTGCTCCATCACCGGCTTCGGCCAGACCGGACCCTACGCCGAACGCCCCGGCTACGACGCCATGATCCAGGCCATGGGCGGGTTGATGAGCATTACCGGCGAGGCCGACGGCCAGCCCCAGAAGGTCGGGGTGGCACTCGCCGATGTCATGAGCGGGCTGTACGCCGTCATCGGCATCCTCGCCGCACTGGCCCATCGCGAGCGCACGGGCGCAGGGCAGTACATCGATCTCGCGCTCCTGGATGTACAGGTCGCCGCACTGACCAACCAGGCCATGAACTATCTCGTCGGTGAGCGCGTGCCGCAGCGAATGGGCAATGCGCATCCCAATATCGTGCCCTACCAGGCGTTCGCCACCGAGGACGGCTACCTCATGCTCGCCGTGGGCAACGACACCCAGTTCCGGCGTCTGTGCGAGTTGCTCGGGCAAGCAGAACTGGCTGCCGATCCGCGGTTCGCGACCAACGGCGCCCGCGTGAACCATCGCGATCTGCTGGTCGCCCGGCTGGCTGGCGCGTTCGCCGAGGGCTGTCGCGATGACTGGCTGGCCCGGCTCGAAAGCGCCGGCGTGCCCTGCGGGCCGGTCAACCACATCGACGAAGTGTTCGCCGACCCGCAAGTCCGCCATCGCGGCATGCGCACCGAGGCCGAACACCCGCTGGCCGGCCGCGTGCCGTTGGTCGGCAGTCCGCTCAAGCTGTCCGCGACACCGCCGATCCATGCTGTGGCACCGCCGACGCTGGGCCAGCATACCGATGAGGTTCTGACACAGGCGCTCGGGCTGGACGCCGCTGCATGCGAGCGGTTGCGTGACGCGGGCGTGATCGGCGGCTGATTCCGGGATCATCGCCATTCCGGGGTCATCGCCATGAGACGGAACACGGTGCCAGCGTCTGGCGCAGAATGTAGAGGTTCATCCAGCCAACAGGAGTCCGATCATGCAGGCTCGCCCCACGACCGATATCTCTGACGACCATCCCGAGGCGGCCATCCCGGAGCCGGCCTATTGCGGCTTCGGCGGTATCGACTGTTTCGCCGGTACCGCCGCCACGGTCCGTTGTTTCGAAGACAACTCGCGCGTCCGCGACATGGTCGCGCAACCGGGCGAGGGGCGCGTTCTCGTCGTCGATGGCGGCGGCTCGCTGCGTTGTGCGCTGCTCGGTGATCGCCTTGCGCGCATGGCGGCGGACAACGGCTGGGCCGGCATCATCGTCCACGGGTGCGTGCGCGACAGCGCCGAACTGGCGGAGATTGACCTGGGTATCCAGGCCCTGGCGACCCATCCACGGCGCAGCCACAAGCGCGACGAGGGCAGCATCGACGAAGCCGTGGATATCGGCGGCGTGACGGTGAGGCCAGGCGATTTCATCGGGGCGGACCTTGACGGTATCGTGGTTCTCGCAGCGTCGAGTGACGCCGAATGACGAACCAGAAGCGGGATTCCTGTGCCGTCATCTCGCCAACACAAACCGTGTGTACCGGGCTGCTGCGAACGGATCCGTAGCCAGGCGGCTGCACGATCGGCGTCAGGAAAGGGCCCGCATGCGGGTCCTTTCTTTTTCCG
>CAZJGZ010000032.1:1412-21149 GCA_964545695.1 uncultured Ectothiorhodospiraceae bacterium | reverse complement strand
TGCGCACCCTGAATGGGGATTCGGGATCGGGCCGTGAATCGCGCTCGAGCAATCCACGCAATCTGCCATAGGTAACGCGCGCGCCGGCCGATGGCGTGTCGAACTGATCTCTCGCGAAGGCGCGACGCACGCGAAGAAAAGATTGTTCCCGTGGCGTTCTTTGCGTGCTTGGCGTGATATCCGATGCGGCACGTCATTGCTGGCGCACCGAACCAGAATCTCGCAGAGGCGCAGAGCCCGCAGAGGGAAAACAATCTCCGCGAGCCCAGCGGCTCCGCGAGACATTGTTCACGATGTGGGTTCGTCCCACGCCGGGAATGGATCACGCCAAGCACGCGAAGAACGCCAAGGAAACACTTTATCCTCCGCGGGCTCCGCGTCTCTGCGCGAGATTGTTCGTTTTCTGTCCTTCTTCGCGGGCTTCGCGCCTTCGCGAGATGTAATTCCTTGGCCGATCAGGAGCCGGCGACGGTCATTCGGTCGATGAGGACGGAGGGGGTGCGCAGGCTGCCGCGGGTGTCGAGGTCGTTGCCGAGGGCGACGATGCCGGAGAACATCTCCTGCAGCGTGCCGGCGACGGTGATTTCCTGCACCGGATGACTGATGCGGCCGTTCTCGACCCAGAAGCCGGCGGCGCCGCGCGAATAGTCACCGGTGACGGTGTTCACGCCCATGCCCATCATTTCACTGACGATGAGCCCGCGGTCCATCTGCCGCACCAGCTCATCGAACGAGTCCGTCCCCGGATCCAGCGTGAGGTTGTGTACGCCACCGGCGTTGCCGGTGGACGCCATGCCCAGCCGGCGTCCGGCATAGCTGTCGAGTACGTAGCCGCGCAGCACACCATCGCTGACCAGATCGCGCGGCGCGGTGGCCACGCCCTCGCGATCGAAGTTGCACGAGCCCAGCGCGCGCGGCAGGTGGGGCTGCTCGTGGATGCGCACGAATTCCGGGAACAGCTGCTCGCCGAGACGCCCGCGGAGAAAACTCGCTTCGCGGTAGAGCGCGCTGCCGCGTACGGCGCCGACGAGATGACCGACCAGCGAGCGCGACATCTCCGGGGTGAACAGCACCGGGCAGGAGGTGGTCGGGATCTGGGTCGCGCCCAGGCGCGCGAGCGTGCGCGCGGCCGCGCGCCGGCCGATGTCGGCGGCCGGCTCCAGGTCCGCGGCCGCCCGGGCGGCGCTGTGCCAGTAGTCGCGCTGCATGCTGTCACCCTCGCCGCCGATGACGGCACAGCCGATGGCGTGCCGGCTGCCGCGTTCGCTGGCGAGAAAGCCGTGGGTGTTGCCGAGCGCCATGACGCCCGCGAAGGTGTCGACGCTGGCCCCCTCGGAGTTGGTGATGCCGGCCTCGGCACGGGCGGCGTTCTCGCATTCGAGGGCGAGGTCGACCGCCTGCTCCGCCGTCAGCGACCAGGGGTGATAGAGATCGAGGTCGCGGGTTTCGCGCGCCAGTGCGGCGGGGTCCGGCAAGCCCGCGTAGGGATCCTCGGCGGTAAAGCGGGCGATGCGGCAGGCAGCCTCGACGGCATCGCGCACGGCCTGTTCGCGAAAGTCGGTAGTCGACGCCGAGCCGGTGCGCTGACCGAAGTAGACGGTGACCGAGAGATCCCGCTGGCGGTGGTGTTCGAGGGTCTCGACCTCGCCGAGGCGCACGCCGGCGGAGAGTCCGGTCGAGGTGCCGGCGCTGGCGTCGGCGCCGCTGGCACCGGCGTCGGTGGCGATGGCCAGGGCATGCTCGACGCTGCGCTCCAGTTCTTCCGGGGCGGGCAGGTCATCGGCGGTCGACGCCTGCCGGGCAGGTGATGCAGTCATAATCGTGTTTCCGTTGCCGGAGTTCAGTAACAATCAGCCGGTCGCGGTGCCGCCGACCGTGATGCCGTCCAGGCGCAGCGTGGGCTGGCCAACGCCGACCGGTACGCTCTGCCCTTCCTTGCCGCAGACACCGATGCCGGTGTCGAGTTCGAGGTCATTGCCGACCATGGAGATGCGCGTGAGCGCATCCGCGCCGTTGCCGATGAGCGTGGCGCCGCGCACGGGTTCGCGGATTTTCCCGTTCTCGATGCGATACGCCTCGGAGGCCGAGAAGACGAACTTGCCCGAGGTGATGTCGACCTGGCCACCGCCGAAGTTGACCGCGTACAGGCCGTGATCGATGGAGGCGATGATCTCGGCCGGATCGTGCGCGCCGTTGCGCATGTAGGTATTGGTCATGCGCGGCATGGGCAGATGGGCATAGGATTCGCGCCGGCCGTTGCCGGTCGACTGGCCGCCGGTGAGGCTGCCGTTGAGGCGATCCTGCATGTAGCCGACGAGGATGCCGTCGTCGATCAGGGTATTGCAGGCACTGGGCGTGCCTTCGTCGTCGATGTTCAGCGAACCGCGACACCCGGCCAGCGTGCCGTCATCGACGACGGTGCAACCGGGCGCGGCCACGCGCTCGCCGATGCGGCCGCTGAACGCCGAGGTGCCCTTGCGGTTGAAGTCGCCCTCCAGCCCGTGGCCGATGGCCTCGTGCAGCAGCACACCGGGCCAGCCCGGCCCGAGCACGATCGGCAGGGTGCCGGCGGGGGCATCCTCGGCGTCGAGATTGACCAGCGCCTGGCGCACGGCCTCGCGGGCATACTCGCCGGCCTTGCCCTGCTCGATGAACCACTCGTAGCCGCAGCGGCCACCGCCGCCGGCGCCGCCCTGCTCGCGGCGGCCGTTGCGCTCGGCGATGACGGACACGTTCAGCCGCACCAGCGGCCGTACGTCGGCCGCCAGGGTGCCGTCACTGGCGGCAATCAGCACCACTTCGTGCTGGCCGGAGAGGCTGGCGACCACCTGGCGCACGGCGGGGTCGGCGGCGCGCGCGGCACGATCACAGTCCGCAAGCAGTTCGACCTTGGCGTCGTCGCTGAGCGTGGCCAGCGGATCGACCGCGCCATAGAGACCATGACCGGTGCTGTGCGCCCAGGCCGCGACGCGGCCGGACTGGCCGGCGCGGGCAATGGCGCGGGCGGCGCCGGAGGCCTGCTCCAGCGCCGGCAGCTCGATGTCATCGGCATAGGCAAAGCCGGTGCGCTCACCGGCGAGGGCGCGCACACCGACGCCGCGCTCGATGCCATGGCTGCCCTCGCGCACGATGCCGTCCTCGAGCACCCAGGACTCGTGGCGCGATGACTGGAAGTAGAGGTCGGCCGCATCGACGGCGTGGCCCATGAGCCGGCCGAGGATGCGCTCGAGCGAGTGCAGCTCGAGCCCGGCCGGTTCGAGCAAGTGTTGGCGCGCGGTATCAAGCGCTTGCGTGGTCATGCGTGCTCCTGTCGAGAGAATGCAGCAATGCGGCTTCGGCGCGGCCGGCCGGCGCGGGGTTGCCACCCCGGGCGCCGCACGTGCGCGGGCGGAGGTTACAGGCGCCGATGCTGCAGCGATGGGAAATTGGCGCGCGTCCGCTCCTGTAACTGGGGGTCGATGTCGGCGAATACAACGCCCGCGCCCTGATTCTGTTGGGCCAGCACCGTGCCCCAGGGGTCGATGATCATGCTGTGGCCCCAGGTCTCGCGCTGGTTGACATGGTAGCCGCCCTGCGCCGGGGCGATGACATAGGCCAGATTCTCGATGGCGCGGGCGCGCAGCAGCGGCTCCCAGTGGGCGCTGCCCGTAAAGCGGGTGAACGCGCTGGGCACGGTGAAGAGCGTCGCGCCCTCCGCAACCAGGTGCCGGAAGAGCTCGGGGAAGCGCAGATCATAGCAGACGGTCAACCCCAGACAGCCTGCCGGCGTGTCGACGACCACGCGCGTGTCGCCCGGCTCGATGGTGCCCGACTCGCGATAGGTCTCGCCGCTGGGTTCCAGGGTGACATCGAACAGGTGCATCTTGTCGTAGCGGGCAACACGCTGGCCGGTGGCATCGTATACCAGCAGCGATTGACGCACCCGGTCACCGCCCGGCGTGGCCAGCGGCACGCTGCCGCCGATCAACCACAGGCCGTGACGCGCGGCGGTGGCGGCCAGAAAATCCTGCATCGGCCCGCTGCCATCGGGTTCCGCGTGGCGCAGTTTGACGGATTCGGTTTCGCCGATCAGGCCGAAGTTTTCCGGCAGTGCGGCGAGCTCGGCGCCGCCCGCGGCCGCCTCTTCGATCAGGCGCCCGGCCTCGTCGAGATTCGCCTGGACGTTGGGTCCGGACGCCATCTGGATTGCCGCTACTCGGGTCATCCACTGCCTCCACCGGTCGTGGGACGAACGTTGAGTTCCAGTTGATCTTCCATGCGGCCGGCGGCGTCGAGCGCGACCGCGTCCGCCGGCACGCCGAGCGCGACCAGCCAGTCGCGCAATTCCTCGGCCCAGAGCACGCCCGCCTCGCCACGCGGATGGCGGATGGCAAGCTCGGCGCCGGCGGTCTGCGACCAGGTGCGCACGGCCTCGCGCACCGTCGGCATCGCCGCGACCGCATCGCCCGTGCGCGGCCGCGACCATTCCGCGGCATCCAGCGTGAAGGCGGTGTCCGCACTGACCAGCGCCGGCAGCAGGAGCAGCAGCCAACCGGCGTGGCGACAGGGGTGGATGCTGCGTGCCATGCTGTCAGGGCCTCCGCGGGTTGTCGTTGGCATCAGCGCCATCATCGGGCAGGGCGTCGCGCAGCTCGGCGGCCGGCTCGACGCGAAGCCGCTCAACCTTGGGGTCGCTCCATGAACCTGTCAAGCGATAGCGTACCTCGGCGGCGGATTCGATGTCCGTGCCCAGACCCCGCATGACCTGCTGCAACAGGGTGACGGTCAGGCCGCCGGCCACACCGCCGACAATCGTGCCCAGCACGGGCAGCGAATAGGTCAGCGACGGCCGGAACTCGATTTCCTGATCGAAATCCTCGGTGATGTAGCCGATGCGCCCGGTCACGCGCGCCCGCCCGGGCGGACCCTCCATCTGCAGCCGACCGATCCAGGCATTGCCGTCGGCGAAGTTGAAACGGCCGCGGATGTCGTCGTACTCGAAGCCGCGCTGGAACAGGCTGGAGAAATCGAGCGCCAGCCGCCGCGGCAGCGTCTGTAGCGAGAACAGACTGATCAGGCGGGCGGGCCCCGGATCGACCGTGGTGATCATGCCGTCATCGAGGCGTACCCGCATATCGCCGGACAGGGACGGCAGATCCGGCGCCCACGGTGCGCCCGCCCAGTCGAGGGTGCTGACGATACTGCCGTCGCCACGGACGAAGCCGCTGCCGGTGAGGCCCAGTGCATCCAGCCCGGCGCCGAAGTTGTTGGCCGTCATCGTCATGCGCAACGCCGTACGCTCCCGGTCACCACGGCGACTCCACTCGCCCTGCCCGTGCAGACGCAGGTGCTCGTTGCCGGCTTCCAGTCGATGCATGCGCAGGCCGTCGCTGCCTGGCGTGGTCACGAGGATGAAATCATGCAGCGTGATGCGATCGAGCAGCAGGCGCTCGATATCGACGTTGAACGCCGGCAGCACGCGCGGGTGGATGCCATCGATGTCTTCCCCCGCAACCGGATCCGTGTCGTCGCCCTCGATGCCGGCCAGCAGCAAGCCCAGATCGAGCCACTCGAGGCGGACATTGACCGGCCTCGCACCCGCTCGCCCCAGCGGCCAGTCGACCGTGCCGGTGGCTTCATTGCTGGCGAGCGCCACCTCCAGTGCCTTGTCCCGTTGCCTGGCAGTGAGTGCCACGTCGGTCATCTCGTAGCCCCAGCCATGCACACGGTCGAGGCCCAGATCGACGCCGGCGAACCACGCCGGAACGCCGTTGCTCCAGTCACCCGCAGCGGCACCCGCAGCGGCACCATGGGCAGCCTCGGGGCCCGACGTCACGGCCTCGAACCAGGCGCCCAGGTCGAGCTCGGCGAGCGTGCCGCCGAGGCTCCAGCCCGCTGCTTCCGGCAGTTGCGGTTCGCTCCCGCCAAAGCTGATGGCCCCACGTTCCACACCGGGCTCATCCGCGCCCGTGTCGAGCTCGGCCAGCACGGCCACGTCATCACCGTAGCTCGCAGTCAGACGGTGGCGATCCCGGCCCGCGGCCAGCGGCAAGTCGAGATGGATGGGCCGTGTCTGCGCCGCGGACTTCGTCAACGGTGCCGGCAGATCGATTGCGGTCCCGGCGAGGGTGCTGCTGGCCGTGATGCGCGTGCGCTCGGGCAACCCGGCGTCATCCTGGCCGGCGAGTTCGACCCGGATGTCCCACGGTGAGCGTCCGCTGATGCGCGAGCGCAGCCCGGCCGGCAGCGGTTCGGCCAGCATGGCAGCGATGGCGAAATCGCCCTGACCATGCAGATGCACCGTGTCGTCGCGTGTCTCCGCATCGAGCGTGATCGGCTGGTCATGGAAGCGGGCTCTGACCCCGTCCATGGCCAGGCTGTCTTCGGTGAAGTGGACTTCACCGTCGATCGCGGTCAGGTCTACGCCGAAACGCGGCTGGGCCAGGCGGTTGCCGGCAAACCGGAGGGAGCCGTCCACGCGGGTGTCCTCGGCCTGTTCGACGGGGATGTCGAGACGCAGGCGCATGCCGGCCCGACCGTCATCGCTGTCGGCACCGTCGAAGAAGGCACCGAGTCGCTGCTGCAGCGGGCTGTCCCGCGTCAGGCGAAGCAGATCGGGCATGTAGGGCATGCCCGCCGCCTCGACGACGAGATCGCCGGTCTGCAGATCGTCGAATCGCGCGTGCAGCGCCTCGATCGGCGAGTCATGGATGCGCGCATGCCGCGCCTCGATTGCCAGTCCGGGGCCATCGAAGCGCACGCGGGCATCGAGATCCTCGATCCGCGGCCAGCCGGGTGCGTAGTCGAGGATGCCGTCGACCAGATCGAAATCGACCTGGAACACGCCGGGGGCTTCGTCGAAGGGGAAGTCGGCGGTCGGCCCGCGGAACAACATGCGGCCGGCGGGCACACGGCCATCGACGATGGCGTTGTCGAGCCAGTCGACGAGTGCGGGAAACATGATCCCGACCGGCAGGTAGCGCGACTGGGTGGCGGCGACGCCATCGCGGAAATCGACCTGCATGTCGAGCAGCGGTGAACCCGTGTTCGGCACCTCGAGCCGCACCCGGGCCTCGCCGCCGATGTCCGGGTTGTGCACGGCCAGCCGCGGGGCATCGAGGATCAGCCCCCGTGGACCGCGGTCGATACGCACGTGGCCGTCGATTGCCTGCAGCGCGAGCGGATCGCGAAACAATTCCGGCGCCATGAACACGGCATCGCGCGCGGCCAGATGGATATCGCCGCCGCGCGGGGTCAGGCGCAAGCGCCCATCCAGCCCGGTCATGCCCGGCCATCCCGCGACCGGCGACCAACCCAGACCGGAGAAGTCACCGTCGACATGGAAGCCGCCCGTGTCGTCGGCACTGATGCGGTAATCGCGCAGCATGCCGGCGAGGTCGAGGTCCGCCAGCCGCTCTCCATCAAGACCGTGACCGTTAGGGTCATCGCCATCGGGGCCGTTGCCATCATCGTTTTCGGCGTCCGGCAACGGCAGCAACGGACCGGCAAGCGCCACCGCATCGGCGAGCGCCAGCGCGTCGCCGCGTGCACGCCAGCCCGTGGCGGTACGCGCCAGCGCCGTGGTGTCGGCCGTCCAGGCCGAGCCGTTGCGCTCGACCGCGAGATTCTCGATCCGCGCCAGCCATCCGGCGTCGCGCCGTGTCCAGTCGGCCAGACCGGAGATGGCGTCAGCGCGAAAGTCCTCCCCCGCCCCGCCAACCCGGATGTCGCGCGTGACGACATCCGCGGTCACGCGCTGGACCTGCGCATCGCGCCAGTCGAGCCACAAGCTGGCATCCCCGCGGGCGTCGACGGTGGGTACGTCCATGCCCAGGCGCACGAGCAGCTCGCGCCAGGGATCCAGCCGCAGACCCTCGCCGGCGAAGTGCAGCGTGGCGACCGCGGCACGCGGGTCACCCGCGAGGCCCCGGGCGTCGACCGCGACACGCAGGGAATCCCCCCAGCCCGCGGGCAATTGCCCGCGGATGGACAGGCGGTTGCGCCTGCCCTCGTTGAGCAAATGGATGGCGACATCGGTGAGACGGTAAAGCTCGCCGGTGGCCGTGGTGATATCGAGGTCGGCATCGATGATGCGCAGCCGATCCACGGCCAGCAGCCCCTCCAGCAGCTCGGCGGCGGCTGCCACGGCGTCGGACTCCCAATCGGCGTCATCCGCGGCGTCATCGGCGGTTGCGAGCAGTCCCGCCGGATCAAGGGTCAGGCCCCAGAAGTCGACATCGCCGTCGGCGGTGAGCTCCACGGCGAGATCAAGCCCGGCCAGCGTCACCTCGCGCACGCGCAGGCTGCGCATGTTCGCAGCGATACCGACATGCACATAGGCTTCGGTCACGCGGATGACGTCGCCGTCGGGATGCTCGATCTCGACCCCATCGAGGCGCAGGCGCGGGCCGAAGCGATGCCATTCGAGATCGAGAACATCAGCGCGCACCTCGGCGCCGAGATAGTCGCTGATGGCGACTTCGATATCCCGCTGGTACTCATCGGCGAACGGCAGCGCCAGGCGGGCGAGCGTCAACACCACGGCCGCCCCGATCAGGAGGACGGCAATGGCAAGCCAACTGAAACGCCAGACAGAGCGCAGGATTCGGGCCATCAATAATTCTGGTCAGTGGGGGCAGATGCAGCGTGCATCACTCGTCAGACCAGCACCACGTCAAACTGTTCCGGGGCATACAGGGTTTCGGCCTGCAGGCGTGTCGGGATACCGATGAAGGCTTCGAGTTCGGCCAGGCTGTTCGACTCCTCATCGAGGAGCATGTCGACGACTTCCTGTGCCGCCAGCACCAGCAGTTGGCGGGCGTCGAACTGGCGCGCCTCGCGCAGGATTTCGCGAAAGATCTCGTAGCACACGGTTTCGGGTGACTTGATCGAGCCGCGGCCACCGCAGGTCGGACAGGGCTTGCACAGCACATGTTCGAGGCTTTCGCGGGTACGCTTGCGGGTCATTTCCACCAGCCCGAGGGTGGAGACATCGCACACCTGCGTTCGCGCGTGATCACCGGCCAGTGCCTTCTCCAGCGCGCCCAGCACCTTGCGCCGGTGTTCCGGCTCGACCATGTCGATGAAGTCGATGATGATGATGCCGCCCAGATTGCGCAGGCGCAGCTGGCGCGCAATCGCCTGGGCGGCTTCGAGATTGGTCTTGAAGATGGTCTCTTCGAGATTGCGGTGACCGACAAACCCACCCGTATTGACGTCGATGGTGGTCATCGCCTCGGTCTGATCGATCACCAGATGACCGCCCGACTTGAGCTGTACCTTGCGGTCGAGCGCGCGCTGGATCTCTTCCTCGATGCCGTAGATCTCGAAGATCGGCCGCTGCCCCTGGTAGAGCTCGACACGGTCCGCCATGCCCGGCAGGAACTCGCTGGCGAAACGCTGCATGCGCTCGCAGACCTCGGCGGAGTCGACGCGGATGCGATCGACCGTGCCGTCCACCAGATCACGCAGCGTACGCAGGGCCAGGGGCAGATCCTCATGGACCACGGTGCCGGTGGTCTGCATGCGCGCCCGCTCACGCGCCGACTGCCAGAGCTTGCCCAGCAGCTGCATGTCGGCCAGCACCGGACCGTCTTCGGCGCCCTCGGCGGCGGTGCGGATAATCCAGCCATTCTCGCCCACGGCCGCGATGTTGGCCTCGACCAGCTCGCGCAGGCGCTCGCGTTCGGTCTCGTCCTCGATCTTGCTGGAGACGCCGACATGATCATCGTTGGGCATGAGCACGAGGTAGCGCGAGGCGATGGTGATCTGTGTGGTCAGCCGTGCGCCCTTGGTACCCAGCGGTTCCTTGAGCACCTGCACGAGCAGTTCCTGGCCGTCGTGCAGCAGTTCATTGATGGGTGGGTAGCTGGCGGCGGTCTCGGGGCGCTCGCGCGTCGGCTCGCTGTCGCCGTTGTCACCATTGTCGCCGACCACGCGCGGGCAGCGCTGGACACCGGCGATATCGGATACGTGCAGGAATGCGGTGCGCTCGAGGCCGAGATCGATGAACGCGGCCTCCATGCCGGGCAGCACCCGGGCGACACGGCCGTTGTAGATGTTGCCGACGATACCGCGGCGACGTGCCCGCTCGATGCAGACCTCCACCAGCACGCCATTCTCGACCATCGCCACCCGGCTTTCCTGGGGGGTCACGTTGATCAGGATTTCTTCGTTCATGCGGTTTCCGTCCGTCCAGTCATCCGTGCACACCATCCTGGGAACCCGGCGCTTCGACCAGCGGCGGGGGAACCATGCCGGCAGCGGCCAGCAGCTGCGCGGTCTCGAACAGGGGCAGGCCGACGACGTTGCTGTAACTGCCCTCGATCGCGCGCACGAACACGGCCGCCAGCCCCTGGATCGCGTAGCCTCCGGCCTTGCCCATGGGCTCGCCGCTGGCGCAATAGGCGGCGCGCTCGCGGCGGTCGATGGGGCGCAGCCAGACGCGGGTGGTGACCCGCGTGGTCACCACCCCGTCACGCGTGGCGACGGCAACCCCGGAGATGACCTCGTGGTCGCGCCCCGCCAATCGCGTCAGCATAGCATCGGCCGCAGCGGCATCGGCCGGCTTGCCCAGTGCTTCGCCATCGATCACGACGCTGGTGTCGGCGCCCAGCACGATACGCCCGCGATGGGCGTGCTCACGGCCGGCCTCGGCCTTGGTCCGCGCCAGGCGCTCGACCATGTCCGCCGGCGCCTCGTGTGCCCACGGCGTCTCGTCGACATCGACCGCCAGCGCTTCCCAGGGGATGCCGATCTGATCGAGGAGCTCGCGACGACGTGGTGACCCGGAAGCCAGCACCAGCGGTGCGTCGGACCCGAGTTCGTCTGCTGTGGGTTCGTCTGCTGCGGGCTCGTCTGCTGCGGCATGCGGGAATCGGTCCATGATCAGCGGTGGTACGGGTGTTTGTGGAGAATGGACAGGGCGCGGTAGAGCTGTTCGGCCAGGATCACGCGCACGAGCGCATGCGGGAACGTCAGCGCGGACAGCGACCACACCTCATCGGCCGCTGCGACCAGGTCGCGCGCCAGCCCGTCGGGGCCGCCGACCACAAACGCGACCGAACGCCCGGTGCGCTGCCATTCGGCGGCGTGGCGTGCGATGGCCGCGGTATCCGGCGCCTCGCCGCCCACTTCGAGGGCGATGACGTGCGCACCGTCGGGGATGGCCGCCCGCAGCCGTCGTGCCTCCTCGGTGCGGGCACGATCGATATCGGCCGGCGCGTCACTGCGGCGCCGGCCCAGCGGCACCTCGTGCAGCTCCAGGCGGGCACCGCCATGCAGGCGCCGGGCGTAGTCCTGAAAGCCGGCGTCCACCCATTGCGGCATGCGGGTTCCGACAGCAACCAGATGGAACCGCATGGGCTCAGGCGCTGCCGCTGCCGGCCGCCGGCTCGCGGCCGGCGATGGACCAGAGCTTTTCCAGGTTATAGAACTCGCGCTTCTCCGGCAGCATGACGTGGACGACGACATCGCCCAGGTCGAGCAGCATCCAGTCACTGCCGTTCTCGCCCTCGACACCCAGCGGCTTGACGTCGTGCTCGCGGGCGCGCTCGACCACGCGATCGGCGAGCGAGCGGATGTGGCGCTCGGAGGTGCCCGAGACGATCACCATGATGTCGGTCACCGAGGTGCGGTCGCGCACATCGATGCGGCGGATGTCGAGGCCCTTGAGGTCGTCGAGGGCGTCGACGACCAGGTCAGCCAGTGCTTCGGTCTCCATCAGGTCGTGTGTACTCCGTGGTTGCGTAACATTGATGTTGATTGATCAGGGCGCGTACGGGCTCGGGCACGAGATAGCGCAAATCCGCGCCCTCCGCCGCGAGCCCGCGGATGGCGCTGGCGCTGATCTCGAGTTGCGTGACCGACTGGACGAGCAGCCCGCCGACGGCGCGGCGGTGGAGGTCCGCGGCACGCTCGACACGGCATGGCGCGAGCCCGTCGGGAATCGTCAGCGGCCAGCCGGGGCGCTGACTTACCACGAGATTGGCCAGCTCGAGAATTTCGCTCCAGCGGTGCCAGCGCTCGAAGGCGGCGCAGGCGTCGGCACCGATGATGAGATAGAGACGGGTATCGGGGCGCTCGGCCGCGATCTCCATCAGCGTATCGATGGTGTAGGACGGCCCCTCGCGGTCGAGCTCGCGGGCGTCGATCGACAGATCGCTCATGCCGGCCGTGGCGGCCTCGAGCATGGCCAGGCGCTGACCGGCACTCGCCGCCGGCATGTCCCGGTGCGGCGACACGCGGCAGGGGATGAGTGCGAGTTCGTCGAGACCGAGTGCGGCCTTGATCTCGACCGCGGGCCGCAGATGCCCGAAATGCACTGGATCGAAGGTGCCGCCGAGGAGGCCGAGGCGCGGCATTCAGTGGATCTCCCGCGGGCTCATGTGCGGACCTGACCGTCGCCGAGGACGACGTACTTCTGCGTGGTCAGCCCCTCGAGGCCGACCGGGCCGCGCGCATGCAGACGATCGGTACTGATGCCGATCTCGGCGCCCAGCCCGAACTCGGCACCGTCGGCGAAGCGCGTCGAGGCATTGACCATGACCGACGCCGAGTCGACCTCGCGCAGGAAGCGCTGGGCGCGGCTCCAGTGTTCGGTGACGATGGCATCCGTGTGGCGCGAACCGTGGGTCTCGATGTGGTCGATCGCGGCGTCGAGGCCATCGACGATGCGGATGGCCAGCACCGGGCCGAGATATTCCGTCGCCCAGTCCTCGTCGGTCGCCGCGCCGGCCGTGGCGATCAGCTCGCGCGTGGCCGTGCAGCCGCGCAGCTCGATGCCGGCGGCGGTGAGCGCCGTGGCGATACCGGGCAGCACCTCGGCGGCCACGGCACGGTCGACCAGCAGGGTCTCCATGGCGTTGCACACCCCGAGGCGATGCGTCTTGGCGTTGACGGCGATGGCGTGCGCCTTGTCCGGGTCGGCGGCGGCATCGATGTAGACGTGGCAGACGCCATCCAGGTGCTTGAGCACGGGAATGCGCGATTCGGCCGCCACGCGCTCGATCAGCGCCTTGCCGCCGCGCGGGATGATCAGGTCGACCGTGGCGCTCGCTGCCAGCAGTTCGCCCACCGCGGCCCGATCGGTGGTGGCGATGACCTGCACCGACGCCGCGGGGAGTCCGGCGGCGGCCAGACCCGCGGCGAGACAGTCGCCGATGGCCCGGTTGGTGTGGTGGGCCTCGGAACCCCCGCGCAGGATGCAGGCGTTGCCGGCCTTGAGGCAGAGCGCGGCGGCGTCGGCGGTGACGTTCGGGCGCGATTCGTAGATGATGCCGATGACGCCGAGCGGCACGCGCATGCGCCCGACGCGGATGCCCGACGGGCGGCTGGCAAGATCGTCGATGCGCCCGACCGGGTCGGCCAGCGCGGCGACCGACCGCAGCCCGTCGATGAGCGCGTCGATGCGCCCCGGGGTGAGTGCGAGCCGATCGAGGAGTGCGGCATCGAGGCCGGCGGCGCGACCGGCTTCCAGATCGCGCTCGTTGGCGGTGGCCAACGCCGCGCGCTCGCGGTCCAATTCGTCGGCGGCCGCCAGCAGGGCGGCGTTGCGCGTCGCCGTGGTCGATCGCGCAACCACACGTGCCGCCGCGCGGGCGTCGTGGCATACCTGCGCCATGTAGTGGCCGATGTCGGCAACGACGGGTTCGGCGGAAACGCTCAACGCGACCTCCGTGCGATCGTGTGCGGGACGACAGGCGCCGACCGCTTGCAGTCTCCCTCGACAGCCGCCCGACCGGGCGCCCGCACGGGAGGCTGGAGCGCGCGCCTGCTGCGGGATCTCAGCGGTTCTCGCCCACTGTGCGCCGGGGCGTCAACGCGGGCATGTCGGCGCCGCCGGCGGTCAGCGCCAACTCTACCAGTTCTTCCCAGAAGCTGCCGCGTTCCGCGCCCTTGGCGACGCGATCGAGTCGGGCCAGACCGGCCAGCAGTTGGGCCCAGGCGCTGGCCGAGTGGCGCTTGACGGCAGCGCGCACACGCTCCTGGCGCCGCTGCCAGACCCCGGCCGCCTGCATCGCCGCGCCCAGCGCCTCACCCGCCGCCGCCCGCGCGGCCACTGTGGCCAGCTGTTCGACCTCGCGGTGCAGCGCCCAGATGACCAGCGGCGGTGCCACGCCCTCCGCGCGCAGCGTCGCCACGATGTGGCCGATGCGCTCGATCTGGCCATCGACGACCGCATCACCCAGATCGAAGGCACCGTAGCGCGTGCTGTCGGTGACCGCGGCGCGCACGGTATCGGCGTTCAGGGCACCTGGCCCATGCAGCAGCAGAAGCTTGTCGACCTCGTGTGCGGCCGCGACCAGATTGCCCTCGACGCGATCCGCCAGCAGCGCGGTGGCATCCCGGTCGGGTTGCAGGCCGCGCGCCTGCATGCGCGCGGTCAGCCACTGGGGCAGGCGTTCCCGGGGCGGTGCTGCCGCGGTCAGCGTCATGCCGGCACGATCCAGCGCGCGGTACCAGGCGCTCTGCTGGGTCTGGCGTTCGATCTTCGGCGTGGTGATCAGCAGCAGGGTGTCTTCCGGTGGTGCCTCGGCCCAGGCCTTGAGCGCGGCGCCGCCCTCGCGACCGGGCTTGCCGGTGGCCAGGCGCAGATCGATCAGCGTGCGATCCCCGAACAGCGACCGATTGGCGCCGGCCTCGCCGAGGGCGCCCCAGTCGAAGCCCTGCCCCGCCTCCAGCACGACCCGCTCGGCATAGCCGCGCTCGCGCGCGGTGCCGCGAATGGCGTCGGCGAACTCCGCATGCTGCAGCGGCTCGTCCCCCGTCACGAGGTAGATGGCGGCGAGCTCGCCTTCGAGGTGCGATGCCAGCTGATCGGGGCGGATTTGCACGGCGCGGATTCCAGCTCGACGGGGTGACAGGGGTTCGGGCAGACCTGCGGGGATTCTCCACCCGCAAAGTCCCGGGTACGATAGCATGCACACCCAGCCGCCGCCTTGCCGCTGCGGGACGCCGTCACTCGGAACTGCCCTTATGGAACCGCGCGCGATCACCACCCTGAGCTTCGGGGTCATCGGCACCCTGATCGACTTCGAAACCGGCATCCGGGAGTGGTTCCACAATCACTTTCGCGACCATGGCCGTACCCCCGAGGATGACGCCGTACTGGTCGCCTTCGCCGACAGCGAACGGCGCCTGACCGAGGCGCATCCGGAGCTGTCGTTCACCGCGCTGCTGCCGCGCATCTACGGCGACATCGCCCGGGCCTGGGAGCTGGACACCGACGAGGCGGCCGCGCTCGACCTGCGTGATTCGATCCGCAACTGGCCCGCCTTTGGCGATGCCATCAACGGCCTGCGGCAGATGCGCGAGCATTATTCCCTGATCGCCGTGACCAGTGCCGACTACTGGGCGCTGGAGGCCATGAGCAACACCCTCGGCGATCCCTTCGATCTATTGCTCGCCGCCGACACGCTGGGGGTGCGCAAGCCGGACCCAGCCGTGTGGCAGACGCTCATCGAGCAGTCCGGGGCGCCGCGCGAGGCCATCCTGCACTGCGCCGACAGCCAGTTCCATGATCTGATCGGTGCCCACCGCGCGGGCCTGTACACGGCGCGGATCGAGCGCCACCCCGAGCGCGAGGACGGCGGCGCCACCCCCTCCGCGAAAGACCCCGTGAATCCGGATGTGGCGGTGACCAGCCTCGGCGAACTGATCGAGTATCTGCAGGCGCGCAATGCGGACGATGAGGCTTGAGCTACGCACTGGCCCGCCGTCTGCTGTTCGCATTACCGGCCGAAACCGCCCATGACACGGCCCTGGGCGGACTGCGCCTGGTGCACCGTGCGGGCCTCGGCGGCCTGGTCGCGGCGCCGGCAAGCGGCTCCCCCGTGCACTGCCTGGGCCTGGATTTCCCCAACGCCGTCGGCCTGGCGGCCGGCCTCGACAAGAACGCCGACCACGTCGACAGCCTCGGCGCACTCGGCTTCGGTTTCGTCGAGGTCGGTACGCTGACGCCGCGCCCGCAGCCCGGCAACCCGCGCCCGCGCCTGTTCCGGCTACCGCGCCACGAGGCCCTGATCAACCGCATGGGCTTCAACAACAAGGGGGTCGACCACGCCGTCACGCGACTGCGCGAACGCCGCTACGCCGGCATCGTCGGCGTCAACATCGGCAAGAACCGCGACACGCCGCTCGACCGCGCGCTCGACGATTACAGCTGCTGCCTGGAGCGGGTCCATTCGGTGGCCGACTACATCACCATCAACATCTCGTCGCCCAACACGCCCGGCCTGCGCGAACTCCAGGGCGAGGCGGCGCTCGACGCCCTGCTCGGCCCGCTTCGCGAGCAGGCAACGCGACTCGACGCCGCCGCCGACCGCCGCGTGCCGCTACTGGTGAAGATCGCACCCGATCTCGATGCGGCGGCGCTGGATGTGATTGCGCAGGGCATTCTGCGTCACGGCATCGATGGCCTGATTGCCACCAACACGACGGCCGACCACAGCGCGGTGGCCGATGATCGCCACGGCGGGGAAACGGGCGGCCTGTCCGGCGCCCCCCTGGCCACCGCGAGCACGGCGATACTGCGGGAACTCGCCACCCGCCTCGACGGGCGCGTGCCGCTGATCGGCGTCGGTGGCATTGGTGACGCGGCAACGGCGCGTGCCAAGCTCGCCGCCGGTGCCACGCTGGTGCAGCTCTATACCGGCCTGATCTATCACGGCCCGGCACTGGTCCACGAGCTCGTGGACGAACTGGCCGTCGACTGACCCCACCGGATCGCGGTCGCCTTCAGTCGGCGGCCGGCGCGGTGGCGGGATCCAGCAGTGTCCCGACATGCGCGGCCGCGGAGCGACCCAGCGCCGGCAGGTCGTAGCCCCCCTCGAGCAGAGAGACCACCCGCCCCTCGGCATGCGCCTCGGCGACCCGCATCAGGGTCGCCGTTACCCAGGCGAAATCGTCCTCGGTCAGCGCGAGGCTGCCCAGCGGATCGGCGCGATGGGCGTCGAAGCCGGCCGAGATCAGCACCAGCTCGGGCTCGAACGCCGCCAGCGCGGGCAGCCAGCGCTGCCGCACCACCTCGCGGAACCCGGCCCCATCGGTGCCCGCCGCCAACGGACAGTTCACCCGCTGCCCCGGGACATCGGGACCGTATTTGCCGGGGAACAGCGGGTACTGGAAGGTGGAACAGAACAGGATGCGCGGATCGTCGGCGACGACGTCCTCGGTGCCGTTGCCGTGATGGACGTCGAAGTCGCAGATCGCGACGCGGGTGAGGCCGTGGTGCGCCAGCGCATGCAGCGCGGCAATCGCGATGTTGCTGTAGAAGCAGAAGCCCATCGCGGTCGCGCGCTCGGCATGATGGCCCGGCGGGCGCACGGCCGCGAAGGCGGCCCGGAGCTCGCCAGCGAGCACGGCATCGACGGCGGCAACGCCGGCACCCGCCGCGCGACTGGCCGCCGGCAGCGTGTGCGGCGTCAGCAGGGTGTCGCCATCCAGCGCCGCGCTGCCCGCGGCCGGCGCGCGCGCCGCAAGCCGGTCGAGGTAGGCCGCCGGATGGGCGCGCGCGAGCACTTCGCGCGTGACCGCGGGTGCCTCCCGCCACGTGAGCCGCTCCGTCAGTCCGGCATTGGCCAGGCCGTCATGGACGGCGGGCAACCGCGCCGGCTGCTCGGGATGCCCCAGGCCCATGTCGTGGCGGCCGCAGTCCGGGTGCTGGAAGATCCCGACACTCATGGCAGGGCCGCGGGGCTCATCACAGGGACATGGGCGGACGCCGCCTCAGCCGAAGGGGAACGGCGTCTTGGTCAGCGCCGTGCTGTAGGCCCACAGCAGCGCCAGCAGACCGCCGGCCCAGGCCGCCGCGCGCACCGGCGCGGCAAACCGCGGCTTGAAGGCGATGATACCGAGCACGATGAAGGCGATCAGCAGCGTGATCTTGGTGAGGATCCAGCCCTGGGCCAGCGGATTCCAGCCGTAGGCGAACAACAGGGCGATCGCCGTGACCAGCAGCAGGGTGTAGATCACGTGCGGCACAATGCGCATGGCCTTGCGCCGCAGCAGATGCGGGGCGGCGAGCGCGAGCACGCCCTGGAGAACGAAAACGGCGATGGTGAGCATGGCCATCAGCCAGTGCGTATGAACGAGGCCCGTGATCATGGCCGGTGCTCCTCAGGTTGCGGTGGGTGTTGGTGCCGGATTGCCGGGCGGCACGGTCTCGTCGTTGCGCTGCAACAGCCAGACCGATTCGCGGGTTTGCGCCACGCCCTGGGCGGCAAGGTCGCCCGGGGCATCCCCCGGCGTATCGCGTTCCAGCGCGGCAACATGGAACCATGGTCCATAGACAGATTCCACCTCGGCGGGCCTCACCGAGAACGGCGGCCCGGCGATGCCGTCATCGGCATAGGCCATGGTGACGAGCAACAGCCGCGCACCCGCGGGCAGCAGGCGCGCGCAGTGTGCCACATAGTCGGCACGCATATCCGCCGGCAGCGCGATGAGCGCCGCACGGTCCCAGACGGCGGCCACGGCGCCGACCTCCTCGGGCGCGAGATCGAAGAAATCCCCGCAGTGGATCTCCATGCCGCCGCCCTGCCAGCACTCCAGCTTGCCGGCGCAGCGGCGCTGCGCCGCGATGCCGTGCTCATCGAACAGCTCGGCCACGGCACGCGCGCTGAGTTCCACGCCGACCGGCGTCACCCCCTGCCCGGCCAGCCAGGGCAGATCCAGGGCCTTGCCGCACAGCGGCACGAACACCCGTTCGCCGGGGCCCGGCGCGAGCCGATGCCAGTGCTCGCGCAGGCGCGGATTGACCTCGTCGCGATGAAAGCCGATGCGGCCATCGGCCCAGCGTTGCTGCCAGTACCCGGGTTCCATACACGTTCCGCAACCATACCGCCGCGCGTTGATCCACGGCCGACAGCGCAGTATGATCGCACACCCGGCAAGGGGCGATTAGCTCAGCGGGAGAGCGCTGCCTTCACACGGCAGAGGTCGCTGGTTCGACCCCAGCATCGCCCACCATCCCCATCACGAATCACGCGATCCACGCGCGAGCACTGCGGTGCAAGGCAGACCGCGGTCACGCGCCATCATGGGATCGGCTCGTCGTCCTGCCGCCCCCGTCAGGCCCGTAACACCGGCATGGAGGTCTCTTTGCGAACGGGGCCCGCAGGACCAACGGAGCCAACGCGGTAGATTCCGCAGCCCGAGCCCAATCCGACCGAACGCCGCCACGCCTCACGATATACCCGGTTCCGACGCGAGGCCGGACGCAGGCTCTCGCCTGGCCGAGCGCCGCGGACCCGCGCTGGAAAGAGTATTGTCATGTAAAATCTCGTGCTGTAACGTGCGAACCGCTATCCCAGTTCCAACCCCGCGAAAGTTTCTTGTCATGTAAAATTTTCTACTGTAGGGTGCGAATCGTCAATCCACATTCAACCCTGCGCCGGCAAGCATTGCGGCGCTCGCAAGCGCCTTCGTTTCCCCGACCTACCAATCCGGCACCCGTAGCAACCGGAACCCGGATCCAAAAAAAACCGCGATGCAGGAAGCGTCCTTCAGGGGATTACTCAACTTTTACGCTTGAGGTAATCCGGCATGACGTACCACCTTGCTTTACCCAGTACGAACCAGACCGCGGGTACCGGGTCTGACGGAATTCACGACGACCCACGACAAACGAATACCCGCCTTTCCGGCCGGAAGTGGTTCGCCCTTGCCCTGCTGGCATCCACCCTCATTGCCTGTGGTGGCTCTGAAGGCGGATCCGGTAGTGATTCCGGCGCTGCGGACGACAGTTCCGGCGGCGAT
>CAZJGZ010000032.1:0-1312 GCA_964545695.1 uncultured Ectothiorhodospiraceae bacterium | reverse complement strand
GTTCCGGTGATGGCTCCGGCGACGACTCCGGTGACAGTTCCGGTGACAGTTCCGGGGATGGTTCCGGGGATGGTTCCGGGGATGGTTCCGGCGACGACTCCGGTGACAGTTCCGATGACAGTTCTGGCGACGGCTCCGGCGACGACTCGGGCACCGACGCAGACACATCGCCCGTCACGTTCACGTTCTCCCCGGAGGACCAGGAGAGCAATGTCGCGACCGGACGAGCGATCCTTGTCGAGCCCGACACCAGTCTGGATCCGTCCACGCTCACCGCCGATAGCGTCTATATCGATGGCCCCAACGGAACGGTCGACGCCAGCATCGACTACGAAAACGACAGGATCACTCTCACCCCGTCGAGTTCGCTGGCCCCGTCCACCGATTTCATGGTGCGCGTTACCACAGAAGTCATGACCGCAGATGGCTCCGCGCTCAGTGAACCGGCCTACAGCGGCTTTCGCACCATGTCCCTGAACGCCCAACCGCCGGCGCTCGAGCAATGGGAAAGCAACATGATCAGCTATGGCCATCAGTGGGGCAGCGAGTTCACCGACGGCAGCAATGATTACATCACGCTGCTGAACTACTTCTACTACGATGCCGAGCGCATTTACTACCAGATCGCTGACTACACCGGCGAGGCCGAACCCTGGAACACGTATGCGCACGCGGCTCGTTCCACCTATGCCAAATACCTGACCGACAATGACTTCCGTACGTCGGGCTATTGGCGCTTCCCGCACGGCTTGTTCATGGACTGGGAACGCACCAATTCGTCTCAGGCACGCAGCTACCTGATACAACTGCGCGACAACGCGGCTTTCTCGGACCCGGACACGAACTCATGGGCCGATGGCTGGTTTGCGCAGCGCTACAGCCGCGAAGTGGCCTACGCCCTGCAAAACCATATGCTTGCCGAACGCGCCGGCGAAGCCCGGATGACGGAACGCGTCAACCTGTACGTCGACATGGCGCTGCGCCACATCGAAAGCTGGACCACCGGGAACTGGGTCACCACCAATCCGGACTGGCAGTTCGTCCAGGCCTTCATGGCCGGTCTCACCGCCTCGGCATTGATTGATTACCACGAGCGCAGCGTGGAACTGGGTTCGCCCGACAACCGCATTCCCGGCGCGCTTGAGTCACTCGCCGACTGGCTGTGGACGAACATGTGGAATCACGACGTCGACGGCACCGGTCATGGCGCCTTCGCGCATGTCACGCCGCGGATCGAGGGAGTTGGCAGCGAATCACCGGCACCCGACCTCAGCCTGCTGATCGCTCCGCTCTACGGCTGGCTCTATCGCGA
>CAZJGZ010000031.1:0-21257 GCA_964545695.1 uncultured Ectothiorhodospiraceae bacterium | reverse complement strand
TCGGGAGAACGCCATGTCGCGCCGAAATCCCCGCGCAGTCGAGGCGCGCCGTAACCTGGGGGCAAGACTGCGCGCCGAGGTTGCTCAGGTAGCGGCGCGTCTGATGGCCGAAGAAGGTGTCCACGATTTCGCTGAGGCGAAATCACGCGCGGTCGACCGGCTTGGCGCCGACGGCCGGAATACCCTGCCGCGCAATCAGGAAATCGAGGCTGAACTCCGTGCCTATCAGGCGCTGTTCCAGGCCGACACCCAGCCCGTCTGGCTGGCGGCCAAGCGCCGCACCGCGCTCGCGGTGATGCGCCGCCTGGCGCCGCTCGAGCCACGCCTGGCCGGTGCCGTACTGCGCGGGACCGCAGTGGAAGACGGGGAGATCACCCTGCACGTATTCGCCGATGCACCGGAAACCGTCGCCCGGCTGCTGATCGACCTCGATATCCCCTGGGCGCTCGACGCCGCCGTTGTACGTTTCGGGTCGGCCGCAGAGGAAGAGCTGCCCGTATACCGGTTTCGTGTCGAGGCTCAGGCCGTACGCCTGGTGGTATTCCCGGCCGATGGCCCGCGCGTGGCGCCGCGCTCGCCGATCGACGGCAAACCCATGGCGCGCGCGGACGCCGCGGCGGTCGAGGAGCTCGTCGGGGCCGGTTCCGCCCGGGATGTGCCGTCATGACCGAGTGCTGCCAAGAGGGGGCAGCGTGGGCGAGCACTACAATCCATCTGCGCAAGCGGGTAGGCTGAGGGCGAGGGAAGCGTTCTCGGCCCCGCTTGGGCCCGGCCGCGCAACAGCGCCGCAGCGATATCGCTACCCCGTGTTCATGCTGATTATCGGAGATGACTGATGCCATTCGCCCAGCAGTTCCAGATCCGCAGCGTACTGTTCCTGCCCGTGTTGCTCATGCTGCTCGCAATGCCGCTGGCCGCCCAGTCCGACGACGCAATGGCGGACGGGGAGATTTCCGATGCCGAGGTAGAGGCCTTCGCGGCGGCCCTGGCTGATGTGCAGGAGGTCGGCCAGGCCTGGACGCAGCGTATGCAGGACGCCGAGAGCCAGGATGAAATTGCTGACATGCGCGAGGAAGCGCGTGACGAGATGACCCGCGCCATCGAGGAGCACGGCCTGTCGGTCGAGGATTACAACGCCATCGCAACGGCGGCGCAGAATGATCCGGAGCTGGCGCAGCGGATTCAGCAGGCCGCCGGGTTGTAGCAAACTTGCGTGCTGCCGCGATCTACGCGGGCGTTACAGTGCAGCCGTGACCAGGGGTGGTCGGACCTTCAATGCCGGGCGTCGCTACCCGGCGCTGCCGCGTTCGCGCACGGCCTCGACGAGTGCGCCCACATGCTCGGGATCGATCGCCGGATGCACGCCGTGCCCCAGATTGAAGACATGCCCGGGGTGGTCGCCGAAACGGTCGCAGAGATCGTGCACGGCGGTGCGGATGGTTTCCGGGCGGGCATAGAGCACGCAGGGATCGAGGTTGCCCTGCAGCGCAACGCGATCGCCGACACGTTCCCGGGCCGCACCGATATCCGTGGTCCAGTCGAGCCCCAGGGCGTCGCAGCCGGATGCAGCCATCCACTCCAGCCACTGGCCGCCATTCTTGGTAAACAGGATCACGGGGACGTCGCGGCCCTCTGCCGAACGTGTCAGGCCCTCGACGATGCGCGTCATGTAATCGAGCGAGAAGGTCCGATAGGCAGACGGCTCCAGGGTGCCACCCCAGGTGTCGAATATCTGCACAGCCTGAGCCCCGGCGGCGATCTGGGCGTTGAGATAGTCCGTCGTTGCTCGCGCGAGGGTCTCGAGCAGCGTATGTGCAAGGTCCGGCCGGTCGTAGATCATTGCCTTGATGGTGGCGAAATCCTTCGATGATCCGCCTTCGACCATGTAGGTCGCGAGCGTCCAGGGACTGCCGGCAAAACCGATCAGTGGTACGCGGCCGGCGAGCTCCCGGCGGGTCGTGCGCAGCGCATCCATCACGTACCCGAGTTCGGCCTCCGGATCGGGTGCGGCCAGAGCGCGGACATCGCGTTCGTTGCGCACGGGATGGTCGAAAACGGGGCCTTCGCCGGGCAGAAAGCGCAGGCCGAGCCCCATGGCATGAGGGATGGTGAGGATGTCGGAAAAGATGATCGCGGCGTCGAGGCCGAAGCGATCGACCGGCTGCAGCGTTACCTCGCAGGCCAGGTCGGGTGTGCCCGCCAGGGTGAGGAAATCACCCGCGCGCTCGCGCACCGCGCGGTATTCGGGCAGGTAGCGTCCGGCCTGGCGCATCAGCCAGACGGGTGGTCGGTCGACGGGCTCGCGCGCCAGTGCGCGCAACAGGCGGTCATTGTTCAGCTTGGCTTGAATGGCGGCATCTCCCGCTGGCGGAGGCGATACGGCGGTGGTGCGGAGACCGCCTGCCGGGCGGCGAATCGGTCAGCCGCCGAGCCGGGCCTTGACGCGGCCGCTGACTGCGCTCATGTCCGCACGGCCCTGGACCTGTGGCTTGACGATCGCCATCACCCGGCCCATGTCGCGCACGGTCTCGGCCTGGGTCTCGGCGACGGCGGCATCGATCAGTCGGTCGAGTTCGGCGGGCTCGAGCGGCGCCGGCAGGTATTCGGCGAGGATGTCGAGTTCCGCCTGTTCCTGCGCTGCGAGTTCGCTGCGCCCGGCCGAATGGTAGGCCTCGAGCGATTCGCGGTGCTGCTTGGCCCGCTTGTCGAGAACCGCGAGCACGGCCGCGTCGTCGAGCTCGACGCGTTCGTCGACCTCGCGCTGCTTGATCGCGGCATGGATGTTGCGCAGCGTGCTCAGGCGGGCCTTGTCGCCCGCCTTCATGGCTGTCTTGATGTCAGCCGTCAGCTGCGACTTGATCGAGGGGGTGCCCATGTTCCGACTCAGTAGAGCCGGGTACGGCGGGCAGCCTCCTTGGCCAGCTTCTTCTGATGGCGCTTGACGGCAGCCGCGCGCTTGCGCTTGCGCTCCGCGGTCGGCTTTTCGTAGAACTCGCGCCGCCGGGTTTCTGTCAGAATGCCGGCCTTTTCGCAGGAGCGCTTGAAGCGCCGCAGGGCGACTTCAAAAGGCTCGTTGTCACGCACACGTACGGATGGCATGGATTTCGACTCGCTGCTGAGAACTGATTGATGAATAATTCCGGAACAGGACCTGGCCCCGCTCCCATGCAAGCCGCGCACAATACCACGAGCTGGTGCGGAGGCAAAGATCGACTTGTGTCTCCCGCGTGCCGGCGAGCGCATGCGACGCCACGAAACGGGGCGATGGACCCTGCGCGCCGGCGTCTGCGCAGCCGTGAACGGGGCCGTCCGGCGCGGCTTCCGCGGGGTGGCCGATGAAGGTCCTGGGGTTGGAGACTTCCTGTGATGAAACCGGGGTTGCCATCCACGACACCGAAGCCGGCCTGCTGGCGCACGCCCTGCACAGCCAGACCGATGTGCATGCCGCCTACGGCGGCGTGGTGCCGGAGCTGGCATCGCGCGACCATATCCAGCGGGCCATTCCGCTGATCGAGCAGACCCTCGAGGACGCCGGCCTGCGCCGGGAGGATCTCGATGGTGTTGCCTACACCGCGGGGCCGGGCCTCGTGGGTGCCCTGCTGGTGGGCGCGGCGCTGGCGCAGGGGTTTGCCTGGTCGCGGCGGCTGCCCTGCATCGGCGTCCACCACATGGAGGCCCATCTCCTTGCGCCCATGCTCGAGCCGCGTGCGCCGGAATTCCCGTTCGTGGCCCTGCTGGTCTCGGGGGGGCACACGCAGCTCGTCGCGGTTGCCGGCCCGGGCGATTACACCTTGCTCGGCGACACCGTGGACGACGCCGCCGGCGAGGCATTCGACAAGACGGCCCAGCTTCTCGGTCTGGGGTATCCGGGCGGACCCGCGCTGGCCGCCCTGGCCGCAGACGGCGATGGTCACCGGTACGAATTCCCGCGCCCGATGACGCGCCGGCCCGGCCTTGATTTCAGCTTCAGCGGACTGAAGACGGCTGCCCGCCAGGCCCTCACGAAGGCGCTTGCAGAGAATCCGGTACGCCCCGGCGCGCGGGCGGACATCGCGCGGGCATTCGAGGATGCGGTCGTCGACACCCTGACCATCAAGTGCCGGCGCGCCCTGGCAGCGACCGGTTACGAGCGCCTGGTGGTGGCTGGCGGCGTGGGTGCGAACCAGCGTCTGCGCGCCGCACTCACGGGCATCGAGGGCGCCGATCTCTACTTCCCGCGGCCGGAATTCTGCACCGACAATGGCGCGATGATCGCATTCGCCGGTGCCCTGCGGCTGGCTGCCGGTGAACGTTCGTGCACGGCTGTGCGGGCGCGTCCGCGCTGGCCGCTGGCGGAACTGGCCCCGTTCGCCTGGTCCTGAGCGATCGCGTGGGCCGGTTCATTGCCGCGACCGGCAGGCCTTCAGGGCCGCTGGAGCAGGGCGCGGATATTCTCGCGGTGGCGCCAGAACAGCAGGGTGGACATCAGGCCGACCAGACCGATCGCCGCCAGCGAGGGCGTGACCGCGACCACCCACAGCGGAGCCAGGAGGAACGCAACCAGCGCACTCAATCCGGAAATTCGGGCAATGGCGAACACTACCAGCCAGGTCGCGACCGTCAGTAGTCCGGCCAATGGGGTGGCGGCCAGCAGTACGCCCAGGGCCGTGGCGACCCCCTTGCCGCCGCGAAAGCCGAAGAAGACCGGATAGAGATGGCCGAGAAAGGCGCCTACCCCGGCGAGCAGCCAGAGCGTTGGATCCTCGGTGAGCATGCGCGCGACCAGAACCGGAATGACACCCTTCAACAAGTCGCCGGCAAGGGTGATGATGGCTGCATCGCGTCCGGCGACGCGCATGACGTTGGTCGCACCGGGGTTGCGCGAGCCCTCGCTGCGTGGATCCGCACGCCCGAGTGCGCGACATGTCAGTATGGCGGCCGAAACGGAGCCCAATAGATAGCCGAAGCCGAGCAGGGCGGGAGCCAGCAGCAGGTAGGTCATGATCCACACATTGGCGTCGGGCGAGCGGCGATTGTACCGGAGCATGGCACGCCGCGGCGCTGGTGGCCCGTAGATGAATCGACGCAGCAAGCACGGGAGAGAAGTTGGCGGAGCTGATGGAAGGTCTGGATCAGGCGCGGGTTCGGCGCGCCTTCGCGCGTCGCGGTCGTGCCGCGGATGGGTGCGGCGCGCCATTGGTGGAACAAACCGGCGCGGAACTGCTGGACCGGCTGGCGCCGGTGCGTATCGAGCCGGCCATCGTGATCGATGCCGGCTGCGGCAGCGGTGGCCTGACGCGCGGGCTTGGCCGCCTCTACCGGCGGGCGGATGTCGTCGGCATCGATTTCGCTGCCGAATTGTTACCGGCCGTGCGTAGTCGCCGCCTGTTCGGGCGGCGGTTGCTTGCCGCGGGCGGCGATATGCGCCGGTTGCCGTTCGCGGATGCGAGTGTCGATCTGGTGGTGTCGAACCTCGCGCTGCCCTGGGTCGATGATCTGCCGCAGGTATTCCGCGAGTGGCGCCGTGTACTGCGCCCGGAAGGCGTGTTGATGTTCTCCGCCTTCGGGCCGGATAGCCTTGCCGAGTTGCGCGCGGCCTGGCGCGAGGTGGACGATCGCCGGCACGTGAACGAATTTCCCGACATGCACGATATCGGTGACGCCATGCTGGATGCCGGATTGCGGGATCCGGTCATGGATGTGGATCGAGTCACGGAGCACTATACGGGACTGGAGGCATTGCTCCGGGGTGTGCGTGCGGTCGGTGTGGTCAACGCGCAACCGGATCGGCGGCGGGGTCTGATTGGCCGTGGCACATGGCAGCGTCTGGAGTCCGCCTACCCCTGGGCGGCCGATGCCGGTGCCCGGCCCGTTTCCTGGGAGGTTGTATACGGGCATGCCTGGGGGGCAGCGCAGGCGCGTAGCGGTCACGGCAATGCCCGGGAATTCCATGTGCCGATTGACTCCATCGGCAGGAATGCGACGAAAAAGGACAAGGGACAATAACAGGACCGCGTGCAGGATGACGGCCCCGGTTCGCTTGAGCGGGTCGGGGGCATGCGCTAGCATCTGCGCCTCGGGGGCGGAGTGTGTTTACCCGGGCGACGGGCCTGACGCCATATCCTGTTGCGCCCGGTCCGGGCAGCGCGATCACGGCATGGCGCGCCCGCGACGGACCCGGCGGGAATTACCGGAAATACCGACAGCGGCGACCCGATACACCGTGGGCGTTGCAACCAAGCTGGAGATGAGAGGCTATGCGGCCACGAATGGTTGAGGCAGGCGCCCTTGCGGCACTGCTCGCAGGTGTGTCCGGCGCTGCGCATGCGGGCTGGGCCGTCAATATGCCCAAGGGCGTGACCCCGGTCAGTGAAGCGGTCTACGGCCTGCACATGCTCGTCTTCTGGATCGTCGTGGCAATCGGTGTCGGCGTATTCGGTGCGATCCTCTGGTCGCTCATCCATCATCGCAAGTCCCGGGGCGCGGTTCCGGCCAAGTGGCACGAGAGCATGAGTGCCGAGATTGCCTGGACGATCGTTCCCTTCATCATCCTCATTGGCATGGCGGTACCCGCCGCCAAGGTGATGATCGACATGGAAGACGCCTCGGACGCCGACATGACGGTCAAGGTCACCGGCTATCAGTGGTTGTGGCACTACGAGTACGTCGATGACGAAGTCGATTTCTACAGTCGTCTGTCCACGTCGCGGCAGGCGATGCTCGGGCTCGAGGAAAAGCCCGACGACTACCTCCTGGGTGTGGACAACCCACTGGTCCTGCCGGTCGACCGCAAGGTCCGCTTTCACCACACGGCGGGCGACGTGATCCACTCATGGTGGGTGCCCGAGTTCTCGGTCAAGAAGGATGCAATCCCGGGTTTCATCAACACCAACTGGGCGACCGTGCAGGAACCGGGCATCTATTACGGCAAGTGCGCCGAACTCTGCGGGCGTGGTCACGGGTTCATGCCCATTACGGTCAAGGTCATCGGCGGCGAGGAATTCGACGACTGGCTGGCACTGAAACAGGAAGGCGAGGACGAGCAGGCCGACGCGCTCGTCGAGGCATATTTTGCCGACAATGATCACATGATTGCCGAGCGCCCCTGATTGGTGGTGGCCGCTGGCGCGCACGAGACATCCCGGGAGTAGACCATGAGCGCAGTCATTACCGACCACGACGAGCATCACCACCACGAAGTGGAGAGCCCGTACAGCATCAAGCGCTGGCTCTTTACCACCAACCACAAGGACATCGGCACCCTGTACCTGTGGTTTGCGCTGATGATGTTCTTCGTTGGCGGGGCGATGGCCCTGGTCATCCGCGCCGAATTGTTCCAGCCCGGTCTGAATCTGGTTGATCCGCACTTCTTCAACCAGATGACCGCCATGCATGCGCTGGTCATGATCTTCGGCGCCGTCATGCCGGCATTCGTCGGCCTGGCCAACTGGATGGTCCCGATGATGGTCGGGGCGCCCGACATGGCGCTGCCGCGGATGAACAACTGGAGCTTCTGGATCCTGCCGTTCGCGTTCGTGCTGCTGCTGTCGACCCTGTTCATGCCGGGCGGTGGTCCCGCCGCTGGGTGGACGCTCTACCCGCCGCTGTCGCTGCAGACCGGTGCCGCGTTCCCGTTCCTGATCCTGGCCATCCATCTGCTCGGGATCTCGTCGATCATGGGTGCGATCAACATCATCGCGACCATCTTCAATCTGCGCGCGCCCGGCATGACGCTGATGAAGATGCCCCTGTTCGTCTGGACCTGGCTGATCACGGCGTACCTCATCATTGCCGTGATGCCGGTGCTGGCGGGCGCGATCACCATGCTGCTGACGGACAAGTTCTTCGCGACGTCCTTCTTCAGTGCCGCCGGTGGCGGTGACCCGGTCATGTACCAGCACATTTTCTGGTTCTTCGGCCACCCCGAGGTATACATCCTGATTCTGCCGGCCTTCGGGATCATCTC
The DNA here is from genome assembly GCA_964545695.1 of uncultured Ectothiorhodospiraceae bacterium. Taxonomy (GTDB): domain Bacteria; phylum Pseudomonadota; class Gammaproteobacteria; order XJ16; family Halofilaceae; genus Halofilum. The sequence continues at coordinate 13,312 of CAZJGZ010000031.1, read as the reverse complement.
GGCGATCATCCCGACATTCGCGCGCAAGCCGCTGTTCGGCTACTCGTCGATGGTGTACGCGGTGGCCTCGATCGCGTTCCTGTCATTCATCGTCTGGGCGCACCACATGTTCACGGTCGGCATGCCGCTCGCCGGGCAGCTGTTCTTCATGTTCTCGACCATGCTGATCGCCGTGCCGACCGGAGTGAAGGTATTCAACTGGGTGGCAACCATGTGGAAGGGGTCGATGACTTTCGAGACCCCGATGCTGTTCGCCATCGCCTTCGTCATCCTGTTCACGATCGGTGGCTTTTCGGGCGTGATGCTCGCGATCGCGCCGGCCGACATCCAGTACCACGACACCTACTTCGTGGTCGCGCATTTCCACTACGTACTGGTCCCGGGTGCCGTCTTCGCGATTATCGCCGGCGTCTACTACTGGTTGCCGAAATGGACCGGGCACATGTACGACGAGCGTCTCGGCAAATGGCATTTCTGGATGTCGGTAATCTTCGTCAATGTGCTGTTCTTCCCGCAGCACTTCGTCGGCCTGGCCGGCATGCCGCGGCGCATCCCGGACTACTCGCTGCAGTTCGCGAACTTCAACGCGATATCGACCGTTGGCGCATTCGGGTACGGCATCGCCCAGCTCCTGTTCCTCTGGCTGGTGATCAAATGCATCCGTGGCGGCAAGCCGGCGACGCAGGAAGTCTGGGAAGGCTCAAAGGGCCTGGAGTGGACGGTGCCCTCACCGGCCCCCTATCATACTTTCGAGACCGCACCCGAGGTGCGATGACACTGGCCAACTGGCGTCAGGGAGCATGGGCATGCTGATGCCGACTGGGGACCCGGATCGGCGGCGCGGCATCGCGATCACCGCGATCGCGCTGGCGTTTGTTGCAGTGGGTCTGTACGTGACTTTCGTGATCGTGACGGCGATGCGCTGACGGCGACTGGAGACAACAACAATGGCAACCGCCTCACCCGACCACTACTACGTTCCGCATCAGACCTACTGGCCCATACTCATGTCGGCCGGCATGTTCATGCTGGCGCTGGGTGGCGCCATCTACCTGAACGGTGCCGACTTCGGCCTGATCCTGATGATCGCCGGGCTGGCGGGCTGTCTCGGCGTGACCGCCGGCTGGTTCGGCGAGGTCATTCACGAGAGCGAACAGGGTTACTACAAGGCACGGGAAGACCGCTCGTTTCGCCAGGGCATGGTCTGGTTCATCTTTTCGGAGGTGATGTTCTTTGGCGCGTTCTTCGGCGCCCTGTTCTACGCCCGGGTATTCTCCATCCCGTGGCTGGGTGGAGAGGGGTCCGGCGTCGAGACGTTCGAGTTTCTGCATCAGGGATTCCAGGCCGCATGGCCCACGCACGGCCCGGCCGAACTGGGCGGGGCCTTTGAAACCATTGGCGCGTGGGGCATCCCGGCACTGAATACGTCAATCCTGCTCGCCTCGGGTGTCACGATCACGTTCGCCCACTGGGCACTCAAGCAAGAGCGGCGCCCGGCCCTCATTCTGTGGATGATTGCGACAATCGTGCTGGGCCTGATCTTCCTCGGCTTCCAGAGCTACGAGTATGTGCACGCCTGGCGGGACCTGAATCTGACCATGGGCAGTGGAATTTACGGGTCCACTTTCTACATGCTGACGGGCTTCCACGGCTTCCACGTCACGCTCGGCGTGATCATGCTGATCGTGATTACGCTGCGTTGCATGAAGGGGCATTTCACACCGAAATCTCACTTTGGCTGGGAAGCGGTGGCCTGGTACTGGCACTTTGTCGACGTCGTCTGGCTGATTCTGTTCATCTTCGTGTACTGGATTTGACGCGGCAGGTGGAGAACGAAACGGCCCGCATTCATGCTTGTTGCGCGCGCCTGCATCGGGGCGCGCGGGCCAGGATGTGCGGGCATGCCCCGGGCGTAGTAGGTCGGGACTGCGGGGTCGGGGCGCTCGAATGACGAGAGTCGCGGCCTCAGCCCACCACGACCGCGTTGGACTCGATCACGCCGGTAAAAGCGCCGACCATCAGTAGCAAAAAGGCACCGACCGACAGCCCGATTCGCCACGACAGTGCCTTCACACCCCGAGTCGAGTCGTCCTTGTCATTCATGATGAAATACAGGCTGGACCCGAGACTGCCGATGATGACCAGCAGCAGCGCAATCACTGCAAGTTTGACGAGCATCGCTGGGCTCCGGAAGGTTGCATGACTGTCTATAATGGCGTTTTCGCGGCGCGGACGGAACCGGAGTCGGCCTCGGCGTGACGCGCAGACCACGCTGGTTGCCTCTCGTGGCCGCAACCGCGGCCTTCGCGCTGTTCGTTTCGCTGGGAACGTGGCAGCTGCAGCGTGCCGGAGAGCGCGCGGAAGAGGTCGAGGCGATCGGCGCGGCCGAGGAACAACCCCCGCTGCCACTGCCGGCTGATGACGTGATTCCGGCCCTGGCGTGGCAGTTCGTCGCCCTTGAGGGGCGCTTCATGCCCGCGCGGCAGTTCCTGCTGGATAATCGCACCCTGGATGGCGACACGGGCTTTGTCGTATTGACACCCTTTCGCCTGCACGATGGCCGCGTGGTGCTCGTCGACCGGGGCTGGGTCGTGGCGGATGGGCGTGAACCCGCCGACTCCATCCAGCTGCCGCCAGCGGCCGAAAGCGTTACCACGGTAATCGGCCGGCTGTGGCTGGCCGAATCCGGCTTCTCGATCGGGCCCGCGCTGGCCGACACCGGTAACGGTTGGCCGCGCACGACGACGCGGGTTGATTACGCGGCGCTTGGCGATGCCCTGGGCCATGAGCTGGTGCCTGCGATCGTCCGACTCGAAGCCGATTTGCCATGGCGCCTGCGGGCACGGCCGGTGGAACCAGGCTTCGGGCCGGAGCGCCATCTCGGCTATGCGTTCCAGTGGTACGCCCTGGCCGCAACGGTCCTGATCGTGACCCTCGCGCTGCTCTTTCGTATGCGACGCCGGAGATTGCATGACTGACGCCTCGACCCGTACCAGCCGAATCAAGTTTCTGGCGCTGGTCACACTGTTTGTTGCCCCCGTCCTCGTGGCGACAGGCTGGTACATGATGTCGGATATCGTGCGGCCGACGACCGATTCACATGGCACGCTCATGGATCCGGCGCAGCCGCTGGACGATTTTCGTGCGCGGACGCTCGGCGAGGGCGACTACGACCTCGGCGAGCTGCGCGGGAACTGGACGCTGGTGCATATTGTTGACGGCCAATGCGGCCAGGAATGTCGCGAGCGTATCCACTACACACGGCAGATCCGGGACGCGCTGGGACATGACCGGATCCGTGTACGCCGTCTGGTGGTTGTGCCCGAAGAGGTGGGGGCGATCCAGCTGGCCAGCCTGTTGCCGGAACATCCGGACCTGCTGCTGGTGCACTCGGAGCGTGAACTGGTCGCACAGTTTCCGCGGGATCGGGAGGTTGCGACGGTCTTCCTCGTCGATCCACTGGGCAACCTGATGATGCAGTTCGACGAAGACGTGGAACCGGCCGGCATCCTGGGCGACCTGAAGCAACTGCTGCGCGTGTCCCGGATTGGCTAGCGAACCGCCGCAGTTACAAGCCTGCGGCCCCTCTGTTTGTGCGCAAGGACTCGGAAGTGATGCAACGACGTGATCCCCTGCTGTTTGCCCTCGGCCTCGGCGCCACGATCCTGACGCTTGGCGTCGTTGTCCTCGGGGCATTTGTGCGCCTTACCGACGCCGGCCTCGGCTGCCCCGACTGGCCCGGCTGCTACGGTCAGCTCGACGTGCCGCGCACCACCGAGCAGATCGAGCGGGCCAACCAGGCCTTCCCCGAGCGACCGGTGGAGATCACCAAGGCATGGATCGAGATGATCCATCGCTACGTAGCCGGCATCCTCGGCCTCATGATTGCCGCCATTGCGGTGATCGCCTGGCGTCGGCGCCACCTCGGCGTGCGCGTCGGTTTGCCCTTCGCCCTGCTGGCGCTGGTGATCTTTCAGTCGCTACTGGGCATGTGGACCGTCACGCTGCTGCTCAAGCCGGCGATCGTCACGGCACACCTCATCGGGGGGCTGACGACGCTGACGCTGCTATTCCTCTTCACGCTCACGCACGCGCCCCGTCTGCCATCCATGGCGGCGCCACCCGCCGTCGGGAGGCTGGCTGGTTTCGCCCTTGGGGTCTTGATCATCCAGATTGTGCTCGGCGGCTGGACCAGCACCAACTACGCCGCGCTCGCCTGCCCGGACTTCCCGACCTGCCAGCAGCAGTGGTGGCCGGACATGGATTTCGGCACCGGGTTCACGCCCTGGCAGGAAGGCATCGGCGTCGACTACGAGCACGGCATCCTCGAGAGCCCGGCGCGGACGGCGATCCACAAGGTCCATCGGCTCGGCGCCATCGTGGCAACGCTCGTCATCGGCGGCCTGGGCCTGGCCTGTCTGGTGGCGCGGCGCCCGCCAGCGCTGCGCGCCGCCGGTGCCACAATTCTGGTCGTGCTCGCCGCCCAGCTGGCACTCGGGATCGGCAACGTGGTGTACCACCTTCCCCTGTGGATGGCGACCGCCCATAATGGCGGCGCCGCGTTGCTACTGCTGAGCGTTGTGGGCGCACTCTACGGGATTCAACAGCACTCCCGCCCGCGACCGGCATAGCGACACCTTCAAGCGTCCCGAACCGGAATGCGCGCCGAGATGTCCAACGTGCTGCTTCGCACGCTGCCGGAATTCGCCAATTGGCGGGCCTACCTTGACCTGTGCAAGCCACGGGTCGTTGCCCTGCTGGTGTTCACCGCCATTGGCGGCATGCTCCTTGCCGTGCCCGGCGTGGTGCCGTTGCAGCCGCTGGTCCTGGGATCGCTCGGCATTGCGCTCGGTTCAGCCGGCGCCGCGGCACTCAACCACGTCATGGATCGCGAGGCGGACGCGCGCATGCGGCGCACGGACCGACGCCCGCTGCCGTCCGGCACGCTCGATACGACCCGCAGTCTGCTCTTTGTCTCGGTGCTGACCGCGTTGTCGATGTTCGTGCTGACGGCGTGGGTGAATCTGTTGACCGCACTGCTCACGCTCGCCGCGATGATTGGCTACGCGGTGGTCTACACGCTCTATCTCAAGCGTGCCACACCCCAAAACATCGTCATCGGTGGTGCCGCCGGCGCAATGCCGCCGGTCCTCGGCTGGGCTGCCGTAACCGGCGAGGTCCATCCCCATGCGCTGCTACTGTTCCTGATCATCTTCATCTGGACGCCGCCGCATTTCTGGGCGCTGGCGCTGCATCGCCGCAATGACTATGCCGGCGTCGACATTCCCATGCTGCCGGTCACGCATGGCGAGGCGCTGACGCGCCTGCACATCCTGCTTTATACCCTCCTGCTGCTGGCCGTCAGCCTGCTGCCGTGGGTCATCGGCATGGCTGGCGTGGTCTACCTGCTGGCCGCCCTGGGCTTTGGCGGCCGCTTCCTCTGGCACGCGCTGCGTCTGTGGCGCCACGCCGAGCCCGGGCAGGCCATGCGGACCTTCCGCCACTCCATCAACTACCTGATGGGGGTTTTCGGTGCCCTGCTGCTGGATCACTACATCACCATCGCCGTCGACACCTGGGCCTGACCGGCAACGGTGCCGAACGGCATGGGTTGATTCTGCCCGGTGAATGTCTCTCGCGAAGTCGCGACGCCCGCGAAGAGGTAATGATCTTCCTGGCGTTCCTTGCGGGCTTGGCGTGATTCAGAGTTCGGCACGATAACGATGGCGTGCCGAACCGGAATCTCGCAGAGGCGCGGGGCCCGCAGAGCGAATTATCTCTCCGCGATCTCCGCGCCTCGGCGAGAGATTATTTGCAGTGCTGGTTGATCCAGCGCCGGCAATGACTCACGCCAAGCCCGCAAAGAACGCCAAGAGAAAAATGATTGTCTTCGCGGGCTTCGCGCCTTCGCGAGATATAAGTGCGGCAGGGTATCGATAGCGTAGCGGAGTGGAATCCTGCAGAGACGCCGAGCCGGCAGAGAACCAGTTGTTCTCCGCGCGCTCCGCGACTCTGCGAGATACCGTTTGTGGCGCTGGTGGATCCTCCCCGGCAGGGTGAATACCCCACCCGGGGGCCGTGGGGGACGGGCCCGCCGCCTCAGGCGGCGGCGGTGCCCATTTCCTTGCGCAGGCGTTTGATGGCGTTGTTTTCCAGCTGCCGGATGCGCTCGGCCGAGACGCCGTAGCGATCCGCCAGCTCCTGCAGCGTCGAGCGGTTCTCTCCGAGCCAGCGCGCCTGCAGGATGTCCCGGCTGCGGTCATCAAGCGTCGCCAGCGCGTGCGACAGACCTTCGTGCTGATGGCTGTCCGTATCCATGCGCTCGGCCACCTCGGCCGGGTCCGCGTCCGGCGCCGCCATCCACGCCGAGGGCGAGAACGGCTCGTCCTCATCGGCGTCCGAGGGCGCATCGAAGGACGTGTCGTGACCGGCCAGACGACCTTCCATCTCCAGCACCGTCTCGCGTTTGACGCCGAGGTCTTCGGCCACGCGGTCGACCTCTTCGCTGGTGAACCAGCCGAGGCGTGTCTTGGCCGATCGCAGCTTGAAGAACAGCTTGCGCTGGGCCTTGGTCGACGCGACCTTGACCATCCGCCAGTTGCGGATGACGTATTCGTGGATTTCCGCCCGAATCCAGTGCACGGCGAACGAGATCAGACGCACGCCGACTTCGGGATCAAATCGCTTCACCGCCTTCATGAGGCCGATGTTGCCTTCCTGGATGAGGTCACCCATGGGCAGGCCGTAGCCGGTATACCCACGGGCAATGTGAACCACGAACCGCAGCTGGGACAGAATCAGCTGCTGCGCCGCTTCGAGGTCGCCCTCGTCGCGCAGGCGGTGTCCCAGACGCTGTTCCTCATCGAAATCCAGCACCGGCAGCTGACTCACGGCCTGGATGTAGCCGTTCAGATCACCGGTCGGTGCCGGCAGATTCTGTTGCTGGCTTGCAATCAGTGCAGTACTCATGACATCTCCTCCCGCATCTGCAGCCAATTTTAGCACTCTGCATGGTTGACTGCTAATGGTGGATGAGGTTCCCGCCATGACCATTTGTTCACCTGCTCATCGGTCAGCCGGGCTCAATGGCGCGCAGATGGCGCCCCACGGCCAGTCGTGACCCGACCAGGCCCAACAATCCGCCACCAGTCAGCAGCAGCATGGTCTCATCGGCGGTCAGACCACGCAGCCGGAATCCGCTGCCGTACGCCGCTGCCAGCTCTGCCGTCGGCCCCGCCAGCAGACCGCCCAGCAGCAGCAGCACAACCGTGGCCAGCAACCCGCCGCCGAGGCCGTACCAGAAGCCGCTGTAGAGGAACGGTCGCTGGATGAAGGCGTCAGTGCCGCCGATCAGCTTGATGACCTCGATCTCGCTGCGCCGATTGAGCACGTCCAGGCGAATGGTGTTGCCGACGATCAGCAACACGCCGGCGGCCAGCAGGGCGGCGAGCAGGGTGATACCGCGCTCGATCAGCTCCAGCAACGCATGCAGGCGCTCCACCCATTCCAGATCAACCTGAGCGTGGTCGACCCCGTTGATCTGCTGGATGCGCTCCGCGAGCTCGGCGATTGCCGCTGTATCGCCGCCATCCCCCGCGGGTTCGACCACCACCACTGCCGGCAGCGGGTTGCTCTCGAGCTCTTCGAGCGCGGCGTCGAAGCCCGCCATGGTGCGGAACTCCTCCAGTGCTTCCTCCGCACTGATGGTGCGCACGACCGTTGCGCCCTGCACCGCAGTGATCTCGTCACGGGCCGTGTCCACGGCATCGTTCGGCAGCCCGGGTTGCAGATAGACCGATATGCGCGCACCGGTGTCCCAGCCGGCGCTCGCGGCCTCGGCATTCTTCAGCAGCATCCACAGCGCCCCGGGGAGAGCCAGCGCAATCGCGATCACGGTCATGGTCATCAGGGCACCGATGGGGCTGCGCCAGAGTCGACCGAGGCTGGCGAGGGCAGCCCGGGGATGCTCCTGCAACCAGCCACGGAACCGTGAGGCGCCCGCACGCCCACCACGCATGGACTTGCCGGCGGGCTGCTGCCGCGATGTGGTGCGACGTGCAGTCATGGGCCAATGCCGGCGAAATCATCGCGCGCGATGCGGCCACCGGCGAGCGAGATCACGGGGTAGCCGAAGCGCTCGATCAGCGGAATGTCGTGGCTGGCGATGAGCACGGTGGTTCCGACCTGGTTGAACTGGACGAACAGATCCATGATTTCCGAGGACAGCTCGGGGTCGAGGTTACCCGTGGGCTCGTCCGCAAGCAGCAGCTTGGGGCGGTGAACCACGGCGCGCGCGATCCCGACCCGCTGCTGCTCGCCACCGGAGAGCATGATCGGCATGGCGCGCTCGCGGTCGAGCAGCCCGACCTTGTCGAGCGCCGCGCGCACCCGGCGACCCAGTTCGCCCGAGCGATAACCGGCGACGACCAGCGGCAGGGCCACGTTGTCGAACACGCTGCGGTCATGCAGCAACTGATGGTTCTGGAAGACGATGCCCATTTGCCGGCGCAGCCAGGGCACGCGGCCCCGCCGCAGCGTTGCCAGATTCACGTTGTCGATCAGCGCCGATCCCCGAGTCACGCGCTCGATCAGCGCGATCAGCTTGAGCAGTGTCGACTTGCCGGCACCGGAGTGGCCAGTGAGGAATGCGAGTTCGCCGACGGGCAGATGCACGCTCACGTCGCTCAGGGCATCCTTCTGCCCCGGGTAGCGCTTGCTGACGTGATCGAAGCGGATCATGACGATTCGGATGGCTCCGTGCGCGCCTCACCCAACAGCGCGTCGACAAACGCCGCCGCATCGAACGGCCGCAGGTCCTCGGGTTTCTCACCGACGCCGATGAAGCGAATCGGCAATCCCGTCTCCTGGACCATCGCGAAGGCGATGCCCCCGCGTGCGGTGCCATCGAGCTTGGTAATGGCCAGCCCCGTGACCTGGACCGCCTCCCCGAACTGCCGTGCCTGGGCGAGCGCATTCTGGCCGGAGCCACCGTCGACGACGAGCAGCGTTTCATGCGGAGCCGTGGCGTCGAAGCGACCGATCACCCGCCGCACCTTGCTCAGTTCCGCCATCAGGTTGCCTTGCGTGTGCAGGCGCCCGGCGGTATCGGCAAGCACCACGTCGATACCGCGGGCCCGGGCCGCAGCGATGGCATCGTGGATGACGGCTGCCGAGTCCGCCCCCGAGCGTTGTGCGACCACGGGTACACCGACCCGCTCACCCCATTGCTGCAGTTGCTCGACCGCCGCGGCGCGGAAGGTGTCGCCGGCGGCGAGGATGACCGAGTGGCCGGCGTGCTGCAGCCGGTGTGCCAGCTTGCCGATGGTCGTGGTCTTGCCTGCACCGTTGACGCCTACCACGAGCATCACCCAGGGCTCACCGGCCGGCGCCTCCGTGGATTGATCCGCGGCCGGTTCGAGCAAATCGATCAGCGTCTGCCGCAGGATCGCGTGAACCTCTTCCGGCGAGCGCGCCCGGCGAGCGGCGCTCCGGAGCGTGTCGATGATGCGCTCGGTAGCGGCGACGCCGACATCCGCCGTCAGCAGCTGGTCCTCCAGTTCCTCCAGCATGTCGTCGTCGATGCCGCGGCGACCGAACAGTGCCTTCAGGCCAGCGGCAAAGCGCGATCGCGTCCGCGTCATACCCTCGTCGAGCTGTTCGCGCTCGCTGGCCGTCGCTTCGGGCTCGGCCGGGGTCGAGGGCTTGCGGCGGAAGAGGTTGAACAGTTTCATCGGTAGTGGACCGACTCCCGTGGTGGCGCACGCGCGAATACGCGAACAGAAGCTGTCGGCCGACGCAGACTTGTCAGCGCGCAGCCGCTACTCGCGGTATGCTACCAGCCCCTCCATGACCGGGGAACGAAACATGCGAGCGAAAATCCTGCTGATGGCGTTGGCGCTCATCGGCGCTGGCGGTTGGACCGCCACCTCGGCGCTGGCCGATGACATCCACACGCACGAGCTGGATAACGGCCTGCGCGTGGTCGTGCTCGAAAACCACCGGGCACCGGTCGTGGTCAATCAGATCTGGTACCGCGTCGGCAGCGTCGATGAATATCGCGGTGTCACCGGTATTTCCCACGCGCTCGAACACATGATGTTCAAGGGCACGGATAATCTTGAATCGGGTGAATTCTCCCGCCGCGTGGCCCGCCATGGCGGGCGTGACAATGCGTTCACCTCGCGCGACTTTACCGGCTATCACCAGACGATCGCCGCGGATCGGCTGCCCATGCTGCTGACCATGGAAGCCGACCGCATGAGCAACCTGATCCTGCGTGATGACGAGTTCCAGCCCGAGATGCGGGTGGTACAGGAAGAGCGGCGGGAGCGGGTTGATGACCAACCGCAGTCCCTGTTGTGGGAACGCATCCGTGCTACGGCCTTCCCGTCATCGCCGGCGCGCCTGCCGATCATCGGCTGGCAGTCGGATCTCGAGGCCATGGAGGTCGCGGATCTGCAGAAGTGGTACGACCGCTGGTACGGGCCGAACAACGCCGTGCTGGTGGTGGCGGGGGCGGTAACCGCCGACGAGGTCTTCGCGCTGGCCGAAGACGCCTTCGGCGCTATCGAGCCCATCGATCTGCCGCGGCGCCTGCCGCTCGAGGAAATCGAACCGGACGGCGAGCAACGACTGGAACTGCATGCGCCGGCGCGCGTGCCGTATCTCGGCATGGCCTGGCGTCTGCCGAGTCTGACCACCCTCGATGCGCCCGACGATGCCTGGGCGCTGAGTGTGCTCGCGGGTGTACTCGACGCCGGCCGCAGTGGCCGTATCGACCGGCGCGTGGTCCGTGAGCAGCAGATCGCGACGAGCGCCAGCGCGGGTTACTCCCCCTTCAATCGCGGCGAAACCCTGTTCACCGTGGCCGGCACACCGGCCGGAGACCATGCCGTCGACGACCTCGAAACCGCACTGCGCGACGAGATCGAGCGCCTGCAAACCGAACTGGTCGATGACGATGAACTCGAGCGCGTACAGACGCGTACCCGCGCCAGCCAGGTGTTCGAGCTCGATTCGGTCTCCGGCCGTGCACGCCGGATTGCCCAGCTCGAAGCGCTGGGGCTCGGCCATCAAAGCTGGGACGAATATCTCGACGGTATCGCCGGCGTCACCGCCGAGGACGTGCAGCGCGTGGCGAAGGAATACCTGACCGACAAGCGGCTGACGGTCGGTGTGCTGGTGCCCGATGGCGCGCCGGCACCGGGTCAGCAAGGTGATGTGTCGGCCGGAGGAGAAGATTATGTCGATCATTGAACGCTCTCGCCTGCGCGCGGGGTGCATCGCGCTCGCGCTGCTGTGCAGCCCCGCGGTCGTGGCCGCGGTCGAACTCCCCGATATCCACAGCTGGGAGACCGATGCCGGCATGCGCGTGCTGTTCATCGAGGCGCCCGACATCCCCATGGTCAGTGCCCAGCTCACCTTCTCCGCCGGGGCCGCGCGTGATGCGGATCAGCCGGGTGTGGCGAGAATCACGGCCAGCGCGCTCATGAGTGGGACAACGAATCGCGATGCCGATGAACTGGCCACCGCCATTGACGGTTATGGCGCCCGAGTCGGTACCGGTGCGGCGCGTGACATGGCGTGGCTGAGCGTGAGCAGCCTCAGCGATGACGACATCCTCTGGCCGACGATCGACCTGCTGGCCGAAGTCCTCGCCGAACCGGCGTTTCCCGAAGACGAGGTCCGGCGCCTGATCGGCAACCACAGGACGGCCCTGCAGCGCGAGCAACAGTCTCCGGGGGCCATCGCCTCGCGGCATTTCTGGGAGACGGCGTACGAGGGTCATCCCTATGCCGCCAACCCGCTCGGCACAGAGGCCTCGCTGGATGCAATGGACGCCGAGGCGTTGCGTGATTTCCATCGGCGGTACTATGTCGCGCGCAATGCCAACCTGGCGCTGGTGGGCGATCTGGATCGGGACGCGGCCGAACGCCTCGCGGAAGCATTGACGGCGGGACTGGCGTCGGGAGAGGCCGCGGCGGACATTCCGCCGGCGCCGGAGCTGGACGAGGACGTGACCATCCGCGAGTCCTATCCGTCGACCCAGGCGCACATCATGGTGGGTCGGCCGGGGGTTGCGCGCGGTCCGGACGATTCGCCCGCATTGCATGTCGCCAATCACGCTTTCGGCGGCGGTAGTTTCACCTCGCGTCTGTTCCGCGAAGTGCGCGAGGAGCGCGGCCTTGTGTATGGCGTACGCAGCAGTTCCAGTCCGATGGCGGCGGCCGGGCCGTACCGCATCAGCCTGCGCACGCGTGGTGATCAGGAGGAGGAAGCGCTGGCCGTCGTCGAGGACGAGTTGCAGCGTTTTCTCGCCGATGGCCCGACGGCGGAAGAGACCGAAGCCTCGGTGCTCAATATTACCGGCGGCTTCCCGCTGTCCATCGACGCCAACAGCAAACTGGTCGGTTACCTCGGCGTCATGGGGTTCTATGACCTGCCGCTCGATTACATCGAGAGTTATCCGGGCGCTGCCGCCGAAGTCGATGCCACCGCTGCCCACAACGCCCTGCGTGACGTGCTCGCGGATCGCCCTCGGGTCACCGTCATCGTGGGTGGTGATCGCGCACGCGAGGACTGACGACTGTGGCTGGGCGGACCGGCAGCGTGCGCATCATCGCCGGTGAATGGCGCGGCCGTCGGCTGCGCTTTCCTGCAGCTGACGGCCTGCGTCCGACCTCGGATCGCCGCCGCGAGACCCTGTTCAACTGGCTCGGTGCCGACCTGACCGGCCTGCACTGCCTCGATCTGTTCGCCGGTTCGGGGGCGCTGGGGTTCGAAGCAGCGTCCCGCGGCGCATCACGGGTGGTCATGGTCGAATCCGCTCGCGCGGTCGTGCGCAGCCTGACCCAGAGCCGCGATGAGCTTGGCGCCGAGCAGGTGGAAATTGTCGGCCAGCCGGCGGATCGGTTTCTCGCCACGGCCGAGCCGACGCCATGGGACATCGTCTTCCTCGACCCGCCCTTCGCCCGGCCCGAGCTCGCGCGCGCTGCAGTCACCACGCTGGCCGCACAACCGCTGGCGCCGCGGGCACGCATCTATATCGAGATCGACGCCCACCGGCGCGAAGAACTGCCGATACCCACCACCTGGGAACGCCACCGCGAAATGACCGCAGGCGACGCTCACGGGTTGCTCTACATCGCGACGACGTGAATCAGCACGGTGCGCCTGATTCGAGCACTGCATTACCTCTCGCGAAGACACGAAGCCCGCGAAGGAAATCATTCATTCCCTTGGCGTTCTGCGCGTGCTTGGCGTGATATCAGGTGCGGCACGTCATCGCTGGCGCACCGAACCAGAATCTCGC
>CAZJGZ010000030.1:0-21532 GCA_964545695.1 uncultured Ectothiorhodospiraceae bacterium | reverse complement strand
GCAGCAGGGATGCTGCAGACGAGCCTACAGGGAGGTATTCACGGCGTGTCTCGGCTGGAACGCTGCAAAGGCCGCTGCCGAACACACTGGGGCCACCGTTGGTTGAGTGACGAACAACTCGCCATGCGCGGGGGTCGGATGGTGTTCACGGTCATTGGCGTGGCCGGAGCGTGCGGGCCGGTCACGGACACGCTGTGAATACTTCCCTGTACGCTCGGCTGCGGCCATGCATGGCCGCAGACGGTCCGTGACCGGCCCACACCCTCCGGCCTTTCCAGCCGTGTGCGAGGATTCCTGCCCGGGGCTTCGGCCTCGTTCGTGGTCTGATGAGGGCTTTGCAGCATTCCGGCCGAGACCGTCTGCAGCAGGGATGCTGCAGACGAGCCTACAGGGAGGTATTCACGGCGTGTCTCGGCCGGAATGCTGCAAAGGCCGCTGCCGAACGCGCCTTGAGCATCGATCGCCTTCGTGATGGAGGGCTTGTGGTGCCTGGACCAGGTTGGCTTTTGCTGGCCCGTGGCGTGACGCGCAGGTCACTCAGCTATTGCGGATGATCAACCGCTCCAGCCCGTTTTCGAAGAATTCGTTGGCGTACTTTTCCTCGATCGGTACGGCGTAGCGGTCGTATTCCTCGCCCGACATTTCGCTGACCTCGGCCTTGCCCGGCATGCTGCTGATATCGCGCTCGGCGAGGCGCACAATCAGCTCCTCCCAGAACACGAGATCATCGTAGTCGTCGAGCAGCTTCCACGCATGCGTGGTCTTTTCCAGCTTCTCCGTGGGGCGGTACTGGTTGAACTCGGCGTCGATCTCGACCAGATCCTCGCAACCGAAATCCGCCGCCAGAGAGAGGAATTTCTGCGTCAGCATGCGATAGGGCTCGGCCGCAGGATCCTCTTCCGGGCGATTGCCATGGATGACCCAATCGGACACGAACAGGAGATCGAGCAGCAGTCGGTATTCCTGCCGCGTCATGCTGATATTCATGGTCCTGCCCTCCGGGGCGGAGACCGCTTCAGCGGTCGAGACGTTCGCGTAGCAGCTTGTTGACCTGATCGGGGTTGGCCTTGCCCTTCGAGGCCTTCATCACCTGGCCAACGAACCAGCCGAGCACCTTGTCCTTGCCACTGCGGTACTGCTCCACCTGCTCCGGATTGGCCTCGACGATTTCATCGATCATCGCCTCGATCGCGGAGGTATCGGTGATCTGGCGCAGCCCCTTCGCCTCGATGATCTCGTCGGCGCTGCCCTCGCCGGCCACCATGCCCGCAAACACCTGCTTGGCAATCTTGCCGGAAATGGTCTGGTCCTGGATGCGCTGGATCAGCCCGCCCAGCGCCTCGGCCGACACCGGGCTTTCGGTGATTTCCAGGCCCTGCTCGTTGAGCACACCGCCGAGCTCCGACATCACCCAGTTTGCGGCCAGCTTGGCCTCGCCGCCAGCGGCCCCCACCGTCGTCTCAAAGAAATCGGCCAGCTCGCGCGATGCCGTCAACACGCCGGCATCGTAGGCCGGCAGGCCGTAGTCGCTCATGAACCGGTTCTTCTTCGTATCGGGCAGCTCGGGGAGCGCCGCGCGCACGCTCTCGATGAACGCCTCATCGACCTCCAGCGGCAACAGATCCGGATCGGGGAAATAGCGGTAGTCGTTGGCCTCTTCCTTGGTGCGCATTGAGCGCGTCTCGCCGCGATCGGGATCGTAGAGCCGGGTTTCCTGCACAACCTTCCCGCCATCCTCGAGAATCTCGCGCTGACGCTCGACCTCGAATTCGACCGCCTTCTCGAGGAAGCGGAACGAATTGACGTTCTTGATCTCGGTGCGGGTGCCGAACTCCTCCTGCCCCTGCGGGCGGATCGATACGTTGACGTCGACGCGCAGCGAGCCTTCCTGCATGTTGCCATCGCAGATCTCGAGATAGCGCACGACGGTGCGAATCTTCTTGGCGTAGGCGACGGCTTCGCGGGCCGAGCGCAGGTCCGGCTCGGAGACGATCTCGAGCAGCGGCGTGCCGGCGCGATTGAGATCGACCCCGGTCATGCCGAGGAAGTCCTCGTGCAGCGACTTGCCGGCGTCCTCTTCCAGATGCGCGCGGGTGATGCCGACGGTCTTGGTCGCGCCGTCGTCGAGTTCGACAATGAGCTGACCGCTGCCGACTACCGGCAATTCGTACTGCGAAATCTGGTAGCCCTTGGGCAGGTCCGGATAGAAGTAGTTCTTGCGCGCGAACACCGACTGCCCCGCGATATCGGCGTCGACCGCCAGCCCGAAGCGCACGGCCATGGCGACCGCCCCCTCGTTGAGCACGGGCAATACGCCCGGCATGCCGAGGTCGATCGGACAGGCCTGGCTGTTCGGTTCGGAGCCGAACGTCGTTGAAGCCCCGGAAAAGATCTTGGACCGGGTGGCGAGCTGGGCGTGGATTTCGAGCCCGATGACCGTTTCCCACTGCATGATGCTGTCGGTCCTCAGTCGCTGATGCCGGCCGGAGCCTGCAGGTGATGATCGGTGGCCTGCTGATAGCCGTGCGCGGCGGCCAGCAGGCGCGCTTCGTCGAAATGATTGCCGATGAGCTGCACGCCGACCGGCAGGCCGTCGGCGAAACCGGCCGGCATCGACAGCGCCGGCAGCCCCGCCAGATTGACGGCGATGGTGTAGACGTCCGACAGGTACATCGACACCGGATCGTCGGCGCGTTCACCGATCCGGAAGGCCGTGGTCGGTGACGTCGGGCCGAGGATCAGATCAACGCCCTCGAAGGCCTGGCGGAAGTCCTCACTGATCAGCTGGCGAATCTGCTGCGCCTTGAGGTAGTAGGCGTCGTAGTAGCCGGCTGACAGCGCGTAGGTGCCGACCATGATGCGGCGCTTGACCTCGGCGCCGAAGCCCTCGCCGCGCGAACGCTCGTACAGATCAACGACATCCTGCGGATCGGCGCAGCGGTGCCCGAAGCGCACACCGTCGTAGCGCGACAGGTTCGACGACGCCTCGGCGGGCGCGACCACGTAATAGGCCGGGATGGACAGCTCGCTGTGCGGCAACGAGATGTCGACCATCTCCGCGCCCAGCTCGGTCAGGCGCGCGATCGCGGCGTCGATCACCTCGCGGACGTCGGCGGCCATGCCCTCGGCGAAATACTCCCGGGGCAGGCCGATGCGCGTGCCGGCAAGCGGATAGTTGTCCAGTCCGGCGACATAATCGTCGACCGGGCGGTCAATACTGGTCGAATCACGCGGATCGAAGCCGGCCATGGCGCCGAGCAGCAGGCCGCAGTCCTCGGCCGTGCGCGCGAACGGGCCGCCCTGGTCGAGGCTGGAGGCGAACGCCACCATGCCGTAGCGCGAAACGCGGCCATAGGTCGGCTTGAGCCCGGTGATGCCGCACAGCGATGCCGGCTGGCGGATCGAGCCGCCGGTATCCGTGCCCGTGGCGCCCGGCACCAGGCGCGCGGCAACGGCCGCGGCCGAGCCACCAGAAGAACCACCGGGCACGCGCTCACGGTCCCACGGATTTTCCACCGGGCCGTACCAGCTGGTCTCGTTGGACGAGCCCATGGCGAACTCGTCCATGTTGGTCTTGCCGACCATGACGCAGCCCGCAGCGCGCATGCGCTCAACCACGGTCGCATCGTAGGGGGAGATGAAACTGTCGAGCATGCGCGAACCGCAGGAGGTGCGGATGTCGCGCGTGCAGAAGATGTCCTTGTGCGCGATCGGCACGCCGGTGAGCGGGCCGGCCTCCCCCGCAGCCCGCGCACGATCAGCGGCCTCGGCCTCGGCCAGCGCCTGCTCGGCGGTCACCGAGATGAAACTGTTGCCGGCGAGATCACTGCGCTCAATGCGTGCCAGCAGTGCGCGGGTCAATTCGACACTGGATACGTCGCCGGCGCCCAGCGCCCGGCTCAGCTCCGCGATGGTTTGTTCATGCATGCTTCATGCTACCCGTCATCATTGGTATTCCCGACAGCGCTGCACGGTCCGCAGGGACCGAACCCTGCCCTATTCGACGACCCGCGGCACCAGGTAGAGCCCGCGCTCGACGGCCGGTGCGATGCGCTGATAGCGCTCGCGGTCATCCGGCTCCGTCACCTCGTCCGGCCGCAGGCGCTGCACCGCGTGCTGCGGGTGGGCCATCGGCGCCACGCCGGTGGTATCGACGGCATCCATGCGATCGACCAGTTCCAGAATGCTCGACAGCTCGCGGGCATACCCCGCGACCTCCTCGTCGGTGGTCGCCAGCCTGGCCAGGTGGGCGATTCGACGGACTTCTTCGGCGTCCAGAGACATTGCGCACGGTCATCCGGTTGATCATCAGGCGCGGGAAGGTAGCACATCTGGTCTGGCCGGCGGTACGGCGCGGCCATTCAATTTCCTTGCCCGTCAACACACCCATTGCTACAGTACCGGGCTTCTGTCGGATCCACCCACCCGCGCGCGAGTAAAAAAACCACCATGTTCAGTGCCCTACGAGGACTCTTCTCGACCGACCTCTCCATCGATCTCGGCACCGCCAATACCCTGGTCTACGTACGCGGCAAGGGTATCGTCCTCAACGAACCCTCGGTGGTCGCAATCCGCCAGGATCGCGGACCCGGTGGCCCCAAGGCCATCGAGGCCTATGGCGAGGAAGCCAAGGCGATGGTCGGGCGCACGCCGCAGTCGATCACGGCGATCCGGCCCATGCGCGACGGTGTCATTGCCGACTTCAACATCACCGAGAAGATGTTGCAGCACTTCATCAAGAAGGTTCATGACTCGCGCTTCTTCCGCCCCAGCCCGCGGGTGCTGGTGTGCGTCCCCTGCGGTGCGACCCAGGTCGAACGCCGCGCAATCCGCGAATCGGCCGCCGGTGCCGGCGCGCGCACTGTTTACCTGGTGGAAGAGCCCATGGCGGCTGCCATCGGCGCCGGCATGCCGGTATCGGAACCGCGCGGCTCGATGGTGCTGGACATTGGCGGGGGCACCTCCGAAGTAGCCGTCATGTCGCTCAATGGCATCGTCTATTCGGCGTCGGTGCGGGTCGGCGGCGACAAGTTCGACGAGGCCATCATCAACTACGTGCGGCGCAACTACGGCGCGCTGATCGGTGAAGCCACGGCCGAGCGAATCAAGCACGAGATCGGCTCTGCCTATCCGGGCAAGGACCTGCTGGAGCTGGAAATCCGTGGCCGCAACCTGTCGGAAGGCGTGCCGCGCACGCTGACGCTGAACAGCAACGAGATCCTGGAAGCGCTGCAGGAACCGCTCTACGGCATCGTCAGTGCAGTCAAGACGGCACTGGAACAGACGCCGCCGGAACTCGGGTCGGACGTCGCCGATCGCGGCATCGTGCTCACGGGCGGTGGCGCACTGCTGCGTGATCTCGACCGTCTGCTCATGGAAGAGACTGGCCTGCCCGTTCTCGTCGCCGAGGACCCGTTGACCTGCGTGTGCCGGGGCGGCGGACGCATCCTCGAGCTGATCGATGAGCACGGCACCGGTTTCGTTTCTGTCGAATAACGCCGAATTGCATCCGGGTAGCGGTCGCCACCGCCCGGGGCCGCGCTGATGCAGTCGCTGTTCCAGAATGGCGGCGGCATCGTCCTGCGTTGCCTGCTGCTTGCCGTGCTGTCGATCGTGCTCATGGTCGCCGACCACCGCGATCAGTATGTCGACCAGCTCCGCAGCGTACTCGCGACCACCCTTACCCCGTTGCAGTATGCCGCGGATATCCCGGTTTCCGCCCTCCGCTGGACGACGACGCAGTTCACGACCCAGCAAGAGCTGCACCAGACCGTGCAGCGCCTCCAGCGCGAGAACCTGCGCCTCAACGCCCGCCAGCAGCAGTTCGAAACGCTGCTGGCGGAAAACAATCGCCTGCGCGAGCTGCTCGACGCGGCCAGCAAGCGCGACGAACGCGTCCTGGTGGCGGAACTGCTGGCCGTCGATCTCGATCCCTTCCGTCAGCAGGTGATCGTGAATCAGGGGTCGTCGGCCGGTGTGTACCGTGGCCAGCCGGTAATCGATGCCCGCGGCGTCATGGGCCAGGTGGTGACCGTCGGACGTTTTACCTCGACGGTGCTCCTCATATCCGACCCTGATCACGCACTCCCGGTACAGACCAATCGCAGCGGCCTGCGCACCATTGCCGCCGGAACCGGCGACCCGGACCGGATATCGCTGCTGTACATCCCCAACAGTGCGGACGTGGCCGAAGACGATCTCCTGGTTACGTCCGGGCTCGATGGGCTGTTTCCGGCGAACTATCCGGTGGCGCGCATTACCGAGTTCAATCGGCGGCCTGGCCAGGCCTTCGCCGAAGTAATTGCCAAGCCACTCGCAAACCTGGACCGCTCGCGGGAGGTCCTGCTCGTGTGGCCGGATGAAGACGAACGCCGGGCGCGTGAGGCGGTCGTGGATGACCCCGCATTCGATGGCGTTCAGCCCGGAGATGGGCTCCCCGATGCGCCCGCTGACCCCGGCGCCGCACCAGGGTCCACATCCACGACGCCGGCAGAAGACCCGGCCACCGAGATCCCGGCAGACGAGGCCGGCGACATCCCGACCGAAGCGCCGGAAACCTCGCCATGATGCGCTGGCTGCTCCCCCCGATCACGCTGCTGGTCGCGCTCCTCCTGATGATGGTGCCGCTGCCGGACGCCGTGCAGCCGCTACGCCCCGATTGGGTGGCGCTGGTCGTGCTCTACTGGGCGTTCGCGGTGCCGGCGCGTTTCGGCCTGCTGCTGGCCTGGATCGCCGGACTCCTCGTGGACGTCAGCCAGGGCACACTACTTGGTCAGCATGCGCTCGGCCTGGTCGTCATCACCGCCATTGCGCTGAACATGCACCAGCGAGTACGCGTGTCGCCCATCGCCCAGCAGGCGCTGTTCGTCATGATGCTGTTGCTGGTCAAACAGGTACTGGTACTGTGGGTGAGCGGGATGATCGGTCGGGCACCAGACAACCTCTGGCTCTATTTCGGCTCGCCCTTCGTCGCCGTGCTGTTCTGGCCGCTGGTCTTCGTCATCCTGCGCGATCTGCGACGCCGATACAAAGTCGGGTGATCCGCACACCCTTTACTGGCAGTTCTGGACACACCATGGGCCACGCCTGTTTCCTCGATGCCGGCTCGGTCGGCGCAGACCTTGATTTCACCCGCCTGGAGCAGGCCGCTTCCACCTGGAGCTGGCATGAATCCACGCCCGCGTCCCAGGTCGCCGAGCGCATTCGGGACACCGACATCGTCGTTACCAACAAGGTGGTGCTCGACGCCGATTCTCTGGCCCGCGCCGGGCGGCTCCGCCTGATCTGCGTAGCGGCGACCGGCGTCAACAATGTCGATCTGGCCGCGGCCAGCCGCCACGGCATCACCGTCGTCAACACCGTGGGCTACGGCACTCCGGCCGTGGTCCAGCATGTATTCGCACTGCTTCTGGCGCTTGCCACCCGACTACCGGAATACCGTGATGCGGTCCGCGGTGGCCGCTGGCAGCAGTCCACCCATTTCTGCCCGCTCGATTTCCCCATCACGGAATTGTCCGGCCGCACGCTCGGAATCATCGGTCTGGGCGAGCTCGGCGGCGCCGTACAGCGCGCCGCCCGGGCATTCGGCATGAACACGCAAGTGGCGGCCCGGCCCGACAGCGTCAATATTCCAGCCGACCGCGTCGCACTGCCGCAACTGCTGGAGGAGGCGGATGCAGTCACCATTCACTGCCCGCTGACGGATGCAACTCGGGGCCTGATCGGTGAGGCCGAACTTCGGCTCATGAAACGCGAAGCCTTTCTCATCAACACCGCCCGGGGCGGCATCGTCGACGAGGCGGCGCTGGCTGCCGCCCTGCACGCCGGCGAGATCGCGGGTGCGGGTGTCGACGTACTCACCCGGGAGCCGCCGGTTGACAGCAATCCGCTACTGGCGCCAGGCATCCCCAACCTCATTGTCACCCCCCACACGGCCTGGGCCACGCGCGATGCACGTCAGCGCCTGATCGATCAGGTTGCGGACAGCCTGCAGGCATTTCAGGCGGGATCGCCGCGCAACGTGGTGACACGGGCCTGATAGGCTTTGGCAGGTTGTTCAACAGCCTCCGGACAGGGCCGGGCAGCGAGCGCGCAGACCGCCTGCATCATTCACCGACGATGATCACGTCCGCGGAGTCATCGACCGTGAATGGGGCCGCGCGCAGATCGCCGCCTGCTGTATCGCCGGCCGGGCGGCCGTTGGCGTCGTATCTCGCGTCGCTGCAGCTTTCATGGAATTCCCGCGACGCGGCCTGCCACAGCAGGGAGCAACCGGTGCGGGCGCCGCGATCCCGCACCACGAACCAGCGCCCGAACGACTCGTCATCGGCGCCGGCTGCCATCGCAAGCTCGGCGCGGGTCGCTTGACTGCGGTGCAGCACCCAGACGGCACCGCCATCCCAGCCCTCGCGACGCGCCTGATCCGGTCCGATATCCGTCACGTTGACGCGCGTGACGTCATCCGGATCGGCGGATCCGCCAAAGCCGATGTACTGGAGCAGGACGACGGCGACCACGCCCAGTCCGGCGAGCGTAGCCACCTTCAAGGCGACCCGCAGGTAGAGGCGGACCGGATTGTCCGGGACCTGCGTCATCGATTCCCCTCGTGAAGTTGCTGCCTGCGCAACCGTTGCCTGACACCCCGGCGATCAGGAGCCCCCAGGGATTCTCTGAACAATGGCAGCCGCAACAACATTCTACCCCGGGGCACACAGCAGGTATCCTGCCGGCATGAATACGGAGCCGGTGATCGTGTGCGCCGCGCCAGCGCGACGTGGCGAAGCCGAACGCCTCGCGGCCGACACCGCACTGCCGTTGCTGGGCGCGCTGCCCGTCACCCCCGGTGCACTCGCGCTGATCTTCGGTGAGCAGCGACTGGAACTGCGGCTCACGGGTCGCGGTTCGCCCGGCCCCGTGTATGTGGATTTCGGCGCCGGAGCCACCGGCCGCCGTGGGCGCCAGGCCAGTATCCGCGACGAGGCGCTGGCGCGCGCCGCCGGGCTTGGCCGGGGCTGGCGCCCGGAAATCGTCGATGCCACGGCCGGCCTTGGCCGTGACAGCTTCATTCTCGCCGCACTCGGCTGTCGCGTGCATGCCTGGGAACGGCATCCGCTCATCGCCGCCCTGCTCCGCGACGGCCTCGATCGGGCGGCACGTGAGCCCGCACTGCAGGCCACGGTGGCGCGCATCACGCTGCGACAAGGGGACAGCAGCGAGCTACTGGCCGGGATGCAGGCCGACGTGGTGCTGGTGGACCCGATGCATCCACCACGCAGCAAATCCGCGGCGGTCAAGAAGGAGATGCAGATCCTTCAGCATCTGCTCGGCCAGGACGAGAATGCGCCGGGCCTGCTGGCCAGCGCGCTGTCCGCTGCGCGTGATCGCGTGGTCGTCAAACGCCCGCGACACGCCCTGCCATTGACCGGCCCGGAGCCGATGCACTCGGTGACCGGAAAATCGACGCGTTTCGACATCTACCGCGGGCAGGCCACCGGCCCTGATGATCCCGTGGACCCATGCACCGCCGGGCAGTCCGACAACACACAAAAATAAAGCCGCCACTAGCGAGTGGCGGCTTTATCCGGGGCGATCCCTGTCCGGGCACGGCAGGCCAGTGGATGACGACCTGCCCTGGCCGATCGCTTCCTACTTAACGGTAATGACCGAGCACTTGGCCAGGTTCTGCACCTTGTAGGACACGCTACCGGCCAGCAGGCCCTTGAGTCCGCCGAGACCGCGCGACCCCATGACGATGAGATCGGCATTCACCTTGTCGGCGTTGTCGAGAATCTCCTCGGCCGCAATACCGCCGGTCTTGATCACGTTGATATCCTTCGCGCCCTCCGCCTTGGCCGACTCCTGGGCCTTGGCGAGGAGCTTGTCGGCGATATCTTCCAGCACCTCCGGCGGCTCGGACGGCTCGACATAGCCCGCACCGACGGCCATCGCCGGTTCACGCTTGCTCTTCTTGTCGGACAGCTTGCGAATATCGTCGGGCAGCCGTCCATGCAGGAGGACCTGCAGCAGCGTCAGCTTGGCGCCGTATTTGCCGGCAAGATCCGCAGCCAGCTTGACGGCCTTGTCGGAATGCTTCGACCCGTCTACCGGAACCAGGATATTCTTGACTTCCATCACATATTCTCCTTCACCTTTGCAGAATGAAACGGGCTGCCCCCGCTTTGGTCGGATATGAGGCGTATGACACCCCAAATCAACCGTCGTAGCTGTGCAGCGACCTTACTGGTCAGCGCACCGTGATCACGGAACACCGCGCCATGTTCTGAATCTTGTGCGACACGCTGCCCACCAGCAGGCCGGTCAGTGTGCCCAGGCCGCGCGCGCCCATGACGATGGCATCGATCCCGTTGCGCTTGGCGTATTTGAGAATCCGAGTGCCTGCGGGACCAATTTCCCAGGAGGCATAGACCCGCTCGATACCGGCCTGTTCGGCTCGCCGACGGGCATCCTGGATCAACGCTTCGGCAACATCCTTGGCGATTTCTCGCTCGTACACGGGGGCAGCATTGGGTGATGCTGATGGCGGAAGCTGCGGCCGGTCGGACAGATACCGCAGCTCCGGCGGCACTTCGCCCGCACCTACGACATGCAGGATGTGGAGATCGGCGTCATGCTCGAGGGCGAAATCGATGGCCATGTCGAGCGCGCGCTCTGCGTGCCCGGAGCCGTCAATGGGAACCAGAAGCCGATTGAACATGTTCTCCCCCCTTCGCTCGTGGCCGTCCCCTGCTTCTGAGGCGCCTTTACGCGGCGTGCTCGACCAGCGGTACCGTGAGCATTTCTTGATTATGGGGGAAGACTATCTCGCGTGTATTGACACAGATCAACCCGGGGCCCGGACGAAGAAAGGAGGGCGGCTCGGAGGGGATGCGGCACATCGCAACGGCCAGCCCGGCGTCAGTACGGTCAGTTACGAGTTCGCGAGCGCATTCACCACTCGTGGTCCGCGCCCTCGAGCCATTTGCCGAGGCTGGCTAATGCACCATGATATCAATGAGTTATGCCCCGCGAGAGACCACGGCGACCACCCCCTCCCGTACAGGCCAGCCCCAACGACGAACAATCGCGGCGCGTTTTCAGGACTCATCCCGCGAATGCTCGATGGTTGGCGGCGCGGCCCGCGGCGGCTGATCCACTGCGTCGAGATGGACGTCCACGACTCGGCGGCCGAGCAGCCGGACATGGCCCATATGGCGCCCCTTGCCAGTGGGACTGAACTCGAAGCGATACAGACGGGCGATACACCAGCCGTAGCGCGGGTCGCGCTGCGGCCTCAGGCCACGCAGGACAACGCTGTCATCGAGGAATTGGCTCTCGAAGGTCCGACACGCGCGCCTGCAGGCCGCAACGGCGGCTTCGCGCGCACGCATGGAATCCCACCACCAGAGGCAGATCGCGCCGATGACGACAAACGGCAGAAGTTGGTTCATGGTGATGACTTCGAGCCCGCGGGCGTTGTCCTCTATAATGCGGCCGCGGCCGCCGCGATCCCGTTCATCCGGCGACCGGTGCCGACATGTTCCCACTCCGGCAGCATCAAAGCCATGAATGAATCAACCCGAACCGAAATCGAGGCCGCCGCGTTCCGCCGGCTGGTCACTCACTTGCGCGAGCGCACGGATGTGCAGAACATCGACCTGATGGAGCTCGCGGGTTTCTGCCGCAACTGCCTGGCGAAATGGTATCAGGGCGCCGCGCAGGAGCGCGGTGTCGACCTGGATTACGAGGCCGCGCGCGAAATCGTCTACGGCATGCCGTACAAGGACTGGAAGGACAAGCACCAGACCGAACGCCCGGTCTCGGACGGAGACGCGCCATGACCATCGAGATCACCGAGCTGCAGGGTGACGGCATTGGCCCTGAACTTGCGCGTGCCGTGCACACGGTCGCCGAGGCCCTGCCGATTGATCTGACGTTCCGCCCCATCGACTGGTCACTTGAACGCCGCGAGCGCGACGGCACAACACCGATCGACGAGGCCGAAGCGGCCATGCGCAAGACGCGTCTGGCGCTGAAATACCCCACCGTCACCCAGACCACCAGCCCGAACGCCCAGATCCGCCGCCGCATCGGCTTTTCCGTGATCTATCGCCCGGCGATCTCGATCCGGGGCATCTCGTCCAACTTCAAGTCGAACGTCAATCTCCACATCGTGCGTGTGGCGACCGGCGGGACCTACGATGATCCGGGCCAGTTCGTGGGCAAGAACACGGCCGTGTCCCTGCGCATGGTGGAACGCGAACCCTGCGCCCAGGCGGCCAAGTTTGCGTTCGAATTGGCGCGCAAGAAAGGGCTGACGATGACCTCGTCATCGAAGTACACCATCCAGCGGGTTACCGATGGTCTCTTCGAGTCGGTCGTCTCGGAGGTGCACCAGCGCAGCTACACCGACGTCCCGCTGCACAAGGAACTGTTCGATGCCCTGCTCGCCAAGGTCATCCTCAAACCCGAGGACTTCGAGGTGGTACTGGTACTCAACGAATACGGCGACTTTCTCTCGGACATGGCGTCCGGCCTCGTCGGCAGCCTCGGTACCGGCGCCAGCGGCAACTTCTCCTTTGACAGCAACAATGAAGTCGACATCGCGATGTTCGATCCAGCCGGCGGCACGGCCCCGGATATCGCCGGGCGCAATATCTGCAACCCGAGTGCGATGCTTCTGGCCTTCGGTATGTTGCTGGATCACATCGACCGCTACGATCTCGGGCATGCGCTGCGGCTGGCGCTGCTCGATGCCATCGAGGCCGGCGACACGACCGGCGACCTCGGGGGCCGACTGTCGACGACCGCGTTCACCGACAACGTGGTCGGGCGCATGTCCACCCATCTGCCATGAGCCGGATCGCACGGCGGCAGCGCTGATTGCGCATGTCTCGATGCGGTCCACCGGCGCGTGAATGGGATATTCCACCGCCAAACCCGCCTATGCCAGGCGATTATGCCGGGCAGGCAGCGATGCCACCCGATCGCGCCTTGCATTCAACCACGCAACGCGATTCAATAAACCAAAAGCGGTTGATCGGCCTTGTCCGGAACCGTCCCTCGGACGTGTGCATGATTGCCGCAGTCAGCACAGGTTGATCCGTTGCTCACATCCAGGGGACCAGAACGCCGTCACCGTTCACGCGGGCGCGGTCATGTCACTGAACATGGCCGCCCGCACAGTGTTCCCGATCTGCCAGGTAGCCAGCCATGACTGAAAATTCGTCGATGCACGACCTCTGGAGCACATCGCTGCTGGCCGGGGGCAATGTCGATTATCTGGAAGATCTCTACGAGTCGTATCTGCAGGATCCCGCCTCCGTCGATGAAGAGTGGCGGCGGTATTTCGAGCGCCTGCCCCGCGTCAACGGTGGCGGCCCGGATGTATCCCTGGACGAAATCCGGGCCCAGTTCTACCGCTTCCGGTCGCGCGGGGGCGTCGGTCGCTCGGTGACAGCCGGCTCCGACAGCGCCGAACACGAGCGCAAGCAGATCCGCGTGCTGCAGTTGATCAATGCCTACCGCTTTCGCGGTCACCGGCATGCCCGGGTCGACCCGCTGGGGCGCTG
Source organism: uncultured Ectothiorhodospiraceae bacterium (assembly GCA_964545695.1). Lineage (GTDB taxonomy): Bacteria > Pseudomonadota > Gammaproteobacteria > XJ16 > Halofilaceae > Halofilum. The sequence continues at coordinate 7,964 of CAZJGZ010000030.1, read as the reverse complement.
GGAGACCCCGGAGATCGACGAGCTCAAGCTCGAGTCGCACGAACTGTCGAGTGCCGATCTCGACACGACCTTCCACACGGGGTCGCTACAGGGCGTGGATGACGCGCCGCTGCGGGAAATCATCGCCGTCCTCGAGCAGGTCTATTGCGGCTCGATCGGCGCCGAGTACATGCACATCGCCGATACTGCGGAAAAGCGCTGGCTGCAGAAGCGGCTCGAGATGCCGCGCGGCACACCGCACTATGATGCCGACCGGCAGCGCTGGCTGCTGGAGCGACTTACTGCCGCCGAGGGTATCGAGCGCTACATGCATTCGAAGTATGTCGGCCAGAAGCGGTTCTCGCTCGAGGGCGGCGAGTCACTGATCCCGATGATGAATGAGCTCATTGATCGTGGCGGCGATCAGGGTGCCCGGGAGGTGGTCATCGGCATGGCCCACCGCGGCCGCCTCAACGTGCTGGTCAATATCCTCGGCAAGAAGCCGGCCGATCTGTTCGAGGAGTTCGAGGGCGCCATGGACGACTCGCTGGCCGCCGGCGACGTCAAGTATCACCAGGGCTTCTCCTCCGATTACATGACCCGCGAAGGCCCGGTGCATCTTGCTCTCGGCTTCAACCCGTCGCATCTGGAAATCGTCGCGCCGGTCGTCGCCGGGTCCGCACGCTCGCGTCAGGACCGCCACCAGGACAAGGAAGGCAATCGCGTCCTGCCGATCAGCATCCATGGCGATGCCGCGTTCGCCGGTCAGGGCGTCGTCATGGAGACATTCGCCCTCGCCCATGCCCGCGGGTTCTCGACCAAGGGCACCGTGCACATCGTCATCAACAACCAGATCGGCTTTACCACGAGCAACAAGCTGGACACGCGCTCGTCGCTGTACTGCACCGATGTCGCAAAGATGGTCAACGCGCCCATCTTCCACGTGAACGCCGATGATCCGGAAGCCGTACTGTTCATCACCCAGCTCGCGCTGGATTACCGCAACGAGTTCCACAAGGACATCGTCATCGACCTGGTCTGCTATCGGCGCCACGGCCACAACGAGGCGGACGAGCCGTCGGCGACGCAGCCGATGATGTACAGCAAGGTGAAGGCACTGCCGACCACACGCGAGATCTATGCGCAGCGCCTCACGGGCGACAGTGTCGTCTCGGAACAGGACGTCGACGCCATGTGGGCGGAATATCGCGAGCACATGGATGCCGGGGACACGGTGACGCCGCAGATCATCACCGATGATGACTTCGTCAATGAGTTGAGCGTCGACTGGACGCCGTTCATCGGTCAGGAAACGTGGGATGATGCGGTGGAAACCGCCGTGTCGGGTGACCGACTGCGGGAACTCTGGGCCCGCATCGAGCAGCTCCCCGAGGGCTTCGAACTGCACAAGCGTGTCGCCAAGATCATGGATGATCGACGCAAGATGGCCAGCGGCGCACTGTCCATGGACTGGGGCTTCGCCGAGACCATGGCCTATGCGACGCTGGTAACCGAAGGCCACGCCGTGCGGCTGTGCGGCCAGGATTCCGGGCGCGGCACCTTCTTCCACCGGCATTCGGTCCTGCACAACCAGAAGGATGGCGACAGTTACGTACCGCTGCGCAACCTGGCCGAGGATCAGGCCAATTTCCTGGTCATCGATTCGCTGCTGTCCGAAGAAGCCGTGCTTGCGTTCGAGTATGGCTATTCGACGGCCGATCCCTACTCGCTGGTCATCTGGGAGGCGCAGTTCGGCGATTTCGTCAACGGCGCGCAGGTCGTGATCGACCAGTTCATCAGTTCCGGCGAGGCGAAGTGGGGCCGCCTTTGCGGTCTCACCATGCTCCTGCCGCATGGCCAGGAGGGTCAGGGTCCGGAGCACTCGTCGGCCAGACTCGAACGGTTCCTGCAACTCTGCGCCGAGCAGCGCAAGGGCGAATTCAACATGCAGGTGTGCATGCCGACCACGCCGGCACAGGCATTCCACATGTTCCGTCGCCAGATGCTGCGCCCCTACCGCAAGCCGCTCGTGGTCATGAGCCCGAAGAGCCTGCTGCGGCACAAGCTCGCGACGTCGACGCTGGAGGATCTCACCGAGGGGCGTTTTCAGCCGGTCATCGGCGAAATCGACGAGCTCGATCGCAAGGCGGTGACCCGGGTGGTGATCTGTAGCGGCAAGGTCTTCTACGACCTGCTCGCCCGCCGCCGCGAGGAAGACCTCAAGGATGTCGCGCTGGTCCGGATCGAGCAGCTCTACCCGTTCCCCTACAAGCACCTCGGCGAGGTGCTGGAAGCGTTCCCGAACACCGAGGAGTTCATCTGGTGTCAGGAGGAACCGCGCAACCAGGGGGCCTGGTTCAACATCAAGCACCGCCTCGAGCGCGTCATCGGCGAGGACAGCAACCTCGACTATGTGGGCCGTGTCGCATCGCCGTCACCGGCCCCGGGGTACCATGGCCGCCATGTCCGCGAACAGAACGAACTCGTGGCCAACGCTCTCCGCCTCGACGCATGATGCGGAGGGTGGATCACGGATCACGCACCATCGACCACGGGCCGACCGGTCGCAGACGAACCGGGCGCCCGATTGATGCACAAAAAGGATGCCAGCGATGAGCACCGATATCACTGTCCCGCAGCTGCCCGAATCCGTCTCCGACGCCACCGTCGCGTCCTGGACCAAGAAGAAGGGGGATGCCGTCAAGCGGGACGAGGTCCTCGTGGAACTGGAGACCGACAAGGTGGTACTCGAGGTCCCGGCGCCGAGCGACGGGGTCCTGGAGGAAATCCTCCACGACGAGGGGGCTACCGTCACCGCGGATACCGTGCTCGGGCGTGTCGGCGAGGGCTCGGGTGCCGCTGCCCCGGCGGATGCGGACGACGACAAGGCGGACACAAAGCCCGAACCGGCCAGTGCCGCCAGCAAGGAATCCGCTGAGAAGGAGACGGCCGCGCAGGGCGATGCGGACGCCCGCATGGGCCCGGCCGCGCGCAAGCTGATCGACGAGCACGGTCTGGATCCGGCCCGCATCAAGGGCACCGGCAAGGGCGGCCGCATCCTCAAGGAAGACGTCCAGAAGCACCTTGAGCAGGACGATGAGAAGCCGCAGGAGGCCGAGCCCGCCGCCCGGAAGGAGCCCGAGGGCGAAAAGCAGGAGTCGACAGGCAAGGCCCCCGACCCGGCGAAAACCGCGGCGCAGGCCGGCGTGGCCTTCGATCCCGGCGACCGACCGGAGAAGCGTGTCGCGATGCCGCGGCTGCGCGCCCGCATCGCCGAACGCCTGCTGCAGGCCACCCAGCAGACGGCCATGCTGACCACCTTCAACGAGGTCGACATGAAGCCGGTAATGGACCTGCGCGCACGGTACAAGGACGAGTTCGAGAAGAGCCACGAGACCAAGCTGGGCTTCATGTCGTTCTTTGTGACTGCTGCCGCGGAGGCGCTGAAGCGCTTCCCGGATATCAATGCCTCGATCGACGGCCAGGAAATCGTCTACCACGGCTACTGCGATGTCGGCATCGCTGTATCCTCCGACCGCGGCCTTGTGGTGCCGATCCTGCGTAATGCCGAGACCCTGTCGATGGCGGAGATCGAGCGCCAGATCCGCGACTTCGGTGGGCGCGCCCAGAACGGCCGCATCAGCATCGAGGAAATGACCGGCGGCACGTTCACCATCACCAACGGCGGTGTGTTCGGCTCACTGGTGTCCACACCCATCCTCAACATGCCGCAGAGCGCCATCCTGGGCATGCACAAGATCCAGGAACGCCCGGTCGCCATCAACGGCGAGGTGGTCATTCGACCGATGATGTACCTGGCCCTGTCCTACGATCACCGGATTGTTGATGGCAAGGATTCCGTGCAATTCCTGGTGGCGATCAAGAATCTGCTCGAGGACCCGGCGCGCCTGCTGCTCGATCTGTGACCCCGGATCATGAGCGCTGGACAACACAACCTTGCAACCCCACGCAAGGCCGTGCCCGCGCGGTTGCGAGCGGGCCGCGCCACGGCCGTTGCTCCGCACGGCGCGTGCGCGCGCTCGCAAGCAACAACCCCGCCGGGGCAAGTACAACCATGCGCGCGGTGCTGAACACCACTGCGTGAGGAAGGAGATCCGAAATGGCCAAATCGTACGATGTCATCGTGGTAGGCGCCGGTCCCGCTGGCTATGTCTGCGCGATCCGCTGCGCACAGCTCGGCTTCAAGACTGTCTGCGTCGATGAATGGATCAACAAGCAGGGCAAGCCGGCGCTCGGCGGCACCTGTCTGAACGTGGGCTGCATTCCCTCCAAGGAACTGCTCGAAAGCTCCCATCACTTCGCCAACATCCGCGATCACGGTGAGCGCTACGGGATCAGCAGCAAGAGCCTGGAAATGGATGTGCCGGGCCTGATCGCGAGCAAGGACAAGACGGTCTCCGAACTCACCCAGGGCATCGAGGGCCTGTTCAAGGCCAACAAGGTGGAATGGCTTGCCGGTCGCGGCAAGCTTCTGCCGGAGCGCCAGGTCGAGGTCACGCCGCACAAGGGCGACGCCTACACCATCGAGGGTCAGCACGTTGTGCTCGCCCCCGGCTCGGTGCCGGTGGAGATCGGGGCCGCGCCGCTCGAGGACGACATCATTGTCGACAATGCGGGGGCGCTGAACTGGGAAAGCTGCCCGGAACGCCTGGGCGTGATCGGCGCCGGCGTCATCGGCATGGAGATGGGCAGTGTCTGGCGACGTCTCGGCGCGGAGGTCACGGTTCTGGAGGCGATGAACGATTTTCTCCACACGGTGGATCAGGAAATCGCCAAGTCGGCGCTCAAGTCGTTCAAGCGCCAGGGCCTGCAGGTGCAGCTCGGTGCCCGTGTGACCGCGACCGAGGTCAAGAAGGGCAAGAAACGCGAGGTGCGGGTCGAGTACGAGGATGGCGACGGCAAGCATGAACTCGTCGTCGACCGCCTGATCGTATCGGTGGGTCGTCGGCCGAATACCGAGCACCTCGTCAGCGACGATGCGGAGCTGGTGTTCGACGAACGCGGCGCCATCCATGTCGACGACCATTGCGCCACCAATCTGCCCGGGGTGTATGCCATCGGCGATTGTGTGCGGGGCCCGATGCTGGCCCACAAGGGCTCGGAGGAAGGCATCATCGTTGCCGAGCGGCTCGCGGGTCAGAGCAGCCACGTCAACTATGACGCCATCCCGTGGGTGATCTACACACATCCAGAGATTGCCTGGGTCGGGCAGACCGAAGAGGAACTGAAACACGCCGGCACGCCCTACCGCAGCGGCACCTTCCCGTTCATGGCGAGTGGCCGTGCGAAGGCCATGAATGACACGGACGGGCTGGTCAAGGTACTCGCACATGCGGAAACCGACCGGGTACTCGGTGTGCACATGGCCGGGCCGCAGACATCGGAACTGATCGGCCAGGCCGTCATGGCCATGGAGTTCGAAGGCTCGGCGGAAGACATCATGCGCACCGTCTTTGCCCATCCGACCCTGTCCGAGGCGCTACACGAGGCGGCACTCGCGGTCGACGGTCGGCCGATCCATATTCCACCACCGCGCAAGAAGAAGTGATCCGCCTGAGCGGACCGAGCATGACGCTCCGCCGGCACGACCGGCGGACGAGCCCGACAACAAGCGCGCACCGGCCGCCATTGATTTCGCGATCCGTGCGGATCGAATCTCCGGCGAGGAACCGGGCGCAGACATCACATCGACGAGCGGCTGTGCCCACTGCGGCGGCCGCCTGGCAATGAGGGGACGGGACCAATGAATCTCCACGAGTATCAGGCGAAGGAACTGTTCCGGCAGTACGGCATGCCGGTTCCCCATGGCGTGGTTATCCACGACAAGTCGGAGGCGGCGAACGCAATTCGCGAGCTCTCGGGCAAGCGCTGGATCGCGAAGGCCCAGGTGCACGCCGGCGGGCGCGGCAAGGCCGGCGGTGTCGAGCTGGTCGACGACGCCGATGCGGCCACGGCATTCGCTGCGAAGATGCTGGGCAAAAGGCTGGTCACCTTCCAGACCGACGAGCATGGCCAGCCCATTCGCCGGATCCTGATCGAGGAAACCAGCGATATCGCTTCGGAGCTCTACCTCGGCGCCGTCATCGACCGCGCCAGCCAGCGCATCACGTTCATGGCGTCGACCGAGGGCGGTGTCGAGATCGAGAAGGTGGCTGAAGAGACGCCGGAAAAGATTCATCGCATCGTGGTCAACCCGATGCTCGGGGTCATGCCCTATCAGGCACGCAAGCTTGCCTTCGCCCTGCAGCTCAACCCGGATCAGGTCAAACAGTTCAGCAAGCTGCTCACCGGCCTCGGCCGCCTGTTTGTCGACAAGGATCTCAGCCTGGTCGAGATCAACCCGCTGGTGATCACGTCGCAGGGGGACCTGATCTGCCTGGATGGCAAGATCAACGTCGACGACAACGCCGTCTACCGCCATGCCGATATCGCCGAACTGCGCGACCAGTCGCAGGAGGACGAGCGGGAGAATCGGGCCAAGGAATGGGATCTCAACTACATCGCACTCGATGGCAAGATCGGCTGTATGGTCAACGGCGCGGGTCTGGCGATGGCCACCATGGACGTGATCACGCTGCACGGGGGCGAACCGGCCAACTTCCTCGACGTGGGTGGCGGCGCCACCAAGGAACGGGTGGCCGAGGCGTTGAAGATCATCCTCTCGGATGAGCACGTGAAGGGCATCCTGGTGAACATCTTCGGTGGCATCGTCCGCTGTGACCTGATTGCCGAAGGGATCATCGCCGCGGTCGACGAGGTCGGCATCGAGATTCCGGTTGTCGTCCGACTGGAAGGAAACAACGCCGAGCGGGGCTCACAGATGCTCGACGAAAGCACCCTGAACCTGATCGCCGCCAGTGACCTGAATGACGCCGCCCAGCGCATCATCGCCGAAGTGGAGGGCAAATAATGAGTGTACTCGTCGACAAGAATACGAAGGTGATCTGCCAGGGATTCACCGGCAAGCAGGGCACGTTCCATTGCGAGCAGGCCATCGAATACGGCACCCGCATGGTCGGCGGCGTCACTCCCGGCAAGGGCGGTACCGAGCATCTGGGCCTGCCCGTGTTCAACACGGTAGAGGACGCCGTACGCGAGACCGGTGCCCAGGCGAGCGTGATCTATGTGCCGGCGCCCTTCTGCAAGGACTCGATCATCGAGGCCGCGGATGCCGGCATCGAGCTCATCGTCTGCATTACCGAGGGCATCCCCACACTCGACATGCTGCAGGCGAAGGTCTATGTCGATCACAGCGATTCGCGCCTGATCGGACCCAACTGCCCGGGCATCATCACCCCCGGTGAATGCAAGATCGGCATCATGCCCGGCGAGATCCACAAGCCCGGACGGGTGGGCGTGGTGTCGCGCTCTGGGACGCTGACCTACGAGGCGGTCAAGCAGACCACGGACCGCGGCTTCGGCCAGACCACCTGCATCGGCATCGGCGGCGATCCGATCCCCGGGACCAGCTTCATCGATGCGCTGACGCTGTTCGAGGCCGATCCCGCGACCGAAGCCATCGTGATGGTCGGCGAGATCGGCGGCACGGCCGAAGAGGAAGCCGCCGAATTCATTGCCGCACACGTCAGCAAGCCCGTCGTCGGCTACATCGCCGGCGTATCGGCACCGCCCGGCAAGCGCATGGGCCATGCCGGTGCCATCATCGCCGGCGGCAAGGGCACGGCCGCGGAAAAATACGCCGCGCTCGAGAAAGCGGGCGTGAAGACGGTCCGATCGCCTGCCGACATTGGCCAGGGCGTGGCCGATGCCACAGGCTGGTAGGACCGATCCGGCGGGAATCCGGTCCGGAGCATCATCATGAGTCGGTCATTGCAGGACCAGCTCGTCGACGCCGGCCTGGCCCAGCCAGGTCAGGCCGGCAAGCGCGAGCAGAAGCGCAAACCCCAGAAAAAGAAAGCCCAGGAAAAGAAAGCCCAGGGGAAAAAGCCCCCGGGGAAAAAGGC
>CAZJGZ010000029.1:0-22053 GCA_964545695.1 uncultured Ectothiorhodospiraceae bacterium | reverse complement strand
TGAAATTGCCCAGCATCTCGAAAAAGGTATGGTGGCGCGCGGTATAGCCGACATTCTCGAGGTCGTTGTGCTTGCCGCCCGCCCGTACGCACCGCTGGGTGGTCACGGCGCGCTGATAATCGCGCTTGTCAGTACCGAGGAATACGTCCTTGAACTGCACCATGCCCGCGTTGGTGAAGAGCAGCGTCGGGTCGTTGCCGGGTACCAGCGGGGATGACGGCACGATGCGATGGCCGTGACGCTCGAAGTATTCCAGGAAGCGCGCCCGCAGTGCGGCGCTGCCCATCGGAGTTTCCGGCTGTGTGCTCTGCTCTGCCACCGTGGCATTCCTCTGTTGTCGTGCGCATGGGGCCGGAATCATCCCGGCGCTTATGCGGCGGTTGCGCCCGAATCGCTGAGCGGCGGATCCCGACCGCTTATGCCTGATCTTCGGCGTCGGGGTTGCCGGACTGTTCCACCGCGCGCATCGCCAACCCGGCCGGGAATCCGCGGCCTTGCAGGAAGCGCACGCGGCGTGCCTGCTCCCGGCGGTCACCGGCGTGGCTGTCGCCGAAGCGCTTGTGCAGGACGGCCCGTGCGCATTCGGGCCATTCCTCTGCCAGCGGTTCCAGGGCGCTATCGATGAGGCCGCTGGTGACGCCGCGCTCACCGAGTGCGGCGCGGATTTTCACCGGACCATCGCCCCGTCGCATCCGTTGTTCCACGAACAATTCGGCGAAGCGGCCATCGTCCAGCAGGCCGGACGTGATCAGTCGTTCGATCTCGGTCTCGACCTCGGCCTCGTCGAATCCGCGTTGTGTCAGCTTGTTCGCAAGCTCGAGCCGGCTGTGGTCGCGCCGCGCAAGCAGGCGCACGGCGGATTCGTGAACCGGATCCGTGGTCTCGCCTCCGGACGTCATCCCTGGGTGTCAGAGCCTTCTGTTTCCTCGGCGGCGGCAGCCTGATCCTTGTCCCGCGGTGCGGGCTTGGCCAGGAGCGTGTCCCGCAGGCGTTGTTCGAGCTCGGCCGCGATCTCCGGGTGCTCCTTCAGGTAGTTGCGGCTGTTGTCCTTGCCCTGGCCGATACGGTTGCCGTTGTAGCTGTACCAGGCCCCCGACTTGTCGACCATGTTGTTCTTCACGCCGAGGTCGATCAGCTCGCCCTCGCGCGATACGCCCTCGCCGTACAGGATCTCGAATTCGGCCTGGCGGAACGGCGGCGCCATCTTGTTCTTGACGACCTTGACGCGAGTCTCGTTGCCGACGACCTCTTCGCCCTTCTTGATCGAACCGATGCGGCGGATATCGAGCCGCACGGAGGAATAGAACTTGAGGGCATTGCCGCCGGTGGTGGTTTCCGGGCTGCCGAACATGACGCCGATCTTCATGCGGATCTGATTGATGAAGACGACGGTAGTGCCGGAGCGCTTGATATTGGCGGTCAGCTTGCGCAGCGCCTGTGACATCAGGCGCGCGTGCAGGCCGACATGCGAGTCACCCATCTCGCCCTCGATTTCCGCCTTCGGCGTCAGCGCGGCCACCGAGTCGACGACCACCATGTCCACGGCGCCGGAGCGCACCAGCATGTCGGCGATTTCCAGCGCTTGGTCCCCGGTGTCGGGCTGCGACACCAGGAGGTCGTCGACATTCACGCCCAGCTTTTCGGCGTAGGTCGGGTCCAGGGCATGTTCGGCGTCAATGAAGGCGCAAGTGCCGCCGGCCTTCTGGCACTCGGCAATCGTCTCCAGGGTCATGGTGGTCTTGCCGGAGGATTCGGGGCCATAGATTTCGACCACCCGACCCCGCGGCAGACCGCCAACACCGAGCGCCACGTCGAGCGCGAGCGACCCGGTCGAGATCACGGGAACGTCGCGTACGGCCGCGTCGTCGCCCATGCGCATGACGGCACCCTTGCCGAACTGTTTCTCGATCTGGCCGAGGGCGGCCGAGAGGGCTTTCTTGCGATTTTCGTCCACGCGTTATCTCCACAATGTCGCGCCGGGCAGACCCGGGTTTTGGCGCGGGATTGTCTCACATTCCCGGCCGCCGATTCAGCCACGATCCGGCCGCTGCCAGCCCGGTGGCCGCCGCTGAACTTGCCCCGAAACCATCCCGGACGGGTTCCATGTCGGGCTTTTGTACACGGGCTCCGCCGGGATCCCGTGGCCTCGGCCGAGCGCCGGGCTCAGTCCATGCCGACGTCCTCAACCGCGGTATCGTCATACTCGCTGCTGGAGTCGGCATTCTCGCCGCGCAGCAGCTCGAGCTGGTCGAGGTAGTCGCGGTTGACGTCACCGGTCACATAGCAGCCATCAAAGCAGCAGCCCTCGAAATGGCTCAGCGCCGTGTTGCCGGCGCGCACAGCCTCGATCAGGTCGTCCTCGCTCTGGTATACCAGCCAATCCGCACCAATCGCCTCTTCCACCTGCGCCTCCGTCCGGTCATGGGCGATGAGTTCGTTGGCGGCGGGCATGTCGATGCCGTAGACGTTGGGATAGCGCACGGGCGGCGCCGCCGATGCCATGTACACCCGATTGGCGCCGGCATCCCGTGCCATCTGGATGATCTGCTCCGAGGTCGTGCCGCGGACGATCGAGTCGTCCACCAGCATCACGTTCTTGCCGCGGAACTCGAGCTCGATGGGGTTGAGCTTCTGGCGCACGGATTTTCGCCGTGTCTGCTGCCCGGGCATGATGAACGTGCGGCCGATGTAGCGATTCTTGATGAAGCCCTCGCGATATTTCACGCCGAGGCGGTTGGCCAGCTCCAGCGCCGAAGTGCGGCTCGTGTCGGGGATGGGGATGACGACGTCGATGTCGTGGTCGGGGCGTTGATTGAGGATCCGGTCGGCCAGGTATTGGCCCATCCGCAGGCGTGACTTGTAGACGGATACGTCATCGATGATGGAGTCGGGCCGCGCAAAGTAGACGAATTCGAACAGACACGGTGCGTGCGTCGTGACGGGGGCGCAGACCCGCGAGTGGAGCGTGCCGTCGGTCTCGATCCATACGGCCTCACCGGGGCGCAGATCGCGCACCAGGTCGAACCCGAGGGCGCCGAGGGCCACACTCTCGGAGGCGATCATGTACTCGGGCCCCAGTACGCCCTCGCGACGCCCGAGGACGACCGGCCGAATGCCCCAGGGGTCGCGTACGCCGAGCATGCCCCGATCGGCGATCATGGCCACTACGGCATAGGCCCCACGGCTGCGCGCATGGACCTGCTCGACCGCGGCGAAGACCTGATCGGCGGTCAACCGGGTCGACTCCACCCGCTTTTGCAGTTCATGGGCGAAGACGTTGAGCAGGACTTCGGTGTCGGATGACGTATTGATGTGCCGCAGATCCGCTTCGAACAGCTGGCGTTTCATCTCGTCGGCGTTGGTGAGGTTGCCGTTGTGAGCCAGGGCAATGCCATAGGGGGAGTTCACGTAGAAGGGCTGCGCCTCGGCGGACGACTGCGTGCCGGCGGTGGGGTACCGGCAGTGGCCGATACCCATCTTGCCCTGCAGGCGCATCATGTGCCGCGTGTGGAAGACATCCCGCACGAGACCCAGTCCCTTGCGCATGAACAGACGCCCACCCTCACAGGTCACGATACCGGCGGCATCCTGTCCGCGGTGCTGCTGGAGCGTCAGTCCATCATAGAGCAGTTGATTGACTGGCCCACGGCCGACGATACCCACGATTCCGCACATAAGGCCTCACTCTCTCCACTCGACCGCTTCGGGGCGAAGACCGCCCCCGATTGCGCCGTCACGCACAGGACCTTGCCCTGCACCCGCATGTTGTTCTCTGTCTGCGTGCAAGCCCCGCACCAGCCCGGGGCTTCGTCGTCCTGTCAGCGCCAGCACAATCCACCGCCAGCCCGGCTCCACTAGCCGTCGCGATCACTCATCAGCGAGTCCGCGAGGTCGGCAGGATAGGCCTGACGGAGCCATTCGGCAAAAGGTTCGAAATGTACCGCCAGACTCGACTCCTGCATCCAGGGTTCGTCACGCAGGGCCGTATCGCCGACGATCAGCACGCCGAGGGCGACAATGACGACGCCACGCAGGATGCCGAAAACGATGCCGAGCGACCGATCGGTGCCGGTCAGGCCCGTGCGCTCGACGAGACTGGATACCAGGAAATTGAGCAGTCCCCCGACCAGCAGCGTGGTCATGAACAGCGCAACCCCGGCGATGGCCCAGCGCGCCATCGGGCTCTCGATGGCAGCCGGCAGGATCGTGGCCAGATTGGGCGCGAACAGCAGCGCGATGCAGAAAGCGGCAATCCATGTTGCCAGCGAGATGGCTTCCTTGACGAAACCACGCCAGACGCTGATCAGCCCGGAGACCGCGACAATGGCGATGATGATCCAGTCGAGTATATTCATGGCAAGTCAGTCATGGGTGGGATACCACGAGGCCTTCCAGGTCCTCGTCGGCTTCAAGGCGATCGCGCAGTGAGCGCGCCTCCGCTTCCAGGCCCAGCGGACCGACACGTACACGCCAGACCCGGCCCGAGCTCGTATCCCCGCTATCGATGAAGGCGTCAAAACCGGCCTCCTGCAAGCGGTCGCGCTGGGCCACGGCATTGTCGCGCCGGGAGAAGCTGCCAGTCTGCACGGCCCACGCACTGGGCGCATCCGCATCCGCATCCGCATCCGCGTCCGCGCCGTCGCCGGCCGCTGCGGCCTCATCTTCGGCCTCATCGTCTGCCGGCTCCGGTTCCCAGGTCCCCGCTGCTTCGGTCTCGGGCTCGGCGACGGCGTCGGGTGCCGCGGGCGCCACCTCGTCCTCGGTCTCTGGCAGAACCGGCTCGGGGATGTCTTCGAGTGCCGGCTCGGCGAAGGCGGGACGCTCGGGGATACTTACCTCGCGGGCTACGTCATCGCGCGTGCCGGCGCCGTCAAGGAGCATGGGCACGAAAATCACGGCCAGCGCAACCAGAACAATCGCGCCAACCACTCGCTGTTTCAAGGCCGCATTCAAGAGCGAAGTCCAGGCGCCGGGCCGGTCGGAATCGGCAGGGCGTGATTATAGAAAATGCCGGCGCACCTGCGCCACCGTGGCGAACGAACCGCCGATGACCAGGCGATCCCCCGCCACGGCTTCCGCGCTTGCGCAGGAGAGCGCAGCCACCGGGTCGGCACAACAGCGGCACAACCGCTGGTCCGCCGCGAGACCACTGCGGGATGCGAGGTCCGTGGCTGAAAGCCCGCGCGGTGGTGGGAGCGTGGCACAGAACCAGACGTCAACACAGGCATCCAGCGCTGCAATCACGCCGCTTGCATCCTTGTCCCCATACATGCCGAAAAGCGCCAGCGTGCGCCCACGACAGGGTCGATCCTTGAGCCCCTGCGCCAGCGTGGCGGCTGCCTGCGGATTGTGGCCCACGTCGAGTATGACTTCCACCTCCGGCATACCGGGCAGGTGAAAGATCTCGAATCGCCCCGCCACGTGCGCGCTGGTCAGCCCTGCCTCGACCACGTCCCGGCCCGGTGGCGTGCCCTGCAGAGCCGTTACGGCAGCCAGCGCTGCTGCTGCGTTCGCCAGTTGATAGCCACCGACGAGCGCCGGCCGCGGCAGTCGCGGATGGTCGTGCGGGCCCATCGACCAGTGCCAGGTGTCGGCGCGACCGTGCCCTTCCCCGTCCCGTTCCCCGGGATCCGCATCGAGGGTGTAATCGCGCCCATGGCGCAATTCATGCGCGCCGGTCGCCTCCACAATCTCCGCCCATGCCGGGGGCGGGTCGGGATCCGCCATGATCAGGGGACGGTTCGCGCGTGCGATCCCGGCCTTCTCGCGGGCGATGGCGTCGCGGTCGGTACCCAGCCATTCGGCATGATCAAGGCCGATCGACGTGACCACCGCGACATCGGCCGCGAACACGTTGGTCGCGTCGAGTCTGCCACCCAGGCCGGTCTCGAGGACAATGACGTCGACGCCGCATGCCCGAAAGCAGGCCATGGCGGCCAGCGTGCCGAACTCGAAAAACGTCAGCGGGGTGTCCGCACGCGCGGCTTCAACGGCAGAAAAACCCGCGAGGAGTGTCGCGTCATCGATGTCGCCCCCGGCGACCCGGACGCGTTCGTTGTAGCGGTCGAGATGGGGCGAGGTGTAGAGCCCCACACGGTGACCCTGGGCCAGCAGCAGCGCCTCGGCGAAGGCGCAAACCGAACCCTTGCCGTTGGTGCCGGCTACGGTGATGATCGGTGGCAGATCCTGCAACAGGCCCATGCGCTCGGCGACGTGCGCGGTGCGCTCAAGGCCCAGGTCGATTTCGGCCGGATGCAGCGTGTTCAGCCAGTCGAGCCATTCGTCGACCGGAGTCGCCACCGATGGCTGCATCTTCTGCGACTTACTGAATGGGTGGGCGGTGCGTGAACGTGGCCAGCAGACCGCCGACTCGCTCGCGCATATGGCGACGATCGACAATCATGTCGATGGCGCCGTGTTCCACCAGGAATTCGGCGCGCTGGAACCCTTCCGGCAGCTTCTCGCGCACGGTTTGCTCGATGACCCGCGGGCCCGCGAAGCCGATCAGTGCATTCGGCTCGGCGATATTGACGTCACCCAGCATGGCCAGACTGGCCGACACCCCGCCCATGGTCGGATCGGTCATGACGGACACATAGGGCAGGCCCCGACGGGACATCCGAGCGAGCGCCGCGCTGGTCTTGGACATCTGGAACAGCGAGAACAGCGCTTCCTGCATGCGCGCGCCGCCACTGGCGGAGAAACAGACCAGCGGGACGTTGTCATCGATCGCGGTGTTGACGGCGCGTACGAAACGCTCGCCGACCACCGAGCCCATGGAGCCGCCCATGAACGAGAACTCGAAGGCGCATGCGACCACCGGGACCTCGCGCACCGCGCCGCGCATGGCGACGAGTGCGTCCTTCTGCCCGGTCGCCTTCTGCGCCTGATTGAGCCGATCGCGGTATTTCTTGCTGTCCCGGAAACGCAGCATGTCGACCGGTTCGAGATTGGCGCCGATTTCTGTTCTGGGTTCGGCGTCCAGGAACTGGTCCAGCCGTTTATTCGCGGATATACGTCGGTGATTCAGGCATTTGGGACAAACATCCAGATTTCTCTCGAGCTCATTGCGGTACAGCACGGCACTGCACTGCTCGCACTTGACCCAGAGTCCTTCCGGAACGTTGCTCTTGTTGCGGGTGTCGGTGCGAATGCGTTGCGGTACAAGGCGCTGATACCAGCTCATGCTCGTCTCCCTGTTGCTCGTTACGGGCGCGGGTTGGGCCGGGCGAGTTACGCCACCTGATCAAGGGCCGCGCGCAGCGAACCCACAAAACTGCGCAGTTCTCGATCGAGCGCCTGCGGGTCATTTCCGTGCTCGGCGATACGCGATACCACAGCGCTACCGACCACCACGCCATCGGCGTACGCACCAATCCGTGCGGCCGACTCGGCATCCCGGATGCCGAAGCCCACACCGATCGGAAGATCGGTGTGACTGCGGATTTCCGCGAGTTTGCCAGCGATCTCGTCATGCGCAAGCGTCGCGGCGCCGGTGACGCCCTTGAGCGAAACGTAGTAGACAAACCCCCGGGCCGCGCCACAGATCCGCGCCATGCGCTCACTGGCCGTGGTCGGCGCCACCAGGAAGATGGGATCGATGTCGCGCCGAACCAGCTCGTCGATGAGTTCCTCGGCTTCCTCGGGGGGCAGATCGACCATGATGACCCCATCCACCCCCGCGTCGGCCGCTGCCTGGGCGAATGCTTCACTGCCCATGGCCTCGACGGGGTTCGTATACCCCATGAGGACAATCGGCGTATCGGCGTCGTCCTCGCGGAACTTCGCCACCATGTCGAGCACGTGGCGCAGGGTTACACCCTTCTCGAGGGCCCGCTGACACGCGTCCTGGATGACGGGGCCATCCGACTGCGGATCGGAGAATGGCACGCCGACCTCGAGCAGGTCTGCGCCCGAGGCCACCAGCGTGTGCATCAGCCCCACCGTTGCCTCCGGCCCGGGATCACCCGCTGTCAGGTAGGGAATCAGGGCTTTGCGCCCCGTGCCATCGAGCGCGCCAAAGCGATCGGCGATACGCGTCATTCCATGCCTCCCGAGAGTTCGGCGACGGTCGCCATGTCCTTGTCACCCCGACCGGAGAGGTTGAGCACGATCGTCTGATCCGGTCGCATCGTGGCCGCCAGCTTGCCGGCATACGCCAACGCATGGGCGGTTTCCAGGGCCGGCATGATGCCCTCGGTTCGTGTCAGGTCATGGAACGCAGCAAGCGCCTCGTCATCATTGATCGCCGTGTATTCCACGCGCCCGGTATCCTTGAGCCAGGCATGTTCGGGCCCGACGCCGGGATAGTCCAGCCCCGCCGAGATCGAATGCGTGGCCGTGATCTGGCCGGCATCGTCCGTCATCAGGTACGTGCGATTGCCATGCAGGACACCCGGCCGACCGGCGCTCAGCGGCGCACCATGATGCCCTGTGGCAATGCCTTCGCCGCCGGCTTCAACGCCGAACATGCGCACACCCTCGTCCTGCAGGAAGGGATGGAACAGGCCGATTGCATTCGACCCACCGCCCACACAGGCGACCAGCGCGTCCGGCAGACGCCCCTCGATCTCCATGATCTGCTCGCGGGTCTCATTGCCGATCACGCGATGGAAGTCGCGCACCATCCGCGGATACGGATCGGGACCGGCGACGGTGCCGATGATGTAATAAGTGTCGTCCACATTCGCGACCCAATCGCGCATCGCCTCGTTGAGCGCGTCCTTCAATGTCTGCGCCCCTGACGTCACCGGCACCACTTCCGCACCAAGCAGCTTCATGCGGAATACGTTCTGCTTCTGCCGTACCGTATCCTCGGCACCCATGTAGACCACGCACTTCATGCCCAGGCGCGCGGCCACCGAGGCCGTGGCCACACCGTGCTGGCCCGCGCCCGTCTCGGCGATCACCCGCTCCTTGCCCATGTACTTGGCCACCAGCGACTGGCCCACGGTGTTGTTGACCTTGTGCGCCCCCGTGTGGTCCAGGTCCTCGCGCTTGAGGTAAATCTTCGCGCCGCCGATGCGTTCCGACCACCGCTGGGCGTAGTACAGCGGCGTCGGCCGGCCGACAAAATGCTTCAGCGTCCAGTCGAACTCGCGCTGGAAATCCGCATCCTGTCGCAGGTGATCATAGGCCTTGCGCAGCTCGGCCAGCGGCGCCATCAGCGTTTCGCCGACAAACGCACCGCCATAGCGGCCGAAATGGCCGCGGGCGTCTGGCAGGGTGGTTGCTTCAGTCGTTTCCGGGTCCGGCAACACGGTCGCCACGGCGTACCTCCTCGATAAATTGAGACATCAGGTTTGCATCCTTGCACCCCTTCGCACATTCCACGCCGGTGGATACATCCACCGCGTCCGGTCGCACGGTACACACTGCCTGTGCCACGTTCGACGGCGCCAGACCGCCGGCCAGGATCAACCGATAGCGCCGCTTGCCGCGCAACCGCGCCCAATCCGCCTGCTGCCCACTGCCGCCGGCTGCGCCGCGCGCATGGCCATCGACGAGCAGCCCCGCAGCGTCGGGGTAGTCCGCGGCGATCGCGTCCGGGTCGGCGCCGTCGCCGACGCCCAACGCCTTGATCCAGGGACGCCCGAACTGGCGGCAGAACGCCGCACTTTCGCTGCCGTGGAACTGGAGCATGCCCACGCGTACGCGAGTCAGCACCTGCTCCACATCCGCGGACTGCGGATCCAGGAAGAGCGCCACCGGTGTGACGAAGGGCGGTAGCGCCGCAACGACATCACCGGCCTGCTCCGGTGTCACCGCACGTGGACTGTCCGGGTGAAACACGATTCCGACCGCATCAACCCCGAGCTCGCCTGCCCGCGACGCATCCTCGGGACGTGTAATGCCGCAGATCTTGATGCGCGTGCGAACCATGATGTCCGAGTCATGCTGGTGGCAGATGCACTGCGAAAAGCGTCGCATGCATCCGCATCCTATGGACCATCCATATTATCACAGAACCCGCCTGCGTCCGGGCACGCGGGCCATTGTGGTGGCTCGGGGAACGGCAAACCGAAACGTCGAGGATAGACGGGGCCGATCAGATACAACCCGTGCGCCGGCGCCGTCTTGCCGGCTTCGCGCCGATCACCGCGATCAAGGAGCGTGTCAACCCAGCCGGGCGGACGATCCCCGGCGCCCACCGTCATGAGAACACCGACGATGATGCGAACCATATTGTGCAGAAAGGCGTTGCCCTGGATATCGATGACCACTGCGGCACCCATCCGCCGTACATCGACGTGGTCGAGACGGCGTACGGCATGCGCCGCCTGGCATGCGGAGGACCGAAAGGCGGAAAAATCGTGCTCACCGATCAATCGTTTCGCAGCCGCCTGCATGCGAGCGAGGTCGAGCTGCGCGTGGTGCCACCCTGCCCGCTGTCGCCACAGCGCCGATCGGTTCCAGCCTTCCAGCAACACGTAGCGATAGCGCCGGGCCACCGCCGCGTAACGGGCATGAAAGTCGTTCGGCACGGGCCGGGCCCAACGAACCGAGACATCATCGGGGAGCGCAGTATTCGCACCCATCACCCAGGCTTTTTCGGCACGCTCCGCAGACGTGTCGAAGTGGCAGACCTGAGTGGTGGCGTGGACGCCGGTATCCGTCCGCCCGGCGCACACGACGGTTACCGGGTGGTTGGCGACGCGGGCGAGCGCGCGTTCAATGGCATCCTGCACCGTGCGCGCCGTCCCGCTTTGGCGCTGCCAGCCGAGGAATCGCCCGCCATCATACTCGATCCCGCAGGCGACCCTCATCGACGTGACCGGACTCCCTGGCCGTGCGGTCAGTTGGCAGTGTCGAGCAGTTTCTTCGCCTCTGCCCGCTGTTCATCATTGCCGGAAGCGACGACCTCCTCGAGCGCACTGGTGGCGCTGTCCTGATCGCCCATGTCGATGTAGGCCCGCGCCAGATCGAGCATGGTGTCGAATTCGTCGGGTTCGCCACCATCGTCGTCCGACTCCGCTGCCGACGACACTCCAGTGGCACTCTGAGGTTCTGGAGCGCCAGCCGCGGATTGCTCATCGCCACCGAGGTCGTCCAGTTCACTGAGGTCGAATTCGATATCGGCATCGTCATCGGAGGCCCCGGCCTGCGGTTCCTCAACGTCCGATCCCGTCGGGATCGACACGTCTTCATCCGAATCGGCAATCCGCGTGGCTTCCGGGTCGAGGCCGGAGACATCGAACTCGTCGGTATCGTCGCTGCCCGCGGCTACCGCGTGCTCCTGGTCAGGCTCAGCAGCCGAAGGCTCCTCGCCCAGGTCCAGATCGCCGATATCGAAATCGAGTTCGTCATCGCCATCGTGCGTGGCCTCCGGCGAGGCGCTGGCCGCTTTCTCCTCATCAGCGGTCAGGCCGAAATCGTCCCCGGCGTTGCTTTCCAGATCGGACAGATCGAACTCCAGATCCTGATCATCACCCTCGACAGGACCTTCTGTATCGGCGGAGTCCACGGACCCAGCGGAGGTTGCGGTCGCAGCATGACTGCGATCCGCATCGTCGGATTCCGGCTCGCCATCTGACAGATCGTCAAGATCACCGAGATCGAACTCGAGTTCATCGTCACCGTCGGCAGCATCGGTCAGATCCCGTTCCTGCGTGGCTTCGGGGCTTGCCGGGGTCATCACGGTCTGATCGAAATCGTCACCGGCCGATCCGGACGTATCGGTTTCGTCGTCCTCGTCATCGAGCGAGAAATCGAGATCGACGTCGCCATGCTGGTCGTCGTCGCCCAGGTCGATATCGGCCGTGTCGGGCCTTTGCTGGCGGATCTCATCAGCGGTAATACCGGGATCCTCGGCGTCACGGAAGAGTTCGTTGTCCGGGGCAATCTCCCGACCCATGGCAACCACGCGCTTCCACAAGCCCTTGCTGCTGCCGTCGACCTTGCCGTGGAATCGTGCCGCCTGTTTCTCGAACTCCTCCTTTTCGCCACCGGAGTAGAGCGTCTCCAGCAGCTTCTCGTGATAATCCGCACGGTCGGGCGATTCCTGAAGTGCCAGAGTGAGCAGATCCCGCGCCTGCTGGTGCAATCCATACGCGAGGTAGACGTCCGCTTCGGCAATCGTGTCGTCCTTGTCCGATTCATCGGCGCCGGCGTCCATGTCGTCGTCAAGCGCGGCCAGCGGATCCTCATCGGTCATCACGTCCGAGTCATTCGACGACGGCGCATCGTCGTCCATGAGGCCGCTCACATCGGCTGCCGACATTCGCGTGGTCTGATCGAACTCGTCGGTCCCGCTGTCCATATCCGACTCGGGTTCCTCGTCGATGAGGTCAGCGAAGGCATCGTCATCCTCATCGGCGAACTCGACATCACCGACGTCGACCGCCTCTTCCGAGGCCTGCTGTCGGCGGCGCATGACCAGCAGCGCGATCAACGCCAGCACCACCAAAGCCAGTCCGGCGAGACCGAGGTTGCCGCCAGGCAGCGATGCCGCTGCCGCACTGGCCACAGCCGCCACGCCAGCCAGCGGGCCCATCAAACGGGACAGCAAGCCCTCGTCGCCGGGTTGCGTGCGAATGGTCTCCACGCCGGTATCGTGCTGTGCACCGTCGCCCTCCGCGACCGCGGCGGCGTCATCATCCTCTTCGCGTTCTGGTTCGTCAGCCTCTGCCGCCTCTTCGGCGCGCGCAATCAGGGTTTCTTCGCGCTGCGCGGCAACCTCGGCAAGACGGTCCATGGTCGTGTCGAGGGTATCGATATCGATGGTGACGGTGACCGGCTCGTCGTCCTCGTCAATCGCTTCGGCGACCTCTTCGGGCACGGCCTCCTCGTCCGGCAGCGTATCCGGATCGAGCGCGACGCCCTCTTCCTCGGCAAGTTCGACCAATCGCTGCTGAAGGCTGGCCAGCTCTTCATTGCGCTGCGTGATCAGCCGGTCCATGCGCTCGACCATCGATTCGAGCTCGCCGACACGTGACTCGAGCTCCGCTTTCTCCAGCCGCGCGGACTCGAGTTGTTCGCGCGCCAGCTGCAATTCTTCCTGCTGTTCCGCAGTACCCGCAGCGGTATCGTCATCTGCCGCCACGTCGCCACCATCGGGCGCGCCGACGATCTGCAACGCTTCCGCAGATTCGGCTTCGGTCTCGGGGGCGTCAGCCGCCGCCACGGGTTCCTCGCCCTCTTCCGCGGGTGCGGCTGATGCGCGCATGCCGTCGCGCCACTCGCGCCACAACGTATTCTGGCGGTCGATCTGGGCGATTGCCTGTTGCGCATTGATGGACGCGGCTTCGTCACGCGACGGTGTGCGCAGCACATATCCCTCGCGCAGGCGGTTGACGTTGTCGTCCATGAACGCGTCGGGGTTGTTGCGCAGCAGCGCAAGCATCATCTGCTGCGTGGAGACCTCGCCGGCAGCCATGCGCGACGCAACCTCCCACGCGGTGTCACCGGCCCGGGTCTCGTACGTGTCGGGCATGGTGGGCTCGCGCGCCTCGGCACGGGCACGCTCCGCTGCAGCGGCTTCCTCCGCGGCTCGCCGCTCGGCTTCCGCGCGGCGTTCGGCAGTGATGCGATCGCGCTCGCGTTCCACTTCCATGAAGACCGGCTCGTCACCGAAGCGATCACGCCGCCGACGCTCTTCCTCCGCCGTCGGTTCCTCGGCCGCAGCCACTTCCTCCGGCTCAACGGTCGGCTCGGCCTCGACCGTTGGTTCCGGATCGGTCCTTTCTGGTTCTGGGGCCGGGTCGTCCGCCACATCGGGTTCATCGGCCGCATAGACCGGGGGGTCGAGCAGGATGGTGTATTCGCGCAGAAGATTGCCCGATGGGGCATCGACTTCGATCAGGAAACTCAGGAAGGGCTCGGAAATGCGTTCCACGCTGGTCGCACGGACGAACAGATCACCATCACGCTCCACGACTTCAAAGCGGAGCTGCGAGAGGATCGCGGGCCGTGACAGACCGACTTCGCGGAAGGCCCGTTCCGAGGCCAGCGCGACGCTGACCCGGTCGGCATTGTCCGGCGACACGCCTCGCAGGGGGATTTCCGCATCCAGACGCTGATTCAGGGCGGAGCGGGTCTCGATACTGCCCAGTCCGACTGCGCTGGCCTGGAATGGCAGCACGAGAGCGAACAGGAGCAGCGGTACCAGGGCCAGTCGTCGCACTACGGTCCCCCCGTTTGTCGACTATCCGTGTCACCGATGTCCCCGCGCGATCCGGACAGGTCGGTGATCGGGTTCCCAGCACCGGAGTACATGGGAATGTTTTCGAGAATGTACTTTAAAGAAAGCACTTGAACAATAGTACGCTAACTATAGGTCAAATATGGTCTTTTATCAAAAGCTCCGCGATCTGGACGCTGTTCAGCGCCGCGCCCTTGCGTACATTGTCGGCAACGATCCAGAAATTGATCCCCTGTTCGTGCGAGATATCCTCCCGAATCCGCCCCACATAGACGGCGTCATGCTGTGCCGCTTCGGTGACGGCGGTCGGGTAGCCACCGTCCTCGCGCCGGTCCAGCACCGAGACGCCGGGGGCTGCCGCGAGCAGCTCGCGCACCCGTTCGGCCGTGATCGGTGCGCGCGTCTCGACATGCACGGCCTCGGAGTGGCCATAGAACACGGGTACGCGCGCGGTGGTCGGGTTTACCCGCATCTCCGGGCGCCCGAAAATCTTCCGCGTCTCCCAGACCATCTTCATTTCCTCGCGCGTGTAGCCGTTGTCCTGGAAGGTATCGATGTGCGGCAGCACGTTGAACGCGATCTGCTTGGGATACACGCTCGCTTTGGCCGGGCGGCCGTTGAGCAGCTCGCCGGTCTGGGTTGCAAGTTCCTCGATGGCATCCTTGCCGGTGCCGGAAACAGCCTGATACGTCGCCACATTGAGCCGTTCGATGCCGACAGCGTCCTCGATCGGCTTCAGTGCAACCACCATCTGGATGGTCGAGCAGTTCGGATTGGCGATGATGTTGCGCTGGGTATAACCGCCGAGATCGTGCGGGTTCACTTCGGGCACGATCAGCGGGATGTCCTCGTCATTCCGGAAATGCGACGTATTGTCGATCACCACCGCACCGGCGGCCGCAGCACGCGGCGCATGCTCGGCCGAAATCGAACCACCCGCGGAAAACAGCGCAATGTCGGTGGTCGAAAAGTCGAAACCGGCAAGATCCTGGATCTCGAGAAAGGTCGAGCCGAAGGCGACGCGCTTGCCCGCAGAACGTTCACTGGCGAGAGCGGCGATATCACCGACGGGAAAGTTGCGCTCCGCCAGAATGCTGAGCATCACTTCACCGACAGCGCCGGTCGCACCCACGACAGCTACGTTGTACTTTTTACTCATCGTCTTCCTCGCAGAATCCCATTCAAAGAAACGGTTGTGAGCGCATGCGCGGACAGCCTTGCAACCGTCCTGTCGGCGACACTCTCGTATTCAAGTTTCATGCCGACCGCTCGCCAGCCACAGAGCGCCGGCGCCGCGGTGCTCGGATCGGCGCGATCCGTCCATTCACAATCAGTCCGGGACCACTATTGCATCCGGTCCAGCGCCTCGATCACGGCAGCACCCATGGCGGCAGTGCCAACGGCCTGGTGGTCGCCGGCAATATCCGCTGTGCGAATGCCTGCGGCCAGCACATCGCCGACTGCGCGCTCGATGCGCCCGGCGGTCGTCCCGTCACCAAGAGTATGACGCAGCATCATCGCCACGGACAGTATCGTGGCCAGCGGGTTGGCGACGCCGCGCCCGGCGATGTCGGGTGCCGAACCATGCACGGGTTCGTACATGCCCTTGCCGTTCACGTCGAGCGACGCGGATGGCAGCATCCCGATCGAGCCGGTCAACATCGCCGCACAGTCCGACAGGATGTCACCGAAAAGGTTGCCGGTGACGATGACGTCGAACTGGCGTGGATCGCGCACGAGCTGCATGGCCGCGTTGTCCACGTACATATGGCTGAGTTCGACATCGGGATAGTCACCATGAACGCGCTCCACGACCTCTCGCCAGAGCTGTGACACCTCCAGCACGTTGGCCTTTTCGACAGAGCACAGCCGGCCGCCCCGACGCTGGGCGGCGGCGAACCCGTGACGGGCAATGCGCTCGATCTCGTCCTCGCGGTAGACCATGGTGTTGAAACCGCGGCGAACGCCATCGGCATCCGTGGTGATCCCGCGCGGTTCGCCGAAGTAGATGCCGCCAGTCAGCTCGCGCACGATCAAGAGGTCGAGCCCGGCAATGATCTCCCGCTTGAGCGAGGAGGCATCGGCGAGTTCAGGATACAGCAGTGCCGGGCGCAGATTGGCAAACAGACCGAGTTCCGCGCGCAGGCCCAGCAGCGCCTTCTCCGGACGCCGTTCACGGGCCTCCTGATCCCACCGGGGCCCGCCCACGGCGCCGAGGAGCACGGCGTCGGCGGCCTGTGCCAGTTCCAGCGTCGCCGCGGGCAACGGTTCACCGACGGCGTCGACGGCGGCGCCGCCGACATCGGCCCATTCGAACTCGACCGCCAGGCCTTCGTTGCGACGCAGATGCTCCAGCAGTCCGGCGGCTTCGGCGACGATTTCCGGGCCCACGCCGTCACCCGGCAGCAGGGCAATCTTCTGTGTCATATCGTTTCCTCGCCCGTTGTCTCAGTGTCCGACTGCAGGATTCATGCGTCGAACAGCCAGGGGGCTTCTCGCTGGCGACGCTGTTCGTAGGTGCGGATTTCGTCCGCACTCTGCAGCGTCAGCGCGATATCGTCCATGCCCGCGAGCAGGCATTCGCGCCGGAATGGGTCGACATCAAAGTGGAACGCCTCGCCTTCCGGGGTTCGCACTTCCTGCGCTTCGAGATCGACCGTCAGCCGATAACCCGCCTGAGCGTCGGTACGCTGGAACAGCAGGTCGATCGTGTCGGCGTCGAGTGCGACCGGCAGCAGCCCGTTCTTGAAGCTGTTGTTGTAGAAGATGTCGGCGAAGCTCGTGCCGACGACCGCGCGGAAACCGTAATCCGTCAGTGCCCACACAGCGTGCTCACGCGATGAACCGCAGCCGAAGTTCTCGCGCGTCAGCAGGATCTGTGCGCCTTCATAGCGCGGCTGATTGAGCACGAAATCCGGATTCGGCCGACGCTGATTGTGATCATCGCCCGGCTCGCCCGCATCGAGATAACGCCAATCGTCGAACAGCGTTGGCCCGAAGCCGGTGCGCTCGACCGACTTCAGGTATTGCTTGGGGATGATCGCATCGGTGTCGACATTGGCCCGATCCAGCGGCGCGACCAGGCCTTCAAAACGAGTAAAGGGTTCCATCAGTGCCTCCGGTCGGCCATTTCACGTACATCGACGAAGTGGCCGGCAATCGCTGCGCCCGCCGCCATGGCCGGACTGACCAGGTGGGTGCGCCCACCCTGCCCCTGGCGCCCCTCGAAGTTGCGGTTCGAGGTCGACGCGCAGCGCTCGCCGGGTGACAAGCGGTCGGTATTCATGCCCAGACACATGGAGCAGCCCGGCTCGCGCCACTCGAAGCCGGCATCCTTGAATACCTGATCCAGGCCTTCAGCCTCGGCCTGCTGCTTCACCAGACCGGAGCCCGGCACGACCATGGCCAACTGGATGCCCGTTGCCAGCTTGCGCCCTCGCACCACGGCGGCGGCGGCCCGCAGATCCTCGATGCGCGCGTTCGTGCAGGAGCCGATGAAGATCTTGTCCGGACGGATCTCCGTGATCGGCGTGCCCGGCTCCAGGGCCTGATATTCCAGCGCCCGCTTCATCGCCTGCGCCTTGACCGGATCGGCAACGGTTGCCGGGTCGGGCACCCGACCACCGACCGGGACCACCATTTCCGGCGACGTACCCCAGGTCACCTGCGGCTCGATCTCGGCGGCGTCCAGATGAACCTCATGATCGAAAGTGGCATCGGGATCGCTGTGCAGATCCTGCCAGGCCGCGACGGCACGCTCCCAGGTCTCGCCCGTCGGGGCATAGGGTCGGCCGCGGATGTAGTCGATGGTCGTGTCATCGACCGCCATCAGGCCAGCTCGCGCGCCGGCCTCGATCGCCATGTTGCAGATGGTCATGCGGCCCTCCATCGACAGCGAGCGGATGGTCGAGCCGGCGAATTCGATGGTGTGGCCATTGCCGCCGGCGGTACCGATCTTGCCGATGATCGCCAGCATGACGTCCTTGGCGGTGACGCCCGGGCCCAGCTCGCCGTCGACGTTCACGCGCATGTTCTTCGCCTTGTACTGAACGATGCACTGTGTCGCGAGGACGTGCTCGACCTCGGATGTGCCGATACCGAAGGCCAGCGCCCCGAAGGCGCCGTGGGTGGCGGTGTGCGAGTCGCCGCAGACGATGGTCATGCCGGGCAGCGTCGCGCCCTGCTCCGGGCCGATGACATGCACAATGCCCTGGCGCAGGTCCTGCACGCCGAACAGCCGGATCCCGTGTTCGCCGCAGTTCTTGTCCAGCGCGGCCACCTGCACGCGTGACAGGCGGTCCTCGATCGCGTTGTCACGCTCGGCCCGGAGGGTCGGCACGTTGTGATCCGCCGTCGCCAGGATGGAGTTCGTCCGCCACGGCTTGCGCCCAGCCAGCCTGAGGCCCTCGAACGCCTGCGGCGACGTGACTTCATGCACCATGTGCCGGTCGACGTAGAGCAATGCGGCGTCCTGGCCCTGCGACTTCACCACATGGGCATCCCAGATCTTGTCGTACAGTGTCTTTCCGCTCATCACGAACCTCGTGCAAACCTGCGCTTGAATGGCCGTTAGGGAAGGTCTGATCAATTCAGACCTTCCCGCGGCACATGGATGTGCCGCCAGATCAACGACTGCAAGTCGTTGATCTGAAGGGTCATGGAAATCCCATTTTCATGGCCCGTTGCTGAACAAGGTCAAGATGGCCTTTGTCCAGAGGTTCGTTAGCATAGCTCCTGTTCAATGATGACAGCAATTCAACGTTTTCATACAATCGATTCTCTAATGGAATGCTTGCGGGCACTGAACCATGATTGATGTGGCATCCCTGCGCGCCTTTGTGGCCGTTGCCGACCAGGGATCGTTTTCACGGGCGGGAGACAGCCTGTTCCTGTCCCAGTCCGCTGTCAGCAAGCGCATCTCCGCCCTCGAGGACGACCTCGCCACCCGACTGCTGGATCGTATCGGCCGCAGCGTGCGTCTGACCGAGGCGGGAGAGGTATTCCTGCCCCGGGCCCGGCGCGTGCTGGCAGAGCTTGATACGGCGCGGCAGGCCGTCGTCGACCTGGAGGGGTTGGTGGGTGGTCGCCTGCGCATCGCCACGAGTCATCACATCGGGCTTCACCGCCTGCCACCCGTCCTGCGCGCCTATGCCGCACGCTATCCCGATGTCGAACTCGACCTCCAGTTCCTTGATTCCGAGGCCGCCTGCAGTGCCGTGGAACGGGGCGACATCGAACTCGCCGTCGTCACCCTGCCCCGCCAGGTCGATCCGGGACTCGTTGCCGAAACCCTGTGGCTTGATACCCTTCGCTTTGTGGTTGCGGCCGACCATCCGCTGGCCCTGCAGTCGGCCGTGGCGCCGGCAGATCTGCAGGCCACGCCGGCGATCCTGCCTGCCGCCACAACCTTTACCCGCCGCATCGTCGCGGCTGCATTGCGCCCCTACGGCGTCGAACCCCGCGTGGCACTGGAGACAAACTACCTCGAGACGATCAAGATGATGGTTTCGGTCGGCCTTGGCTGGTCCGTGCTCCCGCAAACGATGCTCGGCAGCAGCGATGTGCGCATGATCGACCCGGACGGGATCGCCCTGGCGCGCAACCTCGGGCTGGTTCAGCAGGCGGGACGCACCCTGAACAGCGCCGCCGCCGCGTTCGTCGACGAGGCCCGCGCTCACGGCGACCCGCTCGGCAATAATTCACGGAACAACGATGGTGGTGGTTGAAACCGCCGGTTATCGTCGCAAAGATAGGGGACCAAGTTGGTCCAACTCGACACTGACACGGAAAAGGAGAAAGCAGCATGGCCTACGAACTCCCCAAACTGCCGTATGACAGCGGCGCCCTGGAACCGCACATCGACAAGACGACGATGGAAATTCACCACGGCAAGCACCACAACACCTATGTGACCAAGCTGAACGCCGCCCTGGAGAGCCATCCCGAACTGGCCGACCAGCCGGTGGAGCAGCTGATCGCGAAGATCGGGGACATCCCGCAGGATATCCGTGCTGCTGTACGCAACAACGGCGGCGGTCACGCCAACCACAGCCTGTTCTGGCAGATCATGTCGCCCAAGGGTGGCGGTGAGCCGACGGGTGCCCTGGCCGAGGCGATCAGCCAGACCTGGGGCGGCTTCGACGCATTCAAGGAAGCCTTCGCCAACGCCGCAACCGGCCGCTTCGGCTCGGGCTGGGCGTGGCTGATTGTCGACGGTGGCGGCAACCTCCGCATCACCTCGACCCCGAATCAGGACAGTCCGCTGATGCAGGATATCGTCGAGGATCCGGGTGCCCCGGTCATCGGGCTCGATGTGTGGGAACACGCGTACTACCTGAATTACCAGAATCGCCGCCCCGACTACATCGAGGCCTGGTGGAACGTGGTCAACTGGGACGAAGCGAACCGGCGCTTCGAAGCCGCCAAGTAACCCGGCGGCAGGGCTACCCCGGCCTGCCCCGGCAGGCCGGGTTTGCTGCACGGAACGCAGCGTACCCCATGCATCAAACAGAACGGCGCACCAACCAGAGCGGGGTCATTGCGATGGCTCCGCTTTTTTCGCGTTCCGTGCTGCTGTGCTGGTAGCTGCGACCCCACGCGCAGCGCGTTAGGCTACGCTTGTCGCACTCGCCCTCGGATGACTCCACGCGGGACACAACTCCATGGCACGCAAGAAGAATCGCCGCAAGGCGGCCGCCCAGGCGGCTGATCAAGTGCAGCACGACCGGGCCCGGACGCGGCAGCTCTGGGTGAACCGCGCGGTGCTGGCCGGCCTGCCCCTGATTCTGCTGGCCGGAGCGTGGCTTGCCTGGACGGCCCATGACCAGCGCACGAGTTTCAACGCGCTGATCGAACAAGGCCAGTCAGCACTGACCGACGTGACACGCGAGTCCAGCAAGGGCCGCACCCATGTAGCCAACGGCACACCCGTGGCAGCGGACGAAGACTTCCCGTTGTCCGGCACCCACTGGCCAAGCTGGGTGGACCCCGGCTTTTACAACGAGCCTCGGGAGAAGGGGCAGCTGATTCACTCGCTCGAGCACGGCATGATCGTCATCTACTACGGCCAGCTCGACGACGAGGCCGAGAGTCGGCTGCGGACCTGGACCAATCGCTTCAATGGCGACTGGTCAGGCCTGGTGGTCGTACCGCATCCCCGCCTGCGCAATCGTCAGGAACTGGTCGTGACTGCGTGGCAGCACCGCCTCGATCTGAATGAGTTCGATCCGGCCGCCATTGCCGCCTTCATGGACGAATTCCGAGGCAAGGGTCCGGAAAACCCGGTGCGCTGATGTCGACGGCAGTCACCATGCTGCTCCTGCATGGTCGACCTCAAGCTGTTGTATTATCATTGATTTCAGTATCGTACTGTTGTTTCTTCATTGGATTGTGAAAGTGGTGCACGAAGTAACAGGGCTCGTGCCCCGGGTCGAGAATCGCGTACTGGACATGCAGACTGGGCGTGCCATCATTACGCATCTGACCGATCACGCACGGCAGGGATCGACATGCTGACGGCCAATCCAGCCACGGGTTTCACCAGCGTGAACCTCGCAACCCCGGCACATCCGGCGTCATGAGCACCGCGTTCGCCAGCCGCGAACGCCAGCAGACTCCCGGCGAGGAGATTGCCAACAGTCTCAGCCATGGGGCGGGGCTGCTTGCGGCCATCGTGGCAGCACCCGTGTTGATCGGCATAACCGCCGCCCGAGGTGAAGCGCTGGCCATGGTCGGCGCCGCCGTGTTCGTGACGACGGTGATACTGCTGTACGCGGCCTCGACCATCTACCACGCCATCCCGCATCGCTATGAAGCGACCAAGTCGGTATTCCAGATCGTCGATCACGGGGCCATCTATCTGCTGATCGCCGGCACCTATACGCCGTTCACGCTGGGCCCGTTGAGTGGAGTGT
>CAZJGZ010000028.1:18055-22058 GCA_964545695.1 uncultured Ectothiorhodospiraceae bacterium | reverse complement strand
TTCGCAGCAGGCTTCAGCCGAGGCGCTCCACCCCGTCCGGCCCGGCCACGAGCACCTGATCCGCTCCGCGCAGCGCGAACAGACCGTTGCAGACCACGCCCGGGATGTCATTGATCCGGCGTTCCATCTTGATCGGCTCCATGATCTCCAGCCCATGGACATCCAGGATCACGTTGCCGTTGTCCGTGGTCGTTCCGGTGCGCAGGCGGGGGTCGCCACCGAGCCGGGCCAGTTGGCGACCGACGAATGAGCGCGCCATCGGGATGACCTCGACCGGCAGCGGGAAGGCTCCCAGGACCCCCACGCGCTTGCTGCTGTCGGCGATGCAGATGAAGCGCTCACTCGCGCCGGCAACGATCTTTTCGCGGGTCAGCGCGCCGCCACCACCCTTGATCAGCTGACGGCCTTGCGTGAACTCGTCGGCCCCATCGACGTAGAGGGGCAGGTCGCCGGTGTCGTTCAGCTCACGGACCGGGATGTTGTGGCTGCGCAGGCGCTCCTCGGTGGCGTCCGAGCTGGCTACTGCGCCGCGGATATGGATCCGCCTTTCGGCCAGCAGATCGATGAAATGATTGACCGTCGAGCCCGTACCGACGCCGATGGTCATTTCGTCGTCGACGTATTCGAGTGCGGCCGCAGCCGCCTCGCGCTTTTGTTCTTCCTGCGACATGGTGGATCACCTCCCGATTGCGACTCGCAGTGTAGCCGCCCCTACCGGGCACGCATAGTCGTCGGTGGCGGCCGTTCGGGGTGGGCATGCCGCGGCCTACCTGCTAGGGTTCGACGGTCATGGATAAATACATTGAAAAGATCCTCTCGGCACGCGTCTACGACGTAGCCATCGAATCACCACTGGACGAGGCGCCCTCGCTCTCACGGCGGCTTGATAACCGCGTGCTGCTCAAGCGCGAGGACCTGCAGCAGATCTTCTCGTTCAAGCTGCGTGGGGCCTACAACCGGATCTGGCGTCTGGTGCGCGCGGGCGGTATCGAAGGTGTTGTCGCATCCTCGGCCGGCAATCACGCCCAGGGCGTGGCACTGGCCGCCAAGCGGCTGGGGCTCAAGGCCGTCATCGTCATGCCGCGAACCACGCCCGCCATCAAGGTCGATGCAGTGAAGGCGCTCGGAGCACGGGCCATTATGCATGGCGATGCCTACGACGACGCCTATGCCCACGCCCGCGAAATCGAGGAAAAAGAGGGCTATGCCTTCATCCATCCCTATGATGACCCGGATACCATTGCCGGACAGGGCACCATCGGTATGGAGATCTGCCGTCAGTTCGGCGACGATCTGCACGCAGTATTCGTGCCCATCGGTGGTGGCGGCCTGATCGGTGGCATCGCTGCCTACATGAAGTATCTGCGACCGGAGACGCGGATCATCGGTGTGGAGCCGGAGGATGCGGCCTCCATGTACAAGTCGCTCAAACGCGGGCGCCGGGTCAAGCTGGAGCATGTCGGCATCTTCGCCGATGGTGTAGCCGTGCGGCAGCCCGGCAAGGAGACGTTCCGGCTTGCGCGCAAGTACGTCGACGACGTTGTGCTGGTCAATACCGACGAGATCTGTGCGGCGATCAAGGATATCTTCGACGACACGCGTACGCTCACGGAACCAGCGGGCGCGCTGGGCGTGGCCGGGGCCAAGAAGTATCTCGAGCAGAATCCGCAAACGGGGCAGAATCTCGTATCAATTGTTTGCGGCGCGAACATCAATTTCGACCGACTGCGACACGTTGCCGAGCGCGCCGAACTGGGTGAACATCGCGAGGTGCTGTTTGCGGCCACCATCCCGGAGCAACCGGGCAGCTTCCGGCGCTTTTGCCAGGCGCTCGGCCGGCGCAGTGTCACCGAGTTCAACTATCGCTATTCCGACAGCGACGAGGCGCACGTGTTCGTCGGCGTGCAGACCCAGGGGAAAGCGGAAGAGCGCGAACAGATCCTTGCCGACTTGCGCGACAAGGGCTACGAGGTGCTGGATCTGTCCGACAACGAGATGGCGAAGCTGCACGTCCGTCATCTGGTCGGCGGCCACGGCAACGGCCTGGCGGATGAGCGCCTGTTCCGGTTCGAGTTTCCGGAGCGACCGGGAGCGCTGCAGAATTTTCTCAACCGCATGGGCCGCGGCTGGAATATCAGTCTGTTCCATTATCGCAACCACGGCGCCGCGTACGGCCGCGTGCTTGCCGGCATGCAGGTGCCTGCCGACGAGGAGCCGGCCCTGCAGAAATTCCTCGCCGACCTCGGCTACAACTGGAGCGAGGAAACGTCGAACCCGGTGTATCGCACCTTCCTGGCCTGACGACAAGCGCACCGAGTCGGTTCAGTCCGAATCCGAACAGGACTTCCTGCGAGCCTTGAGAACTACTTGCGCAACGCGCTGCGTCGGCGGTGCGCTATTCCAGCGACAGGATGAAGTTCCAGTGTTCGGGCTCGACCGGCATCACTGACAGGCGGTTGCCCTTGCGCACCAGCGGGAAGCCGTCGAGTTCAGCGCGCTCCTTGAGTTCGGTCAGTGTGATCGTGCGTTCGAGCTTGCGCACGAAGCGCACATCCACCATGTACCAGCGCGGGTTGTCGGGGTCGCTCTTGGGATCGTAGTGCGGGTCATCCGGGTCGAAGGCGGTATGGTCCGGATAGGCCGAACGCACGATCTCGACGATGCCGACAATCCCCGGCACCTTCGTGTTCGAGTGGTAGAAGAAACCCTGATCGCCAACGGCCATCTGGTCGCGCATGAAGTTGCGCGCCTGATAGTTCCGCACGCCGTCCCAGTGATCGGTGCGCTCCGGTTGCGCAGCCAGATCATCGATGCCGAACACGTCCGGTTCCGACTTGAACAGCCAGTAGGCCACGGGCGCTTATCCCGTCTCGGCGGCGCGCGCGGCGATGGGGCGCCAGACCTGCTGTTCGGTCACGGTCAGCCGCAGCGGCACGTCCCACGGGTGGGTCGGCAGTTCACTGGTGTGCTGGAA
Source organism: uncultured Ectothiorhodospiraceae bacterium (assembly GCA_964545695.1). Taxonomy (GTDB): domain Bacteria; phylum Pseudomonadota; class Gammaproteobacteria; order XJ16; family Halofilaceae; genus Halofilum. The sequence goes on along the minus strand of CAZJGZ010000028.1, from coordinate 19,084 downwards.
TTCGTGGGCCGCGCCGATGAGGCAGGGAGCGACCAGGTCCGGCTCCTCGTTCAGGAATGCGAACGTGCGGTCGTAGTGACCACCGCCCATGCCCAGTCGATTGCCGTAGGAATCGAACACGGTCAGCGGCACGATGACGAGATCCAGGCCGCGCGGCGAGATCAGCTCGGCCGGATCGACATCGGGCTCGGTAATGCCGAAGCGGTTGACCTTCGTGGGTGTGTCCTTGGTATAGGGCGCGAAATGCAACGTGTCGTCATTGGCGACCACGGGCAGATACACATGTTTGTTGTAGCGCAGCGTCTGTTCGATCACCGGCATGACGTCCATCTCGCCACGCACGGGCCAGTAGGCCCCGACATGCAGCGAGTGATGGTACTCGGGCGTGGATTCGAGAAGCAGGCACATGTCGGCCGATGCGGCGCGGAGCTGCTCTTCGCTCAGGGCTTCGCGCTGCGCCTTGACGTAATCGCGCAGGAGCTGGCGTTTTTCTTCCACTGTTTCGTGCATGGTGCACCTCGGTCGGTCCGAACTGGTGATTGCCGAAATCATGGGCAACGGGAATCGGACTTTCCCGGCCCTGTTTTCCTGGACCCGCAAATGAACGGGGCCCGGAAAGGCCCCGTTCAGGGACAATCAAGAAGGGCACGAACCACATATGCCGGTGTTCACCTTTGACCTTGAACCAGCGGTTCAAGTGGGGAGGGCTGGAGGGCCTCAGGCTTTCCGCACTCGGCGGACATGCGCAACAGCCACTGCCAAACAAATCCCCGGGGCATAATTTAGGTTCAAGGGTATTACCCGGCGAACGGTCGAACATCGCAGAACGTGCCCCGTTAACCTTTTTCGCTTCCACTTGCGCGCGGCGCCGCTGTTCAGCGCCTAGGCGTTGTCCGCAAGCTTGGCGGCGACCCGCTGTTCCAGGTCGCCCAGCCCCTCGCGCACACGCGCCAGGGCCTGTTCACTTTCGTGGAGCGCGAGCAGGTCATGCGCAATGTTCAGCGCTGCCATCACTGCCACGCGATCCGT
>CAZJGZ010000028.1:9614-17955 GCA_964545695.1 uncultured Ectothiorhodospiraceae bacterium | reverse complement strand
CGGTCACCGGACCAGCCGCCACCGCCGCCCCTGGACGAGCTCTACCGACAAACCAGCCAACAGCTCGATGACACGACGTTCCGTTTCGAGTTGCTGCTGCCGGCGGATACGGAGCCGCTCGCAGATCGAACGGCAGCGCTGGCGTCCTGGTGTTCCGGATTCAGTTCCGGCCTGGGCGCCGGGGGTGTTGCCGACGCCCAGCTCGATGACGAGGCGCGCGAGTTTCTTGCCGACCTGGCGGAAATCGGCCGTGTCGACCCGGCCACCGAGGACTCCGACGAGGCGGCCGAGGAAGCGTACACGGAAATCGTCGAATACCTGCGTATCGGCACGCTCACACTGCGCACGACGACACCGACCGACGCATGACCCGCGGCTGTGGCAGCCGTGGATTTCCGTTATGATCCGGCCCTGCAGCCCGGTATCGTCGATGCCCGCCGGGCAGGCGACCTGGGGCGACGAAGGCAGCTCACTCACAGAATTCACCAACGGGGCGAGAGATGGCAGGCACGATCCGCAAAATCATTGATCGCATCAAGGAAGAGCGCTCCGGAGGCAATCCGGTGGTGGCGCTGACCGTGGAGACCCGGTTGGTGCTGCAGGGCTTCGACCCGCAGCGCTTCGGCGACGATGCCGACGATGACCCGGCGCGGCTGGCACGCCTGCGCGATATCGCGGCGGAAATGCAGATCAGTATCGACGATCTGCTGGCACAGGCTGATCATGCGCCTGATCCGAACGCCGAGCCGGGCCCGATGCCGGGCCCGCCGGTACGTTCCGCTGAGGTTGCCGAGGCGGGCGCCATGCCGGCTCCTGCCTCGGCCGCCGAGGGCCGTCGCCATGCCGCAGCGGCCGCGCGCAAGGCGGCGGACGACAGCCCCGACTCGGGGGCCGCAAGCCCGGACATTGCGGATGACCATCCACTGCATCAGTTCCGGGATATCGCCGACGAGGTGCTGGCCAACCTCCAGGGCGAACCGGGCGCCCGCACCGGTGCGACCTTTGATCAGCTGATGAAGGCCAGTCTGCTGCTCGTGCTGCATTCGCTGAGCGGTGATCGAGCCCTGTGTGATGGTATCGCCACGGATGCGACCTGGCGCTGGTTCCTCGGCCTGAGCGAGGCGGATGGATCGTTCGACCCCAACGATTTCGGCATGGATCGCGAGGACGCCCTCGACAGCGACGCCGGGCACCAGTTCTTCGATCAGCTCGTGCCCTGGGCAGGGCGCCTTGGTCTATTCCGCAGCAAGGAGCTGAAGGTGAACGGACCGCTGCTCAAGAGCTGGATGTCGCAGTAGCCGGAAACGGCACAACGCACGGCCGCCCGGCACGTGCGCCCAGCCCGACACGCCGGACCACCGAACGATGGATGATCAGGAACACGCACGCCGCCGCCGCGCCCTGATGCGCATGATGGGCGAGGATGCCATCGCCATTCTGCCTGCTGCGCCGACGGCGGTGCGCAACCGCGACGTCGAATACCCCTATCGCCAGGACTCGGACCTGCGTTATCTCACCGGCTTTCCCGAGCCCGGGGCCGTGGCCGTGATCGCGCCCGGCCGTGAACATGGCGAGTATGTCCTCTTCTGCCGTGAACGCGATCCCGAGCGCGAAACCTGGCACGGACGCCGTGCCGGTATCGACGGCGCAGCCGCGACCTACGGGGCCGATGATGCCTTTCCCATCGGCGACATCGACGAAATCCTGCCCGGCATGATCGAGGGCCGTGAGCGCGTGTTCTATACCATGGGCCGGTACGCGGAGTTCGATCGTCAGGTCATGGAGTGGGTCAACCAGGTGCGCGGGCAGGTTCGCGGTGGTGGGCACGCGCCCAACGAGTTCATCGCACTCGATTACTTCCTGCATGACATGCGCCTGTACAAGAGCCGCGACGAGATCCGTGCCATGCGCCGGGCAGCGCGGATCTCTGTCAGCGCCCACGAGCGCGCACTGCGCGTCTGCCGCCCCGGGCTGCACGAATACGCCCTGGAGGCCGAGTTCTGGCACGAATTCCGCCGCAACGGCGCCGAACCGGCCTACGGCCTGATCGTCGGCAGCGGGGGCAACGGCTGCATCCTGCACTATACGAACAACGACGCCGAGATGGCGGATGGCAGTCTCGTACTGATCGACGCGGGCGCTGAATATGACGGCTACGCGGCGGACATCACCCGGACCTTTCCGGTCAACGGCCGCTTCAGCGCCGCGCAGCGCGAGGTGTACGAGATCGTGCTGGCCGCGCAGGAGGCCGCTATCGCCGCGGTCACGCCGGGGCACCACTGGAATGATGCCCACGAAGCGGCGGTACGCGAGCTTACCCAGGGCATGATCGATCTCGGTCTGCTGAAGGGCGAGCGCGATGCACGCATCGAGGACGGCTCCTATCGCCGCTTCTTCATGCACCGAACCGGCCATTGGCTGGGCATGGATGTGCACGACGTTGGCGACTACCGCGTCGACGACGCCTGGCGCGAGCTCGAACCGGGCATGTGTCTGACCGTCGAACCCGGCCTCTACATCCCGGCCACCGATGACGTGCCTGCGGCGCTGCGCGACATCGGCGTGCGCATCGAGGACAATCTGTGCGTGACCCGCGCCGGCCACGAGGTCCTGACCTCGGGCCTGCCGCGCACGGTCGACGAGATCGAAACCCTGATGCAGGGCTGACAGCGCGCCGTGGCGGCGCAGCCGCCGAGCGTCCGCGCGCGAACACGGGAACATGATCGATTACGACATCCTCATCGCGGGCGGTGGCCCTGTTGGCAGTGCGTTGGCACTCGCGCTTGCAGACGGCCATCGCCGTATCGGCGTCGTCGAGGCGCGCGCCGACCTGCCACCGACGGGCACACGGGCAATCGTGCTGGCGGACGGTTCCGTGCGTCTGCTGCGGGCACTCGGTGTCTGGTCCGACCTCGCCGCTGATGCCGTGCCCGTGCGCCAGGTCGAGGTGTCGCAGCAGGGGCACTTCGGTCGCACGCGGATCACCGCCGATGAGGAACAGGTCGAGGCGCTCGGCCGCGTCGTCGCCTACGGCGCGCTGGCGCGCGCGCTCGCGACTCGGGCGCGTGCAGCCGCGGGCGTCGACTGGATCGCACCGGCCGAAGTCGAGGGCGCGGACGCGGACACCGACTGCGTGCGTGTGCATCTCGCGGCCGCGGACGGTCGGCGCACCGTCGGCACGCGTCTCGCCGTCGCCGCCGAAGGAACCCAGTCACCCTTGCGGGCGGCTCTGGGGATCGATTCGCGCAGCCATGACTACGAGCAGACTGCGCTGCTGCTCGACGTCACCGCCAACGGCTGCGGCGATGTCGCCCACGAGCGCTTCACCCATGAGGGCACGATTGCCCTGCTGCCGCGCGGCGAGGGCCACTGGACCCTGGTGTGGGCGCTGGCGCGCGAGGATGCGGAACGCTGGCTGGCCGCGACACCGGCGGAGCTCGGTGAGGCCCTGACCGAGCGCCTCGGGCAGGGCCACGCGCCGGTGGCGGTGGCCGCCCCGCCGCAGGCCTATCCGCTGCACCGCGTCGAGGCCGATGCGGCAGTCGCCCAGCGCGGCGTCGTCATCGGCAATGCCGTGCGCACGCTGCATCCGGTGGCGGCCCAGGGCTTCAACCTGGCCCTCCGCGATGCCTGCGCGCTGGCGGAACACCTCGAGTCTGCGCCGGATCCCGGCGCCGGCGACTGCCTGGCGGCGTGGCAGCGGGCACGCTGGCTCGACCAGCGGCTGACGCGCGATTTCACCGACATCCTGGCGCGCGGCTTCGGTCATGGTCCGCGCGCCCTCGCCGGCGTGCGTGCCGGAGCATTGCTGGGCCTGGATCTGTGCAGCGGTGCGCGCCGGCAGCTCGCCGCGCAGACGCTCGGGCTTGCCCGTGGTCTGCCGCGTGTCGGCAGCTGGCGACCGGAGTCGGGCGCATGAGTGGTTGTGACCATGCGGACAGCGATGTGCTGATCGTGGGGGCCGGGGCCGTCGGCGCAACGCTGGCGCTCGCGCTTGCCCGCGCTGGCCGCCGGGTCATCGTACTGGACGCGCGCCCCGGGCCCACGCCGCGCCCGGGGGCCGACTATGCCAACTTCGTGGTATCCCTCAATCTGGCCAGCAGCGCCGTGCTGGCGCGCCTGGGCGTGTGGTCGGAGATTGCCGCCACGCGCGTCAGCCCCTACGTCGGCATGGAGCTGTGGGATGCCGGCGGTGGTGGCCACACGCGCTTCGACAGTGCCGAAATCGGCGAGCCGGTGCTCGGACACTTCGTCGAGAATGCGCTCCTCGAGAGCGTGCTGCACGCCGCACTCGAGGCCGAAGCGCGTGTCGACATGCGCTGGGGAGAAAGCATTGCCGGACTCGAGGCGGGCAGCGAGTACCGCTACCTGCGGCTCGACAATGACCGCGAGCTCGCGGCACCGCTGATCGTCGGCGCAGATGGTGCGCGCTCGCAGGTGCGGGAATTCACTGGTATCGCCGTGCGTGACCACGACTACGAACAGCGTGCGCTGGTATGCAACTTCGCCACCGAGCGCCCCCATGGCGCCATTGCCCGCCAGCGCTTCCTGCCGGGCGGCCCCGTCGCCATGCTGCCGCTGGCGGATGGCCGCTGCGCACTGGCCTGGTTCCGGCCGCCGGAAGAAGCCGATGAGCTGCTGGCGCTGGACGATGCCGACTTCTGCGCCCGGCTGAGCGTGGCCACGGACCATGTGCTGGGCGCTGTGACGGCCGCCGAGCCGCGGTTCGCCCCGCGCATCAAGCGCCAGCATGCCGAACGTTATGTCGATGACCGCGTCGCCCTCGTGGGCGACGCCGCGCACGCCATCCATCCGCTGGCGGGCCAGGGGCTGAATCTCGGCCTGCTCGACGCGGCGAGTCTTGCCGAGCATGTCGGCGGGCGCGGTGACCCGGGGCAGGCGCTGCGCCTGCGCCGCTATGCTCGTGCGCGCCGCAGCCACAACACCGCGGTCATGGCCGCGATGGACGGCTTTCACTTCGGCTTCGCCTACGGTGGGTCCATGCAGGCGACGCTGCGCAGCCTGGGCATGAACCTCGCCGACCGCGCCGGACCGATCAAGCAGACCTTCATCCGCCATGGCAGCGGTCTCGCCGGCGATCTCCCTGCACTGGCCAGGCCGCAGCCGCGCAGCTGAGTGTCGTCGGCCGGTCCAGACTGCGACCCCGGCTCCACCCCGGCTCGACCCCGGCTTGGGCGAGGACCACGGTGCCGGCATCCATGCCTCCGCCATGTCGGGGACCGCGGTTACGGGGTGCGGCTCGGAACGGAGCGGAAGATCGCCTATCATGGCGCCTCGACCGGGTGGACCGGGATTCACTGATCACGCACCGGGGACGCATCTGTGGCCCCGCGCGGAACGGAGTATCGATGGCAAAGACGACACCACTGCATGATCGCCACGTGGACGCCGGGGGCCGGATGGTCGATTTCGCCGGCTGGCAGATGCCGCTGCACTATGGCTCGCAGGTGGACGAGCATCATGCCGTTCGCCAGTCGGCGGGCATGTTCGATGTGTCCCACATGGCGCAGATCGAGTTGACCGGCCCGGGCGCCTGCGCGTTCCTCCAGTCCGTGTTCGCCAATGACGTCGGTCGCATCCGCGACGGCCGGGCCCTCTATGGCTGCCTGCTCAACGAACGTGGTGGCGTCATCGATGACGGCCTTGCCTACCGGTTTGGCGCCGAGGACTGGTATCTGGTCACCAATGCCGCCACGCGTGACCGCGTGCTGCCATGGCTGACCGCGCAGGCGGAGGGTTTCGCGGTACAGCTGGAGCAGCCTGCCGACCCGGCGATGATCGCCATTCAGGGCCCGGAGGCACGCGAGCATGTCCATGCGGTGCTGCCGCCGGAGCTCGCCGAGGCGGCGCAGGGGCTCGGCCGGTTTCGCGCGTTGGCGGCCGAGGGCATGCGCATCGCGCGCACCGGCTACACCGGCGAGGATGGCTACGAAATCATGCTGCCCGGCAGCGATGCCGGCGCGATCTGGGATGCGCTCCATGCCCGCGGTGTAGTACCGGCCGGCCTCGGCGCCCGCGACACGCTGCGTCTGGAGGCGGGCCTGGCGCTGTACGGACACGAGATGGATGAGGACACGACGCCGCTGGAGGCCGGTCTGGCATGGACGGTTGCCTGGCAGCCCGCCGAGCGCGGATTCATCGGCCGTGACGCGCTGGAGCGCCAGCGCGACGCCGGGATCGAGTACGAGCTGGTGGGCATCGGGCTGACCGGGCGGGGGGTGGCGCGTGCAGGTCAGCCCGTGCATACGCCGCTCGGCGAGGGCGTGCTCACGAGTGGCGGTTTTTCGCCCACGCTGGGCCGCTCGATCGGCCTGGCCCGGGTCCCGCGTGGGCTTGAAACCGATGCGGAGCTGGAAGTGGATATCCGTGGCCGGCGTGTTGCCGCCTGTGTGGAATCATTCCCCTTCGTGCGTGCCGGACAAGGCTGACCCGACACGGCGAATTCGTGTGAATGGCTGGCAGGATGAGGTGCACCTGACGTAGTGTATCGGCCGATAAGCCGAAATCGAACTACGAGGGCAGTGTTTCGAACGATTGCGACAGGGGAGATTACGCAGATGAGCGAGATACCGAAGGACTTGCGCTTCACGCGCGAACACGAATGGGTACGGGCCGAGGATGATGGCACCCTTACGGTGGGGATTACCGATCATGCTCAGGCCGAGCTCGGTGACCTGGTCTTCGTCGAAGCCCCCGAGGCCGGTACCAGCTTCGGCGTTGGAGATGCGGTTGCCGTGGTGGAATCGGTCAAGGCCGCATCCGACATCTATTGCCCGGTGGCGGGCGAAATCGTGCAATCGAACAGCGGTCTCGACGACGCCCCCGAACTGATCAACAACGATCCGTACGGCGAGGGCTGGATTTTCCAGGTACGGCCCGAAAATTCCGACGACCTGGCGGATCTGCTCGACGCCGACGCGTACAACGAGTTCGTCGAGTCCACAGACAACGACTGAGCCCACTGCTGCGGAGGCGCTGTGCCCTTCATTCCCCACACCGAAACCGATGTGCGCGAAATGCTCGCGGCCATCGGCGTTGACCACATCGACGACCTCTTCGATGAGATCGCCCCGGAATTGCGCGCTGGCGGGTTGGATGGCATCCCGGACGGCCTGCCGGAAATGGCGGTTACCCGGCTGATGCACGAGCGCGCCCACGCCGAGGGCAACATGCTCTGCTTCACCGGCGCCGGCGCCTACCCGCACCATATCCCGCAGGCGATCTGGCAGCTCGTGGGTCGTGGCGAGTTCTACAGCGCCTACACCCCCTATCAGGCCGAAGCGAGCCAGGGAACGCTGCAGGTTACCTACGAGTTTCAGTCGATGATGGCCTCGCTCACCGGCATGGAAGTGGCCAATGCGTCCCTCTACGACGGGGGCTCGGCGCTGGGTGAGGCGGCCCTGATGGCAGTGCGCGCCAATCGCAAGGCGAAGTCGAAGCGCGTGCTGATGCCGCGCGGTGTGCATCCGAACTATCGTGCCGTTGCCCGCACGGTCGTCGGCAACCAGGGACTGGAACTGGTCGAGGTACCGTTGCTGGCCGACTCGGGTCAGATCGATATGGCGGCGCTGGACGAGGCGGCAGGCGACGGCGTGGCCGCGGTCGTGATCCCGCAGCCCAACTTCCTCGGGTGTCTCGAGGACGTTGACGCCCTGGTCGATCGCGCACATGCGCTGGGCGCGATGGTCATTGCCGTGGTCAATCCGACCTCGCTGGCACTGCTGCGGCCGCCGGGCGAATGGGGTGAGCAGGGTGCCGATATCGTGATCGGCGAGGGGCAGCCGCTGGGCATCCCGTTGTCCGCCGGCGGGCCGTACCTGGGCTTTCTCTGCACCCGCAAGAACATGGCCCGCCAGATGCCGGGGCGCGTGGTCGGCCGCACGTCCGATACCGAGGGCCGCACGGGCTATGTCATGACCCTGCGCGCCCGCGAGCAGGACATCCGCCGCTCGAAGGCGACGTCCAACATCTGTACCAATCAGGGCCTCATGGTCACGGCCGCGACGCTGTACATGGCGTTGATGGGACCCGAGGGGCTGGACCGTGTGGCCCGTCATTCGCACACTGGTGCTGTTGCCCTGCGTGATGCCGTGACCGCGCTCGATGGCGTCGAGGCGGTCTTCGGCGGACCGATGTTCCATGAGTTCGCCGTCCGCATCGACGGTCGGCCCGTGGCCGAGATTCTCGACGAACTCGCCGGGCGCGGCATCCTCGGCGGCTACGCCCTGGAACCGTATTACCCGGAATTCGGCAACAGCCTGCTGCTGTGCTCGACCGAACTCCACACGGACGCCGATCGCGAGGCCTACGTCGAGGCGCT
>CAZJGZ010000028.1:0-9514 GCA_964545695.1 uncultured Ectothiorhodospiraceae bacterium | reverse complement strand
GCGAGAGACCCATTCAGTGGAGGTGAAGTGATGGCCCATCAGGAAAGCGGCAAGGTGATCTTCGAGTACGGCCGGGCCGGCCGTAGTGCCGGTGCGCAATTGCCGCCGCCCGCGCCCGACTGCGATGACCTCCCGGCCGCCCTGCGGCGCACCGAGCGACCGGCACTGCCCGAGGTTTCCGAGCTTCAGGCCGTGCGTCACTACACGCGGTTGTCCCAGCAGAACTTCTCCATCGATACCAATTTCTATCCGCTGGGTTCCTGCACCATGAAGCACAACCCGCGGGCGTGTAACTCGCTGGCGATGCTGCCGCAATTCCTCGGGCGGCACCCGCTGGCGCCACCCGGTGCTGGCCAGGGGTTCCTCGCCTGCATGCACGATCTGCAGGAAATCCTCGCGGAAGTGACCGGCATGCGCCAGGTCTCGCTGGCGCCGGCCGCCGGTGCCCAGGGCGAGTTTGCCGGCGTGTCGATGATCCGCGCCTATCATGATGCGCGCGGGGACCACGAGCGGGCGGAGATCCTGGTGCCCGACGCCGCCCATGGCACCAACCCGGCCTCCGCCGTGATGTGTGGCTACAAGGTGCGCGAACTGCCCACCGACGGCAATGGCGACGTCGACCTCGATGCCCTGCGCGCGGCCGTCGGCCCGCAGACCGCCGGCATCATGCTGACCAATCCCTCCACCGTCGGCGTGTTCGAGCGCAACATCGCCGAGATCGCCACCATCGTGCACGAGGCGGGCGGCCTGCTGTACTACGACGGCGCCAACCTGAATGCGATCCTGGGCAAGGTGCGTCCGGGCGACATGGGGTTCGACGTCATCCACCTCAATCTGCACAAGACCTTTTCGACACCCCATGGCGGGGGTGGTCCGGGCGCGGGGCCGGTGGGCGTACGTGAGACGCTGCTGCCGTATCTGCCGATTCCGATGGTGACCGAGGAGGAAGGCCGTTACCGCTGGCTGAGCGAAGCTGACTGCCCGGATTCCATCGGCCGGATGACGGCCTTTTCCGGCAACGCCGGCGTGCTGCTGCGCGCTTATATCTACATCCGCATGCTCGGACGTGAAGGCATGATCCGCGTGGGTGAATATGCCACGCTGAATGCGAACTACATGATGACCCGCTTGCGGGAAGCCGGCTTCGAACTTGCGTTCCCGAAACGGCGCGCGAGCCATGAATTCATCGTCACGCTCCGCCGCGAGCACGACGAGTATGGCGTCTCCGCGATGGATTTCGCCAAGCGATTGCTGGATTACGGCTTCCATGCGCCGACCATGTACTTCCCGCTGCTGGTGCCGGAATGCTTGCTGATCGAGCCGACAGAGACCGAGACGCGCGAAGAGATCGATGCCTTCGTCGATGTGTTGACGCAAATCCGCGAAGAGGCGGCGAGTGATCCCGACCTGCTGCGCAACGCCCCGCACAATCTGCCGCTCAAGCGCCTCGACGAAGTCCGCGCCGCGAAGGAACTCCACCTGCGCTGGTCACCCGAAACCGGCTGACGCTGGGTGATCTCTCGCAGAGCCGCGGAGTACGCGGAGGAAAGAAGATTCTCCGCGTACTCTGCGCCTCCGCGAGATTTCATCTCGGTGCGTGATCGATGCCGTGCTGCACATGACCTCTCGCAAAGGCGCGAAGCACGCCAAGCAAAGCATTATTTCTCTTGGCGAGCTTCGCGTGCCTGGCGTGATCGATTACCCATGTGGGATGAACCAGTACCGTAAATCATCTCTCGCAGAGCCGCAGGGCTCGCGGAGAATGGTTTCTTTCCTCTGCGGGCTCTGCGTCTCCGCGAGATTCAAGGTTCGCCGTGTCATCGATACCGTGCTGTACCTGAAATCACGCCAAGCCGCCAGGAACGCCAAGAATCATCTTTCTTCGCGTGCTTTGCGCCTTCGCGAGAGGTAATCCCCGCGTCGGACAAGCACGCACGGTGAGGTGCTACCGCGCGGGTGAAGGCTGATCGTCGTTCGATTCGGCCTGTTCGCCGCTGTCATCCTCGCGGTCGTGGTAGCGGATCTCGCCGCTGAATCGGCCACCGGGAACGTTGTTGCCAACGCCCTCGAGCATCGTGAGGCCACGGTTGAGCCACCTGCGGGTGCTTTCCTGGCCGGGGGAGTCGTCGCGCAGCCAGTAGAGGAACGTCTTGACGAACAGCGCCGTCAGCGCGGTTTCTTCCAGTGCGCGGCGAGGCAGCGGGGCATCCAGGCGTGCGCCCTCGCGGATCCACTGGACGGTGCGGCTGATGCGGAGCACGGCCGGGAACTGGACATGGACATGGCCGAATTCCAGTTTGTGGCCGATCATCTCGCGCGTTACCCGCTGGTATGGGGCGAGACAGTCCAGCCAGGTCGTGATCAATTCGTACAGCCGCTCGCGTGCCGACAGGCCGGCGAGTTCACCGCGGTCATGGCGCTGGAGCATGGCCGCGTCGGCGCGGTCGAACCAGCCATCGATGATGTCGTCCTTTTCCGCGAAATGCTGGCGCACATCGTCGAGTCCGGCGTCGCAGTCGGTGGCGATTTCATGCAGGCGGATCGACTCCCAGCCCTCGCGGGCCGCGAGATCGAGCGCGGCGTCGATGATGGCGTCGCGGGTGATTTGCTTACGGCGTTTGCGGGCCATCGGTCACCTCCGTTCAGCGGTGCAGCGGTCAGCGCCGACGCCGGATGCTGCACCCGTTGTGCACTGCCACGCGCTGCACTCCTTGCTGCTATGCTGAACCCGTTTCAGCGGGAGGTGCAAGCATGCGGACCCTGTCTTTTCTCCTGATCACCATCGCACTTGCCGGCCAGCCGGCGCTCGCAGCCAAGGAAGTCGGTGGCGTGGCGCTGCCGACCACCAGCGCCGCTCGCGACGGCACGACACTGCAGCTCAACGGTGCCGGGCTGCGGACGCGCTTTTTCGTCAGTGTCTATGTCGGAGCCCTGTATGTCGAGCAACCCTCCACGGATGCCGCGACGCTGCGTGACACCGACCAGACTGCGCGCATGGAGCTGCATTTCCTGCGCGACGGAATCGAGCAACACCAGATCAACGATGCCTGGCGGGATGGCCTGGCGGCGAACAATGACGCGGAGGCCGTGGCCGCGCTCGATGACCGAATGATCGAATTCCTGGACCTGACACCGGCCGACGGTGTCGACGACGGGGATGTACTGGCCTTCGAGTACGTCCCCGGCGAAGGCACCGAAGCGAGCGTGAATGGCGACCCCGTGGGCATGATTGCGGGGCATGATTTCTTCGCCGCACTGCTCTCGACCTGGGTCGGTGACGAGCCACCGAGTCGGCGCCTGCGCGCCGGGGTGCTTGGCCAATGACGGGTTGTGGCTGTCACCACGCCGTCACGAGGCCGTCGTAAACTGCTGCGCCTATGGGCAAGACCGGATATACGGGGCTGCGCCGCCTGGGCTGGGCGCTGATCTTCTCGCTGCGCGGATTTCGCGCGGCCTGGCATCATGAGTCGGCCTTCCGGCAGGAATGCCTGCTGCTGGTCATCGCCGTGCCGCTGGCCCTGTGGCTGGCCGAGGGGGCCATCGAACGGGCCTTGCTCATCGGCGTGGTTGGCTTGATCCTGGTGGTGGAACTGCTCAACTCGGGCCTCGAGGCGGCGGTGGATCGCACCGGCGACGAGGACCATCCGCTGGCCGCGCGCGCCAAGGATCTTGGATCGGCGGCCGTGTTCGCGGTCATCACCCTGGCCGCGATCGTGTGGATGCTGATCCTGTGGCCGTGAACCCTAGTGGGCGGGCGCGTCAGCCGGCAGGCTGCCCGGGCGCACACATCCTGCAGCGCCGCATTGGCGAAAGGAATTGCATGCGCACGTTCAGTCTCCTTCTCGGTACACTGCTCCTCGCCGCCTGTGCCCGCCACGACGCCCTCGATCGCGGGCCGGTCACGCTCGAGCGGCACGACACCACGGTCGAGGAGGATGTCCGCTTTTCACCGCCCGACTGGCCGCAGGCGCTGTATGCCGACGTCCACCGGCCGCAGGCCGGGCGGGATGACCATCCGGCGGTGCTGGTCGTCCATGGCGGCGGCTGGGAAGGTCGATCCCGCGCCGACATGACCACAACCGCTCGCCGCCTGGCCGGCTGGGGCTTCGTGGCGGTCAATATCGACCACCGGTTCGCCCCCGAGTACCAGTTCCCCGCCCAGCTCCACGATGTCCAGATCGCGCTGCACTGGATGCACGACCACGCCGATGAACTGCGGATCGATCCGGACCGCATCGGCGCGCTCGGGTTTTCCTCCGGCGGCCATCTCGTCAGCCTGGCGGCAATGGTCGCCGGTCAGGGCGGGGAGCTGGACCGGCCGCACGGTGGTGAGCGTGCGCGGCCCGTAGCCGTGGTCAGTGGGGGTACGCCTACCGACCTGCGCAAGTTTCCGGGTGGCGAGCTGGTGCCGCGTTTCCTCGGCGGCCGCCTGGAGGACATCCCGGAGGTGTTCGCAGCGGCGTCACCGGTTGCCCATGTTCATGCCGATGCCCCGCCGGTGTTCCTCTATCACGGGGGCATGGACCGGTTGGTGCCGCCGGATCATGCGACGGATTTCCACGCAGCGCTGGCTGCCGAAGGGGTGCCCACCGAGCTTTACTGGATGCGGCTGCGCGGCCATGTGACCGCCTTTCTGACGTCGCGTACGGCGGTTCGGAAGGGCGCCGAATTCCTGCACCATTTCGCGGCCCCGGAAGGCTCCGCCGACTGATCCGGTTTCCCGTGTGCGATCGCCGGGTTCACGCCGGCGCGGGCAACGCCCCAAATCAGAGATGCTCCATATCCGCCAGTTCTTCGGCGAGGTCGGCCTCGCGCACCACCACAGTGCTGGCGAGCTTGTCGTGGAAGCCCTGCTTGCGCCGGTCGAGGCCGACCCAGAGATAACCGGCCAGTAGCGGCAGGGCGGAGACGATGTATCCGAGGTAGCGGCCGATGCACTGACCGGTGCTGAGCGGGCGCAGGGAGTTGGCATCGACGATGCGGATGCCGCAGAGCATCTTGCCCGGCGTGGCGCCGCGGAAGCGCCAGAACAGTACCACGGCCACGGCAATGCCGAGCCAGACGATGAGATCCACCGTGGTCATGACAGTGGTACCCGTGCCGGGATCGGGGGCGGGTTGCGGCGTTCCAAACAGCAGGTAGATGATCGGGAAGGTGACGGCGAGCACGATGATCGAATCGATGAGATGGGCGCCGACCCGAATCCAGAAGCCGGCATAGCGGGGTGCCGGTACGCGTTCCTGTGCCAGTTCGGCAATCCGTTCCGACCAGTCTTCGGCCATGGCGAGTACTCCGCGGTCATCGAAAGGAGGATTCTCAGCCCAGCAGCATGCGCATGGCAACCAGGGTGATGAAAATCGCAAACACGATGCGCAACGGGGTCACGGGCAGGGCATGCGCCAGCCTGGCTCCCAGCGGCGCCGTCGCCACCGCTGCCGGCGCTACGGCCAGGAATGCGGGCCAGTAGACATGGCCGGTAGTGCCCACGGGCAGGCCGGCAAGGCCCCAGCCGGTGTAGATGAAAGCCGCGGTGCCGGCAATGGCGATGGGCAGGCCGCAGGCCGCCGAAGTGCCGACGGCGCGGTGCAGCGGCACGTTCGACCAGGCCAGCAGCGGAACCGTCATGGTGCCGCCGCCGATCCCGAGCAGGGACGACAGCGTACCGATGCCGGTGCCCCAGGCTGACAGTGCCGGATTCCGCGGCAGCTCGCGTCCGGGTTTCGGCTGGCCCGCCAGCACCATGCGCAGGGCGACCAGCAGCAGGAAGCCGCCGAACACCATGGCCAGCGTCTCGCTGCGCAGATCGGCTGCGATCACGGCGCCGACCACCGCACCGAACGCGATGCCCGGGCCGAGGCGGCGGAAAATCATCCAGTCGACCGCCCCGCGACGGTGATGGGCAACCAGGGAAGAGATCGACGTGACCACGATACAGGCCAGCGATGTACCGACCGAGACGTGCATCAGGCGATCGGGCGACACCTCGCCGCCGGCGAGGAGGAATGCCAGGCCCGGAACGATAATGATGCCGCCGCCGACGCCAAGCAGCCCGGCGATCACGCCGGCGCCAAGTCCGACTGCCAGATAGGGCAGGAGATCGAGAATCATGCACCGCCTGCCAGTGCATGCGCATGAATGTGCCGCAGCGCGCGGATATCCAGATATTCCGTGCCGGGGTGGATGCCGTGGAGCACGCGCCACGGGCGATGCGGATCGCCCAGTGAATCGGCCACGACCGCCGCCCCCGCGAAATCGTGATGGCTGGTGTAGCTGCTCGTGGTGACGATGGTCGCGACCCCGGCGGCGAGGGCGGAGCGACAGCCATTGGCGGAATCCTCGATGGCGATGCACGCTTCCGCGGCCAGATCGAGGCGCTCCAGCACGCGTCGATAGATGTCGGCGGACGGCTTCTTGGCGGCGGCCTCGGTGCCGGTCACGATTACCTCGAACAAGTCCTCGGCCGGGCCTTCGAGTACATGCGCCAAAAGCGCCATGACATTGGCCCGCTGGCTGGACGAGGCGATGGCCAGGCGCAGGCCGTCGGCACGCGCCTCGGCGATGAGCCGTCGAATGCCCGGACGGAGCGGCACGGCCCCGGTCTGCAGCAGATTGCGATAGTGCAGATTCTTGCGTGCATGCGCGGCATCAATGAATTCGTCCTGACCGTCGGCCGGTTCGAAATCGGGTTGATAGAAATCGAGATAATGCTGGAGGCGCTCCTGCCCACCCTCGATCTCGAGCAGTTCGCCGTACTCGCTCTCGGACCAGGACCAGTCGGCGCCGAGGTCATCGAATGCACGATTGTAGGCCGGACGATGGCCATGGCGTTCGGTATCGGCAAGCGTGCCGTCGACATCGAAGATGAGCGCGCGCAGCGCGGTGGGTTGTTGCTGTTCAGTCATGCTCGGGTCGGGCCCTGTGGTCGCTTGCGCCATGTTGGGAACCATGCATGCCGCGTGCCTGCACGTGCGGTTGATTCACCGCGGTCATTCCAGCCGGGCGAACGCGCGCTCGGCGGCGTCGAGTGTCTGCTCGATGATCGCCTCGTCGTGGGCCGCCGACATGAAGCCGGCCTCGAACGCCGATGGCGCCATGTAGACGCCCGCGTCCAGCATGGCCTGGAAGAACCGGGCAAAGCGATCGGTGTCACAGGTCATGACATCGGCGAAGGACTGGATGGATTCGCGTTCCGTGAGGAACAGGCCGAACATCGCGCCTGCCTGGTTCGTGCGAAGTGGCACCCCCGCGGCCTCGGCACGTTCGCGCAGGCCGTCGAGCAGCGTGGTCGTGCGCCGTTCAAGATCGTCGAAGAAGCCCGGCTGGCCGACCAGTTCCAGAGTCGCCAGACCCGCCGCCGTGGCCAGTGGATTCCCCGATAGCGTGCCTGCCTGATACACCGGACCGAGCGGTGCCAGGTGCTCCATGACGGCGCGGCTGCCGCCGAACGCACCAACGGGCAGACCGCCGCCGATGACCTTGCCCAGTGCGGTCATGTCCGGTGTGACGCCGAAACGCTGCTGGGCGCCGCCGGGGCCGACCCGGAAGCCGGTCATGACCTCATCGAAGATCAGCAGGGCGCCGTGGTGCGAGCAGAGTTCGCGCAGACCCTCCAGAAAGCCGCCAACGGGAGGGACGCAGTTCATGTTGCCGGCGACGGGCTCGACCATCACGCAGGCGATGTCGTCGCCGCGTTCGGCGAACAGCGCGCGTGCGGCGTCGATGTCGTTGTAGGGCAGCGTCAGCGTGTCCGCGACCACCGCCGCGGGCACACCCGGCGAACTCGGATGGCCGTGGGTCAGCGCGCCGGAGCCGGCCTTGACCAGCAGGGCGTCGACATGGCCGTGGTAGCAGCCCTCGAACTTCACGATCAGGTTGCGCCCGGTATAGCCACGTGCCAGACGCAGCGCGCTCATCGCCGCCTCTGTGCCGGAATTGACCAGCCGGACCATCTCCAGCGAGGGCACGCGCTCGCACAGGACTTCGGCGAGCTCGGTCTCGCGCGCCGTGGGTGCGCCGAAGGACAGGCCGTTGGCGGCCGCGCGCGTTACCGCATCGACGACTTGCGGATGGGCGTGGCCGACGATCATCGGACCGAACGAGCCGACATAGTCGATGTATTCGTGGCCATCGGTATCGCGCACGCGCGCCCCGTTGGCCGACTCGATGAACAGCGGTGTGCCGCCCACGCTGCGGAATGAGCGAGCCGGCGAATTCACCCCGCCGGGGATGCGCGCACTGGCGCGTTTGAACAGGGATTCACGTGTGCTCATGATGGTTCGAAATCGCTTGTCGATGGCGGTGAAAGTCGTGGTCTTCGCTAGTGCGGGCGGCGCCGTTGATGCACGGGCCCGCGGATAGCGCGCAAGTGTAACAGGTCACTGCGCGCCATCAGGAGTCGGAGCCGTCGGGATCGATGCCGGCATCCACTCGCTCGAAGAGCGCTGCGAAGGTGGCAGCCTGGTGGTATACGTCCGCTGCCAGCAGCAGGTCACCGATGACCGCGACAAAATCGGCGCCGGCGGCCACAACGGTTTCGACGTTGGCCGTCGTGATCCCGCCGATGGCGCAGACGGGCAGGCCGGTCTCGCGCCGTGCGGCCCGCAGGAGTCCTGCTTGTGGCCGGGGCCCGCCGGGCTTGGTGGCCGAGGGGAACATGCGGCCGAACGCAACGTAGTCGGCGCCGGTCTCGGCGGCGGCACGGGCGCGGGCCAGCTGGTCGTAGCAGGACACGCCGATGATTGCGCCGACGCCCAGTTGCTCACGCACGCCGTCCGGGTCGGCGTCATCGGCGCCCAGGTGGACTCCGTCAGCCGCGACGGCGAGGGCGAGCTCCGGATCGTCGTTGATGAGTACCGGCACGCCGTGCGCTCGTCCCAGGCCCACGAGTTCGGCCGCTTCGCGCTCGCGGCGGGCATGATCCGTGGTCTTGTCGCGGTACTGCACCAGCCGCGCGCCACCGGCCATCGCGGCGCCCATGACCGTCGCCAGCTCGCGGCCGTGTGCGGCCAGCGTGGCCGTATCCGCGATCGCGTACAGGCCGCCCCGGGGGAGGCGGGCGCTCATGGTCCGGTTCCACCGCTGCACGGCGTGTGGGAGAATCGCGCGCCGGCGCGCTCAGCGCCGCTGTGTCCCAGCCCGGTTCGGAGAGCCTTCATGGAATTTCGCAAGTACATGTGCATCGTTTGCGGTTACATCTATGACGAAGCCCAGGGTGCGCCCGATGACGGCATCCCCGCGGGCACCCGCTGGGAAGATGTGCCGGATACCTGGCTGTGCCCGGATTGTGGCGCCCCCAAGGAAGATTTCGAAATGATGGAAATCTGACCGGGACGTTCGGTGCAGTACGCCGTGCGTGGATTCGCAGACCCCCGCGTCCCGGTTGCATGCCCCGCCAGCCAGGCGATGCGTGCGCTCGCCTCGACCTGGCAATTCCAGCGGTAGGCCTCATCAAGGTCGCGCCCGCGGGCATAGATGCCGTGACCGCGCAGGATGACGACCGCATGATCCGCCATGG
>CAZJGZ010000027.1:0-22303 GCA_964545695.1 uncultured Ectothiorhodospiraceae bacterium | reverse complement strand
CCCGCCTTGCTGGGCTCATGGTGGCCGTGATTTGTGGTGCGCCCCGTGAGGGCAGGGATTGTTGTTCCAGCGCAATGTGCGCAGAATCCGCCCCCATGAGTAATGAGGCGCGATTGCAGGAGTGGATTGACCGGCACGGGGTTGAGGCGGTGCTGGTGCGGTATGCGGTGTCCTGCCATACGGTGGAGGAGGCGGCGGCCGCCACGGGGGCCGGGGTCGAGGGCATCATCAAGAATATCTGCATGATCGGTCCGGATGATGAGCTGATCGTGGCCATTCTGCCCGGGGCGGATCGGGCCAGCACGCGCCGGGTGGGCAAGGCGCTGGGGATGGACCCGCCGCGGGTGGCGACGCCCGAGGAGGTGCTGGCACGCACGGGGTTTCCCGCCGGCGGGACGCCCTCTTTCGGCTTTGCCGCGCAGTTCGTGGTCGACCCGCGGGTGCTGGAGCGTGATGAGGTGCATACCGGCGGCGGGTCGGATCGGGCGCTGGTGCGCATCGCGCCGAGCGCGCTCGTGGCGGCGAATCAGGCGGTGGTCGCGCGCGTGCGCAAGTAGGCGCGCCGTCGGCCCCGCGCCACCCTTTCCCTCGGCTCTGATCGGCGGCGCGACGCGGGCTGGGGCCGTCTGTGGCGGGCTCTGCCGCCCCCGCCGGTCTATCGCCGCACCCCCGTTTATGGAACACTGGCGAGCCGAAATCTCGTGTCACCAGTCCGAATTGGAGCAACCATGAGCAATATCCAGGTACCCCCTGACGGCCAGCCCATCAAACTGCAGGATGGCGTCCTGCAGGTGCCCGACAACCCGATCATTACCTACATCGAGGGCGACGGCATCGGCATCGACATCACGCCGGTGATGCAGCGCGTGGTCGACGCCGCGGTGGAGAAGGCCTATGGCGGCAAGAAGAAGATCCACTGGATGGAGGTCCTGGCGGGCGAGAAGGCCCACAACGAAGTCGGCGCCTGGCTGCCGGACGAGACGGTCGACGCCATTCGCAAGTACCTGATCTCGATCAAGGGGCCGATGACGACGCCCGTGGGCGGCGGCATCCGCTCGCTCAACGTGGCGCTGCGTCAGGTACTCGATCTGTACGTCTGCCTGCGTCCCGTGCGCTGGTTCAACGGTGTGCCCTCGCCGGTGAAGCATCCCGAGAAGGTCGACATGGCGATCTTCCGCGAGAACACCGAGGACATCTATGCCGGCATCGAGTTCGAGGCCGGTTCGCAGGACAACCAGCGCTTCGGCGAGCTGCTGAAGGAGAACTTCCCGGCGGCGTACCGCAACATCCGCTTCCCCGAGGAGTGCGGTTTCGGCATCAAGCCGATCTCGCGCGAGGGCACGGAGCGGCTCGTGCGCGCGGCGATCAATTACGCGATCGACAACGGCCGCAAGTCGGTGACGATTGTCCACAAGGGCAACATCATGAAGTACACCGAGGGCGCGTTCCGCACCTGGGCGTACGAGCTGGCCGAGCGCGAGTTCCCCGAGCAGACCTATACCTGGAGCCAGTGGGAGCGCACGATCGCCGACAAGGGCCAGGAAGCGGCCAACAAGGAGCAGGAGGAAGCGCTGGCCGCCGGGCGCGTGCTGGTCAAGGACTCGATCGCCGACATCACGCTGCAGCAGGTACTCACGCGCCCCGAGGACTTCGAGGTCATCGCCACGATGAACCTGAACGGTGACTACCTCTCCGACGCCCTCGCCGCGCAGGTCGGCGGCATCGGCATTGCCCCGGGCGGCAACATCAACGACCAGACCGGCCACGCCGTGTTCGAGGCGACGCATGGCACGGCGCCGAAGTATGCCGGCAAGGACATGGTCAATCCCGGCTCGATCGTGCTGTCGGCGGAGATGATGCTGCGCCACATCGGCTGGCACGAGGCCGCCGATCTGGTGCTGACGGGCATGGATGCGGCCATCGCCAGCAAGCACGTCACCTATGACTTCGCGCGTCTGATGGACGGGGCCACCAAGGTCAGCTGCAGCCAGTTCGGCGAGGCCATGGTCAAGCGCATGGAGGCCTGACGGTCACTCCCGGTGCGGGCCGTTCATGGCCCGCGCCGGGCAGGCATCGCCCTCCCCTGGTTCGACAGTTCGGGACTCCTTCGTGATGGCGATCGACAAGCATACGGCAGCCGAAGCAGCACGCGTCATCCACGACGGTTTCACGGCCTACAACCACGAGTTCCAGCAGATCACCGACCGCGCCCGGCGCCGGTTCGAGCAGCGCGACTGGGCCGGGCAACTGCGCGACGTCGCCGAACGGGTCGAGCTCTACGAGCAATGGGTGAACCGCACGCTCACGGAGCTGCGCGCGCACCTCGGCGATCACGTCATCGATCATGCCGTGTGGCAGGGCCTGCGCAGTTATTTCGGTGACCGCGTCGAGGGCGTGCCCGACGCCGGCTTCATGAAGACCTTCTTCAACTCGATCACCCGCCGGCTGCTGGGCACGGTCGGCGTGGATCGCGATGTCGAGTTTTCCCAACCGCCACCCGACGAAGGCGTGCAGTCGCTGGTCATGCGCCGCTATCCCTGCTGGGATGACCTGGAAGACAGTTGCCGGCGCGTGCTCGACGATTACCAGATCGATGTCCAGTTCGCGGATGCGGATGCCGATGCCCGCTTCATGGCGGCGGAGGTCACCGCCTATCTGGCGCGCAAGAACGTGGCCCCGGATGCGGTGCGGCGGTTCGAGTTCATTGACTCGCATTTCTTCCAGGGCACGCGGGCGTACCTGGTGGGTCGCGTGCGCCACGACCAGGGCGTGATGCCCATCGTCGTCGCCATGCGCAATGCCGACGACGGTATCCGCGTTGATGCCGTGCTGATGCAGACCGAGCAGATCTCGGTGGTGTTCAGTTATACGCGCTCCTACTACTTCGCCGACCCCACATCGGTGGTCTCCGCCGTGCAGTTCCTGCACTCGATCCTGCCGGGCAAGCCCATCGACGAGCTGTACACCGTGCTCGGGCGCCTGCGCCAGGGCAAGACGGAGCGCTACCGGGTGTTCGTGCAGCACCTGCGCGAGACGCGCGACGAGTTCGTGCATGCGGCAGGCGACGTGGGCCTGGTGATGATCGTGTTCACGCTGCCGTCCTACAACCTGGTGTTCAAGGTCCTGCGTGATGTCTTCGGCGCGCCGAAGGTCACGGACCACCAGGGCGTTGCCGACAAGTACAAGCTGGTCTCACGCCACGACCATGCCGGCCGCCTGATCGACACGCAGCACTTCCGCAATCTGGAGCTGCCGCGTGACCGCATGTCTTCCGAGCTGCTGAATGACCTGTTCGCGGAGTCACGGCAGAATGTCCACGACACCGGCGACCAACTGGTGTTTTCCTCCATCTATGTCGAGCGTCGCGTGCGGCCACTGAATCTGTATATCCGCGAGGTGGACAACGCGGAAGCACGGCGCGCCGTGCGCGATTATGGCCAGTGCCTCAAGGATCTCGCCGAGACCAACATCTTCGCCGGCGATCTGCTGCTGAAGAATTTCGGTGTGACCGACACCGGGCGTGTGGTGTTCTACGACTACGACGAGGTCGCGCTCATCACCGACTGCAATTTCCGCGAAATCCCGGAAGCCGAGGACGACTTCATGATGGACCCGGGCACAACCCGCTTTGTCGGGCCGAACGATATCTTCCCCGAGGAGTTCATTCGCTTCCTGTCCCTCGAACCCGACCTGCGGCGAACCTTCCTGGAGAGCCACGGGGATCTGCTGGACCCCGACTACTGGCGCGACGTCAAGCGCAGGCGCCAGCGGGGCGAGGTCAGCGAAGTCGTGCCCTATGCGCGCCAGACCATCCCGACGGCGCTGGGCGCCAACTGAGCGAGCGTTATTGCGGGCCTGACGGGGCGGCCTATTGCGGGCTGCCGAAGATCTCCTGGAAGTCGTCGTAATAGGGCTCGACCACCTCGGTATCCGGGTTGTCCTGCATGTTGCGATAGGCGGCGAGCTGATCGTCGATCTGCTCGAGCATCAACTCACGCTGGTCGTCGGCGATATCAGGGTCCTCGCGCACCCGTTCACGCTGCTCGCGAAAGGCTTGTTCGAGGTCCTCGTCATCCATTTCGCGCTGGACGGCGACGGCGACCGCGGCTTCGAAGATGCGCTCGTGGAGCGCCATCCACTCGTCCCGGGAAAAGCCGTGGCGCTCGAGAATGCGCGCATGCTCGGCTTCCGGATCACTCGCGCCCTCGCCCTCATCGAATTCACGCGAGAAAGCCCGCAGGTCCTCCATGGCCGCGAGGTAGCGCTCCACCTGCTGGCCGGTCAATTCATCATCGCCGGCGAATGCGGTCGTTGCCAGCGGCAGCGTCAGCAGCAGCGCCACCAGTACAAGCAGGTTCGTTCTCATATCAAGGCCCTCCAGCCGCCTTGCCACGCATCATTCACGAGGACGCATCCGGCTGCGTTCCGGTGTCGACCGGTGCAGCCTGCGAGCCCCGACGGGTAATCAGAAAATCCACATACTCGCGCATCAGACGCAGCGCCAGCCCGGTATCGAGCGCCTGGTCGGTCAACGCGGCCCGCACGTAGAGACCATCGATCATGCTCGCCACACCCTCGGCGGCGTCGCTGGAATCATCCGCCGGCATGAGCGCGCGGAACGCATGACGCAGGTTCGAGCGCAGCCTGCGCATGTAGACCCGATGCAGCCGTGCCAGTTGCGGCTCGTGCGGGATCTGCGCATAGAACGCCAGCCATACCTGGGGCACACCCGGCTTGAACTGATCCGAATCGAAGCTGGCATTGATCACGGCATCCAGCCGCTCCCGCGGCGTCGAGGCCCGGCGCAGGCGGCTACTGGTCTCCGTCTGGAGCTCACGCAGCAGCCAGCGCATCGAGGCCGCGAGGAGCTCGTTCTTGCCGCCGAAGTAATGGCTGATGATGCCGGTCGAGAGGCCGGCCTTGCGGCTGATGCGGGCAATCGTGGCGTCGTCGAAACCGTGATCGCGGATGACGTCCACCGTGGCACGGATCAGCTGCTGGCGGCGGATCGGCTGCATTCCGACTTTGGGCATGAGTCCGCATCCCTGATGTGGTGACTGGCTGATCCGGGTAGCGCGGGAATCCCCGGCGGGCTTGCCGTGTGGCCGGGGTTGTCATCGACACACCGTACGCACCGGCGAGCGGCGCAAAGGTAACCGTCGCCCGGGCGAGAATCAATCGGGCGCGACCGGCGCGAGCGCAAACACACGCCGCAGACGCGCGCGGCAATCGGTTACCATGAAGGGATGAACGCAAGCGCGCGCCCCCGCGGATCCTTACTCTCCCGTCGTCGAATCGGCACAGCCATCGCGTCCTGCGCCCGCGACGCGCTCGATCTGCGGCGCATCGGCGCCCTCCTGGCGCTGTTTGCCCTGACCGCGTGTGCGACGCTCGAACAGCCCCGCGCGGAAGGCACGCTGGAACCGGTTTTCGGTACCCAGTCGTTCCTGACTCCCGACGGCTATCGCCTGCCCTACGATCGCCATGGCCCGCAACGACCGCGAGCCGTCGTGGTGGCGCTTCACGGGTTCACCGAGCATCGCGGTGTGCACCGCCGGCTGGGCGAGGCACTGGCCGAGCACGACATCGCGGTCTATGCCTATGATCAGCGCGGCTTCGGTGAAACCCGGTATCGCGGCATCTGGCCCGGCATCGACGCGCTCAAGCGCGATGCCCGGACGACGCTGGCGCTGGTGCAGGCGCGGTATCCGGACCGTCCGGTCCACCTGCTGGGCGAGAGCATGGGTGGGGCCGTGGCCATGCTGGCGACCGCCGACGATGCCGGTGCGCCGACGCCGGAGAGTCTGATCCTGCTCGCGCCCGCCGTCTGGGGCCGGGAGGGCATGCCGTGGTATCAGCGCTCCGCCCTGTGGGTCGGGGAGCTGCTGACCCCCGGCCTGCGTTTCAACCCGGTAGAGGTACGACGGATCGCCGACATCCAGCCGACCAATGACCCCGAGGTGATCGCGGAGATGCAGACCGACGAACGCATGCTGCGTGAGGTGCGCACGGACATGCTCGTCGGCATGACCGATCTGATGGACGGGGCCCGGGCGGCCACCGATGTCCTGGGTGACGACACCCTGATCCTGTACGGCCTCGAGGACGAGATCATCCCCCCGGAAGCGACCTGCAGCCTGCTGCGGCGCATCGAAGCGCGCGAACGGCCCTGGCCGACCGTCGCCATCTACCCCGACGGCTACCATCTGCTGACGCGTGACCTGCAGCGCCATCGCGTGCTCGGGGATATCGTTGCGTGGATCGAGGGGCGCGACGGCAGGTTGCCATCCGGCAACGACCAGCCCGTTGCCGTGGCGCGTCATCAGGTCTGCGCGACCATCCCCGCGCCGCCCAGGCGCATCACGATACCACCCGGCGGGCCGTAATCGCCCGCGCAACCAGGGCGCGCCGTTACGCCCTCAGCGGCCGTCCCGGTGGTCTGTGTCCACAT
Organism: uncultured Ectothiorhodospiraceae bacterium; assembly: GCA_964545695.1. Lineage (GTDB taxonomy): Bacteria > Pseudomonadota > Gammaproteobacteria > XJ16 > Halofilaceae > Halofilum. The sequence continues at coordinate 15,852 of CAZJGZ010000027.1, read as the reverse complement.
GCTTCAGCCAGGCGCCGAAGGCGGCTGACAGTTCGGGATGATCCAGCGCGTACTCGACCGTGGCCTGCAAATACCCGAGCTTGTTGCCGCAGTCGAAGCGGCGGCCCTCGAACTCCCAGGCCAGCACGCGCTCGCGCTCCAGCAGGCGGGCGATGGCGTCGGTCAGCTGGATCTCGCCACCCGTGCCCTGCCCCGTTTGCGCCAGTTCGTCGAAGATCCCCGGGTTCAGGATATAGCGACCGACCGCGGCAAGGTTCGACGGTGCATGGCCGGGGTCCGGTTTCTCGACGATCCCCTTCAGCGCCGACAGACCGTCACTGATCCGCGTACTGTCCACCACGCCGTAGTTGTGGGTCTCGCTCTCGGGTACGCGTTCCACGCCGATGACCGAACTCCCTTCGCGCTCGTGCACCGACAGCATCTGGCTCAGCACCGGCTGCCCCTGGGTGCGGATCAGGTCATCCGCCAGGATCACGCCGAACGGCTCGTCCCCGACCACCGGGCGCGCGCACTGCACGGCGTGCCCCAGGCCGAGGGCCTGTGCCTGGCGCATGTACACGCAGTCGACCCCGGTCGGCAGGATGTTCCGCACCAGGTCGAGCATGTCCTGCTTGCCCTTGGCTTCGAGTTCCATCTCGAGTTCGTAGGCCTTGTCGAAATGATCCGGGATCGAGCGCTTCTGCCGGCCGGTGATGAAGATCAGCACCGTGGCGCCCGCCGCCACGGCTTCCTCGGCCGCATACTGGATCAGTGGCTTGTCCACCACCGGCAGCATTTCCTTGGGGTTGGCCTTGGTAGCAGGCAGAAAGCGCGTGCCCATGCCCGCGACCGGGAAGACCACTTTGCGGATTGCACCCATGAAAGCATCCTCTATTGATTGCTGAAGGGAGGTCGACTGTATCCTTGCACAAGCGCGTGGCCGGCATCCGACGGCGATGCGCCGATCTCTGGCAACCACACGGCCGAATCCGCATAATACGCGGCGCCGGGCGCTCGCCGAAACCGCCCCGCGTCAACGGAGAGCTTGATGACCTACGTCGTTACCGAGAACTGTATCAAGTGCAAATACACCGACTGTGTCGAAGTGTGCCCGGTCGACTGTTTTCACGAAGGCCCGAATTTTCTCGCGATCGATCCCGAAGAGTGTATTGATTGCACGCTGTGCGAACCGGAGTGTCCTGCCGAGGCGATCTACTCGGAGGATGACCTGCCCGAGGCGCTCGCCCATTTCCTCGAACTGAACGAACGCCTGGCCGGGAAGTGGCCGGTCATCACGGCCCAGAAGGAACCCCCGGAAGATGCCGCGGACTGGGACGGCGTGAGCGGCAAGCTCGCGCATCTGGAGGAGTGACGCTACCCCATCGGTAACGCCGAGCCGGCGCCACCCGCGTGGCGCCGTCCCGACATGAATCACTCGATGGCGTGGAGCTTGCCGTCGACGGTGGCAATCCAGACCCGGCCATCACGCACGACCGGTGTGGCATGCACCTCCTCGCCCAGATCGGCGCGCCAGCGCTCCTGACCGGTTTCGCGGTCCACTGCATACAGGTGGCCGTCGCGTGCACCGAAGAACACGCTGGTCTGCGTGACGACGGGGGACGAGTAGATCCGGCTGCCCACGTCGACTTCCCAGGTACGCTGTCCGGTCTGGCGATCGATCGCGTAGACATAACCATCCGCACTGCCGAAGATCACATGCGTGTCGGTCAGCGCGGCCGAGGCAAAGATGCGCCCGCCGGTGCGGAAGTTCCACAGTTCATCGCCCGATTCGGCATCCAGCAGGTACATGGTCGAATCGTACCCACCGACGGCCACGACTTCGCCGTCGCTGGCCGGGGTGGCGAACACGGCTTCTTCATCGTCCGCCTGCACGCGCCACAGCTCACTGCCGTCATCGGCAGACAGCGCATGGATCGCACCGTCGAGACTGCCGAAGAAGACGCGACCGTCCGCCACGGTGGGCGCGGAATAGACGCCATCGCCCGTGCCGAACTCCCAGATCCGTTCGCCGCTGTCACGCGCCAGTGCCAGCACACGGCCATCACCCGCGCCGATATAGAGGCGATCATCGGCAATGGTCGGGGAGGAATACACGCGGTCGTCGGTCTCGAACTCCCACAGCGCGCTGCCGTCGTCCAGATTGCGGGCGCGAATCAGGCCATCCCAGGAGCCGAAGTAGACCACGCCATCACCAACGGCCGGCGTGCCTTCGATGTTGCCATCGGACTGATGATTCCAGACCTCTTCGCCGGATTCGCGGTCAATGGCATACATGCGCCCGTCGTTGTCCCCGAACAGCACGAGGTCGCGGGTGACGATCGGCGATGAATAGGAGGGCGCATCGGTATCGAAGGTCCACAGCGGTGGCAGGCTGCCCTGCGGATCCGTTGACTCGGTCACGCCTCGGTGATCGCTGTCGACGCGGAACATTTCCTGTTCAACCGTCGCACAGCCGATCGCGAACAGGGCTACCAGTCCCCCGACGCCGATGGTCCGCAGCATTCGCATGAAGTACCTCCTGTCCGAATAGTGACCGCAACGCCTGTGCGCTCGTGAGCGTGAGTCAATATACACGCGCGTGCCGAAGCGGAAAAGCGTGGCCCGAATCGCTCTCAGTCCGTCACCGTCATGGGCACACGCCCGTGAACACCACACAGCAGCTCGTAGCCGATGGTGCCGGTAGCGGTCGCAATCTCTTCCACCGGCAAACCGCGACCCCACAGGGTGACGTCGTCACCCACGGCCGCGTCGACACCGCGCAGATCGATCGTGATCTTGTCCATCGATACCCGGCCCACAATCGGCACCCGCTGCCCACGCAGCAATGCCGGCGTACCATTGTGGATACCGCGCGGATAGCCGTCGCCGTAGCCGATACCCACCACCCCGACCGGCATGTCCTCCGGCACCTGCCAGGTGCAGCCATAGCCGACGAAGTCGCCACGCGTCATTTGATTGATGCCGATCAGCGGCGCGCGCAGAGTCATCGCCGGCTCCAGGCCCAGCGCCGATTCGGCGCCCTCGACGAAGGGCGAACAGCCGTAGAGCATGATCCCGGGGCGCACCACGTCGCCGTGGGTATCGGGCCAGCCCAGCACGCAGGCCGAGTTGGCCACGCTGCGCGGACCGCTCAGGCCGGCGCCGGCCTGCTCGAAGGTCGCATACTGCCGGTGGGTGTAATCGTCGCTGCGATCATCCGCGCACGCCATGTGCGTCATCAGCCCTGTTGCGGCAACCGCCGGGCTGGCCTGCAGGCGCGCATGCCACGACTTCGCCTCCGCCGGCGGGATGCCGATCCGGCCCATGCCCGAATTGATCTTGAGCCAGACCGGGAGATCGGCCGGTGGCGGCAGCTCCGCCAGTGCGGCAACCTGCCATGGCTGATGGATCACGGGTTCGAGGCGCCACTCGCGCGCGGCGGCAAGCTCGCCACGGTCCGCCGGGCCATTGAGCACGCAGATCGGGTGGTCGGTGAAACCCGCCTCGCGCAGGGCCACACCCTCACCGACACAGGCGATGGCGAGGGAGTCCGCCTCGGCGGCGACAGTACGAGCCACGAACGCCAGGCCGTGGCCGTAACCCTCGGCCTTGATGCAGGCCATGACCCGGGCGGTCGGTGCGGCCGTGCGGGCAACGCGGAGGTTGTGCCGCAGCGCGCCGGGGTGGAGTTGGGCGTGGGCCAGCCTGGGCGTCACCCCGCGTACACCTCGGGGACGAAGTTCTCGAACTTGGTGTACTGACCCAGGAAGGTCAGCCGGACCGTGCCGGTGGGGCCGTTACGCTGCTTGCGCACGAGGATCTCGGCCGTCCCCTTCTGCGGGCTGTCCTCGTCGTACACCTCGTCGCGGTAGATGAACACGATCACGTCCGCGTCCTGCTCGATGGCGCCCGACTCGCGCAGATCGGACATCACCGGTCGCTTGTCCGTGCGCTGTTCGAGCGAGCGGTTGAGCTGGGACAGCACCACCACCGGGACCTCGAGCTCCTTCGCCAGGCCCTTGAGGGAGCGGGAGATTTCGGACAATTCCGTCGAGCGGTTCTCGGTGCCGCCGCCAACCTGCATCAACTGGATGTAGTCGACCAGGATCAGTGACAGGCCATGCTCACGCTTGAGGCGCCGGGCCCGCGCGCGCAGTTCCGATGGCGTCAGCCCGGGCGTGTCGTCCACGTACAGATGCGACTTCTGCGACAGCAACGCGATCGCCGAGTGGATCCGCGGCCAGTCCGCGTCACCGATCTGCCCCGAGCGCAGCTTCTGCAATTCCACGCGGCCAAGCGACGAGATCATGCGCGTCGCGATCTGTTCGGCGGGCATCTCCATCGAGAACACGGCCACCGGCTCCTGCTCGGTCAGCGCGACGTGCTCGGCGATGTTCATGGCGAAACTGGTCTTGCCCATCGACGGCCGGCCGGCAATGATCACCAGATCGGAACGCTGGAGACCGGAGAGCAGCTCATCGAGCTGATCGAAGCCGGTGGACATGCCGGTGATCGGCGAATCGCTCTGGAACAGGGTGTCGATGCGATCCAGCGTCGACGACAGCACCCGCTTGATGTTGATGAAGCCCTGGCGCGACCGACTGCCCTGATCCGCGATGGCGAACACGCGCGCTTCCGCGTGATCGAGCACCTCCTTGCTGGTGCGCCCCTGCGGCGCGAAGGCATCGGCGGCGATCTCGTTGCTGATCGCGATAAGCTGCCGGAGGATGGAACGCTCGCGCACAATATCGGCGTACGCGACGATGTTGGCGGCGCTGGGGGTTTCCTGGGCGAGTTGGCCGAGATAGGCCAGATTGCCGACGCTGTCGAGTTCACCGCGCTGGGCCAGCCACTCGGAGACCGTGACGACATCGCGGGGCTGATCGGCATCGGCCAGTTCGCCGATCGCACGGAACAGCAGCCGGTGCTCGCGCCGATAGAAGTCTTCCTCGGAAACGCGATCGGCAACACGATCCCAGGCATCGTTGGCGAGCATCAGGCCGCCGAGTACCGCTTGCTCGGCTTCCACGGAGTGCGGCGGCACGCGCGGTGATCCGGCCGCCGAATCCGCGTTCATCGCGGGCATCATGTCCGACATGATTCCCTCCCTCGGTACGCGCCTCGATACGTGACCGGGACGTCGCCGTTACCGTTGTCCGGCTGCCGACATGATAACGGCCAGCCCGATGACGTCCGGGGCATGAGCGCGGCCCGGTCGCAGCACGGGCGCCCGGGCCCGCCCGACTGCGGCCACCGTTGCATGGGGCCGCGCGCGGCTCAGCCCTCGTCGTCGGCCTCGACAACGACCGTGATGGCGGCGTCCAGGTCGTTGTGGACGTGCACGGTCAGTTCGAATTCGCCCGTCGTCCGCAGCGGCCCTTCGGGCAGGCGCACGTCGCGCTTCTCGACTTCGATCCCCGTGGCTGCCGACAGCGCATCGGCGATGTCGCCGGCGCTGACCGAGCCGAACAGCTTCTCTTCGGCGCCGACACGGGCCTTGATGGTCACGCGCTGTCCATCCAGCGCGGCGTGCTGCTTCTCCGCGTCTGCCAGCTTCTCCTTTTCCAGGCGCTCGAGCTCCGCGCGCTGGGCCTCCAGCTCCTGCCGATTCTCCGGCGTTGCCATGCGCGCGATACCGCGCGGCAGCAGATAGTTCCTGGCATAGCCGGAGCGGACGTCGACCACGTCCCCGAGCCGGCCGAGATTGTTCACGCTCTCGACGAGAATGACCTGCATGATTCCCACTCCCGAACGGGGTTCCAACCCCGCTTCACCTGTTGAATGATCAGTTTGCCGGACCGGCCCCGCGACGCCGCAGGTCCGCCCAGGCATCGATGATGCCGACCACGATCAGCGCCAGCGCCATTTGCAGAAACAGCACGACGGTGAGTACGTACATACCGCCCAGCCAGCCCCAGTGCATCTGGCGCGCGCTCACCACGCCATGGATCACGGCAATGCCCTGGATCACGTAGACCGAGCAGGCCACCAGCGCCAGGCTGAAGATCAGCGCGGACTCGGTGAACGCCGCCAGTGCCATGATACCGGCGGTAACCATGGCCGCGGTCTGCCCCAGGCGCAGTCCGTGAAACTCTTCGCGGAATCCGCCCGGATTATACAGGCCAGCCTGCCACCAGCGCGCCAGAAATGTCGCGGTGATGCTGCTGACCACGGTCGAGGTGGCCACAAACCCCGTCATCAGGGGTGCGACCTGCTCGACCAGCTCCCGCATGCGCTCGGCGTCGACATCGAGGTCTTCCGCCATCTGCGCGGGCGACATGACCCCGGTCAGCAACTCCTGCCACATGGCGCCGGCGTCCGCGACCACGGCGTGGATTCCGAGCACGATCGACCAGCCCAGCCCGACCGCCGCCAGCAGGGCGAGGTCGAGCCGGATCGTGGCGCGCAGCGTACCCGCGACCAGGAGCACCGGCAGCCAGCTCGCCAGGGCCACCAGCGCCATGGTCTGCGGCGACCCCGTGGCCAGCCAGCCGCCGCCCACGGCGACCAGCAGTGCCGGCACCACGGCGCGCACCGCACCGGCCGTGCCCGCGCACAGCACCACGAGCGCAATGATCGCGGCGCTGAGCCAGACAAAGGGTGGCAGCACGAGACCGACGAGCAGCGCCGACGCTGCGAGCGCTGCGGCCTGCGTCGGCCCACGCATGATCCATGCGGCGAGCGTCTTCATGGGTCCGTGGTACTGGCGGACCGGCAATGATCCTGCCGGCCCGCAGTGCCTGCCGCTACTGGTGGCTGTCGCTGTAGGGCAGCAGCGCCAGATAGCGTGCGCGCTTGATGGCCTTCGACAGCTGCCGCTGATACTTGGCACTGGTGCCGGTAATACGGCTGGGCACGATCTTGCCCGTCTCGGTAACGTAGTTCTTCAGCGTCTCGATATCCTTGTAATCGATCTCGACGACGCCATCGGCAGTAAAACGGCAGAATTTCCGCCGGCGGAAAAAACGGGACATGGTTGGCTCCTCCGGATCCGGTTCAGTTGGCGCTATCGGCGTCGGCGGTCTCGCCGGACGTCTCGGCTGCGTCGTCGTCGGATGACGCCTGGCGGGCAGCCTTGCGATCGGTATCGCCGCGCTTGTCTTCCTTCTTCGCGAGCGGTGACGGCTCGGTCTCGGCGCCGGGGCGCGCGAAGACCAGATGACGCAGCACGGCATCGTTGAAGCGGAATGCGCTCTCGATCTCGTCACGCGACTCGGCGTCACACTCGACGTTGAGCAGGACGTAATGCGCCTTGTGGATCTTGTTGATGGAGTACGCCAGCTGCCGCCGGCCCCAGTCCTCGAGACGGTGGACGGTGCCGCCGGAATTCTCGATGATCGAGCGGTAGCGTTCGATCATGTTGGGCACCTGTTCGCTCTGGTCAGGGTGGACCAGAAACACGATTTCGTAATGTCGCAAAATCGGCTCCTTGCGGATTATGCCTCCCGGGTTCTGCCGGTGAGGCAAGGAGTTATGGATCGATACCCGCTTCGCAGCGGGTCGCGAAGTGTAGCCGCGCCAGCCCCCGCATGCAAACGCGCAGTGGCACGCTGCGCTTGTCCGGGCGCAGTGCTGCCGGTATCGTTCGCGCATGACCGAGGCCCCCGCCCGCCGCCCCGATTTCCTGCTCGCGCCGGACTGGATCGTGACCGTCGATGCGTCCGATCGCGTCCTGGAAGATCACGTGATCGCCGTACGCGATGGCCGCATTGCCGATATCCTCCCGCGGGCGGAGGCCGGGCCACGCTATCCCGACCTGCAACCCGTCGAATTGCCGGGTCATGCCCTCATGCCCGGGCTGATCAACACCCATACGCACGCGGCCATGTCCCTGTTCCGCGGGCTCGCCGACGATCTGCCGCTGATGGAATGGCTGCAGCAGCACATCTGGCCGGCCGAGGGTCGCTGGGTGGACGAGGCGTTCGTGCACGACGGTGTCGACCTGGCCATGGCCGAAATGCTGCTCGGTGGCACGACCTGCTTCCAGGACATGTACTTCCACGGCGAGACGACGGCCGCGCGCGCGGCCGATTTCGGCATGCGCGCCGTGGTCGGCATGATCATGCTCGACTTCCCGACGCCCTACGCCGATGGTCCGGATCAGTACCTGGAGAAGGGACTCGCGCTGCACGATCTCTACCGCAGCCATCCGCTGGTGAGCACCGCATTCGCCCCGCATGCGCCCTACACGGTCTCGGACGAACCGCTCGAGCGCATCCGCATGTATGCCGATGAGCTGGACGTCCCGGTCCACATGCATGTGCATGAAACCCAGGGTGAGTGCACGGCAGCGGTGGAGTCGAACGACGAGCGTCCGCTGGCGCGTCTGGAACGTCTGGGGCTGCTGTCGCCGGCTTTCCTGGCCGTGCACATGACCGCGCTGACGGACGAGGAAATCGAGCTCGTCGCCCGCACCGGCACCCACGTTCTCCATTGTCCGGAAGCCAATCTGAAACTCGCCAGCGGCTTCTGCCCGGTGGGCCGACTCATCGACAGCGGCATCAACGTGGCGCTGGGCACGGACGGCGCCAGCTCGAACAATGACCTCGATCTGTTCGGCGAGATGCGCACCGCGGCACTGCTCGCCAAGGCCGTCGCCCGGGACGCCTCCGCGGTGCCGGCGCGTGTGGCCTTGCGCATGGCCACGATCAATGGTGCCCGCGCCCTCGGTCTGGACACGATCTGCGGGTCGCTGGAGGTGGGCAAGGCCGCCGACATGATCGCCATCGATCTGAACCAGGTCGACACGCAACCGGTCCATGACATCACCTCCCAGCTGGTCTATGCCACCGGGCGTCAGCACGTGCGCGAGGTGTGGGTGAATGGCCAGCAACTGGTCGCGGAGGGTCAGCTCAAGGCCGTGGACGCACAGGCGCTCGTGGCACGCGCCCGCGACTGGCGTCAGCGGATCAGCGGATCGTGACCCGGAGGTACAGCGCGTGAAGCCGCAGGATGACGCTGGACCGCAAGGCGGGGTCAATGCCGATGCCGCCGAGCTCGCGCACTTCTCCGAGCTCGCCAGGGACTGGTGGGACCCCGCCGGCCCCTCGCGTCCGCTGCACGACATCAACCCGCTGCGGCTGGCATGGATCCGCCAGCAATGCGGCGATCTGCACGGCCGACGCATCGCCGATGTCGGCTGCGGCGGCGGCATCCTGACCGAATCCCTGGCCGCCGAAGGCGCCGATGTGGTCGGCATCGACCTGTCCGCGGAAGCGCTCGACGCCGCCCGCGAGCACAGCGGCGTCAGCGGTCTGGCGATCGACTACCGCTGCCAGGCAGCGGAGGATCTGGCGGCTGCCGAGGCAGGGACCTTCGACGTGGTCGCGTGCATGGAGATGCTGGAACACGTGCCCGACCCGGCGGCCATCGTCGACGCCTGCGCGCGCCTGCTCCGCCCCGGCGGTGTCGTGGTCTGGTCGACGATCAACCGCACGCCGAGGGCCGGCCTGTTCGCCATCGGCGCGGCGGAATACGTCTTCGGCGTGCTGCCACGCGGCACCCACACCTATGCGCGCCTCATCCGCCCGGCCGAACTGGCCGCCTGGAATCGCGCCTGCGGCCTGGAGGTCCGGGCCGTGACCGGCATGCGCTACAACCCGGTGCTGCGGCAGTGCCGACTGGATGCCCGCACCGATATCAATTACCTGCTGGCCGCCTACAAGCCGGAGACCGACGATGACTGAGGCGGAGCTGGTCCTGTTCGACCTCGATGGCACGCTGGTGGATACGGCCCCGGACATGGCGCGCGCGCTGAACGAGCTGGTCGTCGCCGAGGGCGGACGGGCCCTGCCCTATGCACGCATCCGCCCGCACGTATCGAACGGCGCGGCCGGGCTGCTGCGGCTCGCGTTCGGTGACGGCCTGAGCGCGACCGAACACGACCGCCTGCGAGGCGACTTCCTCGCGCGCTACGCCGATGACATTGCCCGCGAGTCGCTGCCCTTCCCCGGCATGACGGAGCTGCTGGCCGAGATCACCGCACGCGACATGCGCTGGGGCATCGTTACCAACAAGCCGGGCTGGTTGACCACGGCCCTGCTCGACGGCCTCGGCCTCAGCGACACGGCGGCCTGTGTGGTCTCCGGCGATACCCTGAGCCGCAACAAGCCGGACCCGGCACCGATCCACCACGCCTGCGAACTGGTCGCCGTGCCCACCGGGCGCACCGTCTATGTCGGTGATGCCGAGCGCGACATCGTCGCCGGACGCGCGGCCGGCACCCGCACCCTGGTCGCCCTGTTCGGCTACCTGGAACCGGGCACGAACCCGGCCGACTGGCAGGCCGACGGCATGCTGGAGCAGCCGGGCGATCTCTGGCAGCACGTATCGGGTCCGCAGCGTCCAGATGAGCAACCCGGGAGCCGTGCATGAGTTCCACCGTTGGCCTCGCGATTGCGCTCGCCGTGGTGACCGCCGGTATCGCCGGCTGGGGCATCACCTATTTCGTGCTCCGGCGCCGCGTGCGTGAACTGGAACAGGACAACGCCCGGCTCCAGGGCGAGATCGAAGTCCGCATCGGCCTCCTGCAGGAAACGGAAAACCTCAAGCAGCAGTTCTCGGAACAGTTCGCCCACATCTCCAGCCAGGTACTCGAACGCAACAGCCGCCAGTTCCTCCAGCTCGCGGAACAGAACCTCAAGCAGTATCAGGAAGGGGCCAAGCAGGAACTGTCCAAGCGCGAGCAGGCGGTGGAAAACCTGGTCAAGCCGATCCGCGACCAGCTCGAGAAGACGGACCAGCAGCTGCGCCAGATCGAGAAGGAGCGCCAGGAGGCCTACGGCTCCCTGGCCCAGCATCTGCGCGCGATGGCGGAAACCCAGTCCAACCTGCAGGCGGAAACGGCCAATCTCGTGCAGGCCCTGCGCCGCCCCGAGATCCGGGGCCAGTGGGGCGAGCTGACCCTGCGCCGGGTGGTCGAACTCGCCGGCATGGTCGAGCACTGCGACTTCGACGAACAGCAGACCGCCTCCGGGCAGAACGCCACCGGGACCGAGAGCACCAGCCGACCCGATCTGATCGTGCGCATGCCGGAAGCGCGCGAGATCGTCGTCGACGCCAAGACCCCGCTCGACGCCTACATCAGTGCGACCCAGTCCGCCGATCCGGACGAACGCCACCGCCACATGCAGCGCTTCGCCCGCCATGTCCGCGACAAGGTGCGCGAACTGTCCGCCAAGGCGTACTGGTCCCAGTTCGAACGCTCACCCGAGTTCGTCGTGTTGTTCATCCCGGGCGAGCAGTTTCTCGGCGCCGCGCTGGACATCAACCCCGAGCTGCAGGAAGAGGCGCTGCGGCAGAAGGTCATCCTGGCCACGCCGAACAACCTGGTCGCCCTGCTCAAGACCATCGCCTTCGGCTGGCGTCAGCAGGCCGTGGCCGAGAACGCCGAGCGCATTCGCCAGGAGGGACGCACGCTGTACGAGCGCCTGGTGACGTTCACCGAGCATCTGGGGAAGGTGGGCAAGAACCTGCGCACGAGCGTGGACAACTACAACCGCGCGGTCGGTTCACTCGAGCATCAGCTGCTGCCGAGCGCGCGCCGCTTTACCGAAATGGGCATCCAGCCGCGCAAGGAACTCGACGAGCTGACGCCGATCGACACGACCACGCGACAGGTCACGCAGGGCGACGGTCAGGCGAAAGCGCAGGTAGGGACGCAGGATGATGCTTCCGGCGATACCTCGGCCGGAGAAACCACTGCTGGCGATACCGCGGCGGACGACGACACTGCTGGTGACGCGAGCGAGCGCGAGGCGTCCCGCCGCAGCAACGAGTGAGTCGCGGCTGCCTCAACCGGTCCGGCGCACGTCCGTGATTTCGGTCGCTTGCATGCCCGCCGCGGTCGCGAGCGGATTCGACAGCAGCGGTTGATCGCGCCCGATATTGATACCCAGCCAGAGGCCGGCGAGCCCACCGATCAGCAGACCGATGGCGAAGGCACGGAGAAAACGGCGCATGGCAACCTCTTCCACGGCAAACGGATGCGGCAGAGTCTACCACGCGAGGCGGCATGGACTACGCTGACGCCTACCGCGCGTGCCAACGGGAAGCCGCTGCGCATTACGAGAACTTCCCCGTCGCCTCGACGCTCCTGCCGCGCCGCCTGCGCCAGCCGGTTGCCGCTATCTACGTCTTTGCCCGCCGGGCGGATGACTGGGCCGATGAAGGCGAGCTGTCGGCGGTAGAACGTCTGCAGGCGCTCGACACGATGGAGCAGCGCCTCGACGATACGCTGGCCGGGCACCCGCCGGACGAACCGCTGTGGCTCGCGCTCGCCGATGCGATCGCGCGCTTCGAGCTGCCCGACCAGCCCTTCCGCAACCTGTTGAGCGCCTTCCGCCAGGACGTGACGACCTCGCGCTATGCCACGTTCGAGGACGTACTGGATTACTGTGAATGCTCGGCCAACCCCGTCGGCCGCCTCCTGCTGGCCCTCGCCGACGAGGCCACGCCGGCGAATCTGCGTGCCAGCGACAACATCTGCACCGCACTTCAGCTGCTGAATTTCCTGCAGGATTTCCACCAGGACTGGGTCGAGCGCGATCGCCTCTACATCCCGGAAAGCGACCTCGTCCGCCACGGCGTCAGCCCGGAACAATTGCGCGCGGGCCGGGCCGATCCGGGTGTCCAGACGCTGTTCGGCGAGCAGGTGGAACGGGCTGCCTGGTGGCTCTACGAGGGGGCGGACCTGCCCCAGCGACTACGCGGCCGTTTCGCCGCCGAGATCCGGCTCATCGTGCGGGGTGGGTGGTGCATCGTCGAGCATCTGCGCGCGACGAAGCCGCACGATCCCTTCGCGCGGCCACGGCTGAATGGCGCCGACCGGCGCTGGATATTGCGCGGCCTGTTGGCCCGCCGGGCGCTGCCGCGCTCGATTGCGGCGCCGCTCGATCCGGTCCGAACGCGTCTGTACAGCATCGACGCCAATGGCCGTGTACAGGGGTGACGCGCGTCAGTCGGCGAAGCGGGAAAACACGAGGGTGGCGTTGGTGCCACCGAAACCGAAGCTGTTGGACATCACCGTATTCAGCGTCACGCCGTCACGCCGATCGGTCACCACATTCAGGCCTTCCGCCTCCGGATCCAGGTTTTCCACGTTCGCCGTTGCCGCGATGAAATCACCAGCCATCATGAGCAGCGAGTAAATGGCTTCCTGCACGCCGGCGGCACCGAGTGAATGCCCGGTCAGTGACTTGGTGGACGAGACCGGCGGCATGGTGTCGCCGAACACCTCGTGGATGGCATTGAGCTCGGTCACGTCACCGGCGGGTGTACTGGTGCCGTGCGCATTGACGTAGTCGACCGGCCCGGACACGTTGGCAAGCGCCTGGCGGATGCAGCGCACGGCACCCTCGCCACTCGGCGCGACCATGTCATGACCATCCGAGGTCGCCCCGTAGCCGGTGATCTCGGCGAGGATGGGGGCACCCCGTGCGCGCGCATGCTCCAGTTCCTCGACCACGAGCATGCCGCCACCACCGGCGATCACGAAGCCATCGCGGTCGCGATCATAGGGCCGTGACGCGCGCTCGGGCGTGTCGTTATAGCGCGAGGACAACGCGCCCATGCCGTCGAACAGCATGGTCAGGGACCAGTGCTCGTCCTCACCGCCTCCGGCAAAGACGATATCCTGCTTGCCGAGCTGGATCTGCTCCATGGCGCTGCCGATGCAGTGCGCGCTGGTGGCGCAGGCGGAGGAGATCGAATAGTTGACGCCCTTGATGGCGAACGGTGTCGCCAGGCAGGCCGAGGTGGTGCTGCCCATGACCTTTGGCACCAGAAAACCGCCGAGCTTGCGCACACCCCGTTCCCGCAGCGTGTCCGCCGCATTGACCAGATACGAGGTGGAGCAACCGCCCGACCCCACGATGAGGCCGATGCGCGGATCGGCGAGGTTGGCAGGATCAAGCCCGGCACTGCGCGCGGCATCCTCCATCGCCACATAGGCGTAGGAAGCCGCATCGCCCATGAATCGGCGCGGTTTCCGCGGAATGCGCTCATCCAGGTCGATTTCCGGACGCCCGGCAATCCGGCTCCGCAGCCCCTTTTCGGCGTACTCCTCGCTATAGCGAATGCCCGAGCGCCCTTCGCGCAGCGAAGTCGTCACGCTGTCGCGATCATTGCCCAGACAGGACACGATACCCAGACCCGTTACTACGACACGTCGCACAGCTGTCTCCTCGTCGATCATTGGCCGTCCGGCATTCGCTGAAGATTGCCGCGTGGCTCCGCTCTTCGCAGGAGGGCCAACCCGGGATGAACCCGGCAAACCCCGTTACAGCGCGTTGACCGGATCCTCGAACAGCCCCACCTTCAGCTCGTCCGCCCGATAGATCACCTTGCCGTCCACGGTCACCGATCCGCTGGCCAGACCCATGGTCAACCCGCGGCGGATGACGCGCTTGATGTCGAGACGATACCGGACCAGTTCGTTGTGCGGCAGTATCTGCCCCGTGAACTTCACGTTACCGGCCCCGAGTGCCCGGCCCTTGCCCGGCGCGCCCGTCCAGCCCAGATAGAAGCCGAGCAACTGCCACAGCGCATCCAGTCCCAGACACCCCGGCATGACCGGGTCACCGGGAAAATGGCAATGGAAAAACCACAGCTCCGGGTGCACATCCAGTTCGGCCTCGACCAGCCCCTTGCCGAAATCACCGCCCTGGTCGGTGATCGACGTAATGCGATTGAACATCAACATGTTGTCGACCGGCAACTGCGCATTCCCCGGTCCGAACAGCTGCCCGTGGCCGCAGGCGACGAGATCATCCAGGTCGTAGTGTGATTTTCCAGTCATCTGCATCCCGTTTCCGTGGTTTTCGCCTGATGGCCCACTGCCGCGCCAAGCATAATCCGTACATGATAACGATCGGGCGCGGTCGCGTCATTGTCTGTGGCGCGAGAGCCACAGCGCCCGCTGCGCCACCAGCAATCGAAGCGGGTTCTCAGGCCGGTTGCCGCGCCTGCGTTGACAGCAGCACGGCCGCGATCACCAGTGCGGCCCCGCCGATCTGCCAGGCGCCAAGCAGCTCCCCCAGGATCAGGGCCGCGCCGAGCATGGTCAGCACCGGCTCGACATTGAACACGACCGATGCCCGGGCCGGACCGGCGAAACGGATGGCGCCGAATTGCATCAGCATGGCCGCGGCGTAAAAGACCGCGATTCCCGCGAGCGGCACCCAGCCGGCAATGCTCAAGGGCACATCCGGCAAGCCGAACACGCTGTAGCCGAGGAGGACCGTCAAGAAGCAGACCAGGTGGAGATGGAAACTGAAGGCGAACAGGTCCTGCTCGACGATCAGGCGCTGGCTGACCAGGAACGTGGTCGCACCGCCGACCGCGGCGCCGAAGGCGAGCGCACACCCGCGCCAGTCCAGTTCCCCCACATCCGGCCCGAGGGCGAGCGTCAAGCCGACGAAGGCCAGCAGGGCCGCACTCAGCGTAACGGGTTCGGGGCGCTGGCGGGCGACCAGCGGTCCGACCAGCGCGATCAGCACGGGAAAGGTGAAGAAAATCAGCACCGCGAGGCTGACCGGGATGTAGTAGTAGGAGGCCATGTAGCCGACGGTGACGAAGATCCAGGCGACACAGACGATGCCGGTGCCGAGCCAGTCGCGCCGCGGTATCGACCAGCGCCGCCGCAGCAACCAGACCGCGAGTGCAGCCCCGATGGCACCGAACAGCAGTCGGGTCAGGATGACCATGCCGGGGGTTGCCCCGTCGTCATAGCTGAGCCGCCCCAGGAGCGGGATGACGGCAAACGACGCCACGGAACCGAGTGCCAGCAAACGGCCCCTGTGGGCGGCTGATATCCTCTTGGCCATACGTTGCGCTACTCCAGCCGTGCAACCACGGTTCGCGGCCTCTCGCCGA